>CANJNY010000242.1 GCA_947475715.1 Prolixibacteraceae bacterium
CTGCAATCTGGTTATATCTCCACTGACGATTTCAATCTTTGTCATATTCAATCTTTTTTAGGAATCCAAAATTAATAAATAAATAGGCTTCAGAATTTATTTACCTAATTTTACCACCATTCCAAATTCAGAAAAGATTATGCTTGCAGGAATTTACCAGACGCTTTTTCAGCAACTGACACCGGTTATTGATTCAAAACGGATCTTTCATGATCCGATGCATACCCTGGCCTTCGGAACAGATGCGAGCTTTTACCGGCTAATCCCCAAAATGGTCATCAAGGCAAAAGATGAGCTGGAGGTCTCCCTCATACTTAGGGAGAGTGCCCGACTTTCAATACCTGTTACGTTTCGGGCTGCAGGCACCAGTCTTTCGGGCCAGGCAATCTCCGATTCTGTATTGATTATTGCAGGAAATCACTGGAAAAAATATACCATCCTTAACGAAGGTTTACGAATCAGGCTTCAACCGGGGCTTACCGGAGGGAGGGTGAATGCACTTCTTGCCCCTTACGGACGAAAAATCGGCCCCGATCCTGCCTCGGTAAATGCAGCGATGATCGGAGGTATTGCCGCCAATAATGCCAGTGGTATGTGTTGTGGCACCTCCGGAAATTCGTATAAAACCGTTGACAGTATGCGCATTATTTTTGCAGACGGGTCACTGCTTGATACGGCCGATGGTGAAAGCAAAAAACAATTCCGCATAAATCACGCTCAACTCCTTGACGATCTCGAAGTAATGGGTGCCCAAATAAAGAAAAACCGGGTTTTGGCAGCACGGATTTCGGCAAAATTCAAGATGAAAAATACCACAGGATACAGTCTCAATGCGCTGGTCGACTATACCGATCCGTTTGATATCCTGGAACACCTGATGATCGGTTCAGAAGGAACCCTTGGTTTTATTGCAGAGATCACCTATAATACGGTGGTGGAACACCCATTTAAAGCAAGTTCACTAATGGTCTTTCCGGATATTGAAAAGGCTTGTCTGGCTGTTTCATTACTTCAATCGGCTCCCGTTTCGGCGGTAGAACTGATCGACAGGGCGGGGTTACGAGCGGTCGAAAATCAGCACGGAATTCCGGATTACCTCAAATCGATAAATCCCAAAGGAGCAGCCATTCTTATTGAAACCAGGGCCTTACAACAGGAAGATTTGGACAGTCAGATCAACATTATCCTAAATACCATTGAGCCGGTTTCTACTGAAATACCCGTTTATTTTACGGCAGTTCCCTCAGAATATGAACTGCTCTGGAAAATTCGCAAAGGGATGTTTCCCTCAGTTGGGGCAATACGCAAAACCGGCACAACGGTAATTATTGAGGATGTTGCTTTTCCTGTTTCGAGGCTCGCAGAAGCAACACTTGACCTTCAACAATTATTTGAAAAATGGGAATACTTCGAAGCGGTAATTTTTGGTCATGCGCTCGAAGGGAATCTCCACTTTGTCTTTACTCAGGATTTTGGACTCAAGCATGAAGTTGAGAGGTATCGCCACTTTATGGAAGAAGTCGCAGATTTGGTAGTTACAAAATACGATGGCTCGCTAAAAGCGGAACATGGCACCGGCCGCAACATGGCGCCATTTGTTGAAATGGAATGGGGAAATGAGGCTTATCAATTGATGAAGCAAATCAAAAATCTCTTCGATCCGCAGAACCTGCTCAATCCGGGAGTAATCCTGAATAATGATCCGGAGGCTCATCTTAAAAACCTCAAACCGATACCGGCGGCAAACGAAACGATTGATAAATGTATTGAATGCGGTTTCTGCGAACCATCCTGTGTCTCTGCCGACCTGACCCTTTCTCCGCGACAGCGCATTGCGGTTTTCCGTGAGATGGCAAATCTCACGAAAACAGGTGATGACCCCCTTACCCTGACCGCGCTTATTAATTCCTTTAAATATGCGGGAGACCAAACCTGTGCCACGGATGGGCTATGCGCCACTGCGTGCCCGGTTAAAATAGATACCGGCCAACTCATTAAAACGTTACGGCACAAAGCAACAGAACCGAAGCAAAGAGTTGCCACTGTAATAGCCAACCACATGAGTGTCCTAATTTACCTCACGCGGAAAGCACTCACAACCGTGGGATTGGTCCATGCCGTTTTGGGAACTTCACGGATGAAGCGTTTCTCGAAAGCTATACGAGTCATTACGGGAAACAGATTACCGGTATGGAATCAATATATGCCGTTAGGAGCTAAAGGAATCAATCAGAAATCGATTATTTCCAACTTAAAATCCGATCGAAAAGTTGTCTATTTTCCATCATGCATAAACCGGGCGATGGGTGAATCTGCAGAGAACAACCGGGAAAAACAGCTCACAGAAGTAATGGTGCAACTGCTTCACAAGGGAGGCTTTGAGGTTATTTATCCTAAGAATCTTAATCAGCATTGTTGCGGAATGGCCTTTTCGAGTAAAGGGTATACAGAGCTTGGGATTAAAAAATCAAATGAACTGAAAAATGAACTGATTAAAGCGAGCGAAAACGGAAAATATCCGGTTATATGCGATATGAGCCCCTGTCATTATACGATGAAAGAAAATATGGGAGAACCGCTCAGACTCTATGAGCCGGTTGAGTTTATTCTTGATTACCTTCTACCCCACCTTACAATCGCCCCCCTAAAGGAAACAATCTCTATTTTTCCCGTTTGCAGCATCAAGAAAATGGGATTAGAGGCAAAGCTGATTGAACTGACTCAAAAATGCGCAACAAAAGTGCTCGTTGTGGAATCTAATTGTTGCGGTTTTGCCGGTGATCGGGGGTTTTCGTTTCCCGAGCTCAACAAACATGGGCTGGCCGACCTTAAAGGGCAGCTAACGGAGGATATCACCAAAGGATATTCGACAAGCAGAACGTGTGAAATCGGATTGAGTTTGCACTCAGGAATTTCGTATCGCTCAATAATCTGCCTGGTTGACCAGGTAAGTCAGGCAAATACTTAATCACCCCCTTTAGTTATCAGAGCCTGAACCTGCTCCCATTCCTGCAGAAGCTCGTGGTATAACTCTTCAAGTTCATTAAAATAGGCGGTACCAAAGAATAATTCAATTTCGATAGCCAACTCTGCCATCTTATTAAACCACAAGTTTAGGCATGTCCCTTTTATGGCATGTGCAACATTTTTAATCAGGTGAAAATCGCGTTCTTTAATTGCAATGCCAAGCAATTTTAAATCTTTGTCAAATTGCACCTGAACTGCGATAAGGAGTTCTTCCCCGAGCGCCTTATTCCCATTAAGTCCCTCCAGAAATAAAGTCCGGTCAAAATGAAGATTGCCAATTTCACGACCGGTAATCTGATCGGTAAATGCAGACTGCTTATAAAAAATGCTCAGATGTTTCTCTAAAATCAATTGAAGTTTTTTATGATCCAGTGGCTTAGTTAAGAAATCGTCTATTCCGGCAGCAATACAACTTTCTTCTTCACCTTTTATTGCACCAGCGGTAAGAGCTACAATGGGGATTCTCGATCCTTCTCCCGATTCAAACTTTCGGATAGCCATTGTCGACTTAATTCCAGACATAACAGGCATCTGAATATCCATAATAATTAAATTCGGTTTATTTAAAATGGTCATTTCAAACGCCTCCTGACCATTTTTAGCCTCATAAATGATTGCGTCTGGGATCATCTGTTTGATTACAGTTGTCACCAAATTCATGTTAATATCAACATCTTCAGCCACAAGGATGCCGGGAGTCGAATTATTAGTCAAGGCAACAGCCCGAATTAGCGAGCCAAATTCATCTTCCAACGTGGCAGGAACCAGATTATGGTGAACACTTTTCAGATAATGCAATAATTCGGATGACTTTACAGGTTTAGTAAGATTAAATATTACTCCAAGTCGCTTACATTCTTCATAAATTTCAATATCGTCTGAGGAACTATGAAGCAATATTACAGGTTGTTTTTCAGCGGTTAGATTTAATTGATTACGAATTAATCGAATGGTCTCAATTCCATTAATCTCCGGCATTTGATAGTCTACTAAAATGACATCAAATGGTTTTGATTTTTCAAGCAGTAAAATCGCTTCATTTCCATTTTCTAACCCAACAAATTCAATTCCCCAGTATCTGAAAGTATGTTCAAGAATCATCCGGCTATTGAAGTTGTCATCAATGACTAAAATCCGTTTTATTGACTTCAGCCGGGATAAGTCCGGTTTTTCACCCAATTCAAAGGATGTATTAAGGGTAAAAAAGAAGTTGGAACCTTTATCCAGTTCACTGACCACTTCAATTTTAGTCCCCATTTTTTCGGCAAGCATATTGGAGATCGTCAACCCCAGGCCAGTTCCCCCAAATCTTCGCGTTGTTGAAGTATCGGCCTGGGTAAATGCTTTAAAAAGATGCCTCTGTTGTTCTTCACTAATTCCAATTCCGGTATCTTTGACAGAAAAAAGAAATTCACCCCTGTTTTGTTCTGTTTTTACGAAGGAGATCTTCAGCTCGACCTCACCGGTTTCAGTGAATTTCACGGCATTTCCTAGGAGGTTTACTAAGATTTGTTTTAACCTGGTTGGATCAATTAATGCAAAACGTGGAATATCCTGCCCGATATTCAATAAAAGCTCAATATTTTTTTGCGAAGCGTGATATTTTACAATATCACAAGTTAATTCCGCCAGTTCTATGATATCCCCTTTAATCAGGTCGATATCCATCTTTCCCGCCTCAATTTTAGAAAAATCGAGAATGTCATTTATAATGCCCAATAAAGAGTAGCCTGAGGTATTGGCATTTTTAGCATATTGCTTTTGTATTTTGTTCAGGGGAGTCCTTAACAAAAGGTCAGTAAATCCGATTACCCCATTTAGCGGAGTCCTGATTTCGTGACTCATATTAGCAAGGAATTCTGACTTTGCCCGATTTGCACTATCCGACTCCTGCTTGGCGATTAAAAGGGTCGCTTCGGTCTTTTTTTGCATTGAGATATCCCAGTTTGTACCGATAATATGAAGCGGAACACCCATGTTATCGCGTTGAACATTCGCAATTGCCCTAATATTATGAACTGAACCATCGGGCCATGCAACACGGAATTCAGTATCAAATTCCGTTTCGCCTTTAATGGCCATTTTTATCTGCTGGTCAACTTTTAGTATATCGTCAGGAAATATCACGGCAAGCCACTCCTTGTAAGATCCATAAATATCCCTTTTTTCGATTCCATGGAGGGCAAACATCTGATCGTCCCAAATCAGCAAATCATTTTGAAGATCAAGATCCCATACCCCTACTCCACCGGCACGGGTCGCTAAAGCAAGTCGGGCTGAGATCTGTTGCATGGTATCCGCTGCCTGTTTACGCTCAGTAACATCCCGCTCAACAAAAAGCAGGCTCTCCGGATTACCATTGGCATCATATAAC
>CANJNY010000243.1 GCA_947475715.1 Prolixibacteraceae bacterium
ATTGAGAAAGTTAATGCGAATTCAATTGAAGGCTATGCCCTCACACGGGCTGAATCGTCAGGCAACTATAAACTTCACTTTGTTATCCAATTCAGTAAGCCATTTATTTCGTTAAAAGGATGGGCGAATGACAAAATATCAAATAACGGGAATAAAGTTACTGGCAATGGTGATGTCGGTGCATTTGTAAATTTCCGGGTTAAAGAAGGTGAACCGATCCTGATAAAGGTAGGTCTTTCACTGGTGGATATTGAAGGCGCCAGAAATAACCTGAAAGCTGAACTTGATTCCTTTGGCTGGGATTTTGAAGCTGTTGTTGCTGCTGCACGTCAGAGTTGGAACAACCTTCTTTCAACAATTGATGTTAAAGGAAGTGAGGAGAATAAAGGAAAATTCTACACCAATTTTTTCAGAAGCTTTGCCAAGCAGACCTGGAGCGATGTTGATGGCCGCTATAAAGATCCGTTGAACAGGATTCAACAATTGCCCGCAGGTGGTGTCATGTATGGCGGCGATGCATTCTGGAATACTTTCTGGAACTACAATACCATCCTCTCTTTGGTTGCTCCTCAAATTATGAATAATTGGGTAACCACCCAGCTGGAACTCTTCGACAAGACAGGCTGGACCAACGACGGTCCAACAGGTATCAAGTTAACAGGTATCATGGAGGTAACCCATGAGATTGCTTTGATGGTGTCGGCCTATCAGAAGGGAATCCGGAATTACGATATCCATAAACTCTATCAGGCTGTGCGGCATAATGGATTGAAGCAAGGGAAAAAGCTTGCCGGCACTGGCCTTTCGGGGATGGAACAGCTGGATATTTACAATAAACTGGGCTATGTGCCGATTGAAGCCGATGCGGCATCACGTACTCTCGACTATGCCTATACCGATTTTTGTGCCGCCAACCTCGCTAAAGCAATGAACCGCGACGACGATTATAAGTTTTTTCTGAAACGGTCCGAAAATTGGAAAAACCAGTTTAATCCTAAACTGAAATTTCAGGTGCCAAAAGATTCTAATGGAAACTGGATGAAAGATTATGATCCCTTTTCAGGAAAACACTGGATCGAAGGGAATGGCTGGCAATACACCTGGTATGTGCCCCATGATATTACCGGTTTGATTCAATTGATGGGGAAAGAGTTGTTCAATAGCCGTCTCGAAGAGGGATTTCAGAAATCCGTAAAACATAACTTTACCGCCTATGCGTTCGATCGTCATCAGGATATTGCCTATGAATATTACATAAATCATGGCAATGAAGCCAATATGCAGGCCTCTTTCCTGTTTAATTATTCCGGAAAACCCTGGCTCACCCAAAAATATTCAAGGGCAATTCTTGATAAATTCTATGGAAATACCCCCTACCACGGGTGGGAAGGGGATGAAGATGAAGGGCAGATGGGCGGCTGGTTTGTAATTGCGTCCATGGGTTTGTTCGAAATGAACGGAGGGGTAACCAATGAACCAGTTTTCGACCTCACATCACCCCTGTTCGATGAAATTACTATTCATGTCAACAAGATTTACAATGGAGGAAAACCATTTGTAATCAAGGCCATAAGCAATTCTGCTGAGAATACTTATATACAATCTGCTACCCTGAACGGGAAACCTTTGAACGTTCCTAAACTGAAATTCAGGGATTTAGTAAAAGGGGGAGAGCTGGTTGTTAAAATGGGAAAATACCCGAATGAAAAATGGGGGAATTCAAACTAAATAATTGATTTAATGCAATGAAAATGATTAATATGAAAAAAAGCAAAGCACAGAATAGGTTCTCTCTATTTTTCTCATTTCTATTCATCCTGCCTTTTACCTATAGCCCACTTCTGGCAGGAGATAAAAATATTCTGAAAATAAGCACAAATCCTGAGGTCATATACCAAACGATCGATGGTTTCGGCGCCTCCGATGCCTGGAGTGCGCAGTTTTTAGGCAAAAACTGGCCAGTCGAAAAGCGGACTAAAGCTGCGGACCTGCTATTCAGTAAGGAATTTGATGCTTCCGGAAAACCCCGGGGGATCGGGCTTTCGATCTGGCGGTTTAACTTGGCTGCCGGAACGACAGAGCAAGGCGATAGTTCCCTTATCGGCAATCCCTGGCGAAGGGGCGACTGCTTTCTGAATAGAGATGGCAGTTATAACTGGACCAAACAGGAAGGACAACGATGGTTTTTAGAGGCGGCCAAAGCGCGTGGGGTAGAAAAATTTCTGGCCTTCTCCAATTCCCCTCCGGTCTATTACACTAAAAATGGCAAAGGTTTTGCTCCTAAAGGGGAGATCCATCTAAATTTAAAACCGGGATTTATGGACGATTATTCGAAATACCTGGTCGATGTGATTGACCATTTTAACCGGGAAGGGATATTCTTCGATTACGTGAGTCCTGTGAATGAACCTCAATGGAACTGGGATAATGGTGGTCAGGAGGGCACACCGGCATTGAATGAGGAGATTTATAATCTGGTCCGCTATTTATCTCACGATCTCTCTTCGCGCGGACTGAAAACCAAAATTGTCATTGGTGAGGCCGGCTCGATAGGTCACGCCTGCATGACGATGGATATCATGGGTTTGAAAAGCGACGGGCGCGATAACCAGAGCCAGTTCTTTTTTAGTAAAGATTCCCCCTTTTATATTGCCGACTTTCCCAATGTAGAGAAAACAATCTCTGCACACAGCTATCAATCCGTATGGCCGGTTGATAAACAGATGGAGTACCGGATGATGCTGAATAGTAAAATAAAGCAAGCCAACCCTTACCTTGGTTACTGGATGAGCGAATATTGCATTCTTGAAAAGAATGATGAAATAGGCGGAGGAGGTGGCAGGGATCTGACCATGAAAACTGCATTATATGTAGCGCGGATTATTCATAACGACCTGACTCTTGCCAATGCAAAATCGTGGCAATGGTGGACAGCCATAAGTGCAGTTGATTTTAAAGATGGCTTGCTTTATCTGGTTAATAGTCCCAAAGGTGATATTGGAAAGCCGGGAGGAGTAGTTGAAAACCTCCAAAACAATGGTGAATTAAAGGAAAGTAAACTCCTTTGGGTACTAGGCAATTATTCCCGCTTTATCCGCCCGGGAATGGTGCGCGTAAAATGTGAACTGTCCGGGAACCAATCACCAGAGGATGGACGACTGTTGATCTCCGCTTACAAAGATCCGAAGAATGGTGGTCTTTTGTATGTTATAACGAATTTATCAGAAAACAATTTGATTGTGGATTTTTGCCAGGAAGGGAAAGCACAAACCTATACAACAGACGAAGCCAGGGATATGGGATTCTCACTACAGAAGATGAATAAGGTAGACATTCCTCACCGGTCGGTAGTAACTGTTTTATTTTAATATAGAATCATTCCAAAGATAAGCATATGATTATAAGTTGGAGTGAACTAAAAGTCTTATGCTTCGTGAATATTAGCAAATAGTAATAAAGATTAAAATAAAACATACCAAATGTATTTAAGAAAAATTTTTTTATTGGCCATTCTGATAAACCAGATCAGTTATGCTCAGAATTTAAATCAGAAAAAGGAATTAGTCAGAAATATTCAATCCAACGAATATTTTGCTTTCGCAAAGGGAAAAGCACTGGAAGTAGTGAAAACGGGTTTCAATGCAGGAGATGGATATGGTGAGGTATGGATAAGGGATTATAACACCTTCATTGAACTCTCAGCAAAAGTTTATAAACCAAAAGTGTTAAAAGATAACCTTCTTGTTTTTTTTAAATTTCAGGGAAATGACGGAAACATTATTGACGGATTTATTCCAAGGGGAAAGGCAAAAGATCGTTATAATTATTTGTATTCTGATTTGGAGTCCCGTTATGCCGGGCATAAGAATACTGTGGAGACCGATCAGGAATCTTCACTGGTACAGGCAGTTTACAAATATATAATGGTAACTGGAGACCGTTCGTTTCTCAATGAAATAGTGGGTGAGAAAACAATTTCCCAGAGATTGGAATGGAGTATGGATTTTCTGTTAAATCAACGATATAACGATAAATACGGGCTAATCTGGGGGGCAACCACTGGCGATTGGGGAGATGTTCAACCTGAAGATGGATGGGGAGTTTATCTGACAAAAGATTCGCACCTGGCAATTGATATTTATGATAATGCGATGTTTCTGATTGCACTCCAAAATTTCATGGAACTATTTCCTGAAAAAAAGGGAATATGGCAACCTCGTTATACCAAAATTGCTGAAAATTGCCGGAAGTACTTATGGGATGAAAAGAATCAAAAGTTTATTCCGCATATTTATCTGAACGGTTCTCCCTTTCCAAAGGATTTCAATGAAAATGAGATATATTATCTCGGCGGTACAGCAATCGCTATTGAAGCCGGACTACTTTCTTTAGCGGAGATAAAAGTTTCACTCGATAAAATGGAAGCGAATGTAAAAATATCAGGCGCTGCTTCGATTGGATTGACGATATATCCTCCATACCCAAAAGGTTATTTTAAAAATCCATCAATGTACCCTTATGGTTATTGTAACGGGGGAGACTGGACGTGGTGGGGAGGAAGAATGGTTCAACAACTTATTCGATATGGATTTGTGAAAGAGGCCTATAAACTTACGCAACCTATGGTGATCAGAGTGAAAGAAAATAATGGATTTTTTGAATGGTATACAGTTGATAATAAGCCGAAAGGTTCAGGGACTTTCCATGGTGCAGCCGGAGTAATGTATAAAACGATAGAATTGTTTGAAGAATATGGAGAAGAAAAATAAAGCGTAAATCTGTAAATAGTACTTTTTTAAAAATTATTAAAATGATGAAATTAAAAATTATTTCTGTTTTGTTTTTCTTTGCTTTTTTTTATTCCTGTGGAAAACCCGATAGGCAAAACAAGGCGAAAAGTGATAAAATAAACCTGGCCAAAGATTATATCCGGGGATGGAATATCCAGTCGGATAATCTGAAACTTGGGTTGCGGGCTATTGAGGCCTGTCCGGGATATGAAATAAACCACATACAGCTTTCTTCCTATAATATAATGGATCTTAAAGATGTCCGGAATGCAAATCGGCTTGAAACCTCCCGGAAATTTATTAAGACAGCCCGAGAAAAGGGTGTTGATAAGATATTTGTTTGGGATCATGCACTATACGGGCTTGATTATTATCCGGATGAGTTTAAAACCAAAGATGGATTGATCAATCTTGATAATCCGGTGTTTTGGAAGTGGTTTAAGGCAGATTATCGATCCATGCTCGATTCTTTGCCAAATATAAACGGAATCATTCTGACATTTATCGAAACCGGGGCTCAGGTGGAGGACCAGTATTCAGGGATATTGAAGAACAAAGCAGAGAAGCTAGCGTCTCTTGTAGATTCCGTTGCCACTGTTATTATCGATGAA
>CANJNY010000244.1 GCA_947475715.1 Prolixibacteraceae bacterium
GGTTTAGTAATAAAATATGGTATCAGACAAAGCTTGTTAACCCGATCTCTTTAATAATTTCCGGTATTGCTTTTTTCTGGGTAATAGAGCGCTTTTTAATTCAATAATTTTAACACACAGTATCATGAAAAATTTATTCATTTTGGTTTATTTTATGCTGATGGGAATTGTAACATCTGCGCAGAAATATAGTAAAACAAATCCGGCGTTAGCCGAAGTTATGATTCATGGGGGCGTATTTGAAATGGGGGATCATTATAATTTTGTAGATCCCAACCACCCCAGCGATGAGTTTCCATTGCATTACGTGAAAGTTAATGCCTTGTATATGGCTGCCACCGAAACCACTAATGATCAGTTTTGTACTTATCTTAATGATGTTTATTCGAAAGGTTTGATTGAAGTAAGAAGCAATACAGTATACGCGAAGGGAGGGAACGATATTTATTGTTATCTGAATAAATATGCGTATTACTATAGCATCAGTTTTAACGGGTCTACTTTTGTTGTTAGCGATTTCAGAGGATCGCACCCGGTAGTTGGTGTGATGTGGTATGGCGCGGCCGCTTATTGTAACTGGCTCAGCACCACTAAAAGTATGGAGGAGTGTTATAATTTAACCACCTGGATTTGTGATTTTAATAAGAATGGTTATCGCTTACCTACAGAGGCAGAATGGGAATATGCGGGTCGTGGCGGACAATACAGCCCGTATTATAATTATCCGTGGGGTAACGATCAGGATGTGAAGAAAGCCAACTGGCCCGACTCGGGCGATCCCTATGAAAGTAAGGATACGATGCTTTATCCGTTGACCACACCGGTAGGATTTTATAATGGGGAGCTGCAATTGAAGTCTGTTTTTAACTGGCCCGGTACGGCCACTTCTTACCAAACGGTGAATGGTGCAAATGCCTACGGTCTCTATGATATGGCCGGCAATGTTTGGGAGTACGTGAACGATTGGTATGGAAATAATTATTACAGTTCCAGCCCTGTCGATAACCCTAAAGGTCCAACCTCCGGTTTTATCATGCCTGATGGTAAGGCCTACCGCGGGATGCGGGGTGGAAACTGGTACAATGGATATATTTTAACCACAGTCAACGATGGACATTCCCGTGTTTCAAACCGTAATCCATGTTACTACCGGGGCCCGCAGGATCCAAATCATCCCTGGTATCATATCGGTTTCCGCGTAGCAAGAAACGCGGATACAACTTCTTCTTCCGGAATTGATAAGTCGGGAATCTTGTCACCCGATATTTTTCATATCCAGAATTACCCCAATCCATTTCAAAATAATACCACGATTCAGTTTGAGTTAAAAGAAATCACTTTTGTGAAACTGAGTATTTATAATATCTGCGGACAGGAGGTTTCAATTCTCGTTAACGAAAAATTAAATGAAGGAATCCATAATTACAAATGGAATTCTGAGCAATTTCAAAGTGGAATTTATTTCTTTCATTTTCAAACAGACAAAAATGAATTTACCGGAAAAATGATTTTAATTAAATAAGTATAGTATGAAACACATTATTTTTTTTTCCTTGTTATTCTTTAAGCTGATTTTATGTCAGGGTCAGGAATCTTTTTTTGTTTCCACTGAAACACGTTATTGGGATGCAGCCAGAACTTATACCGGATACACCTTATTCGGAACCCGGGGAACTTCCTATTTAATTGACATGGAAGGTCACGTCATCCATACCTGGAATATTGGTACCAATCCAAGGTTCACCGAAGCCGGCACACTCATTGATGCAGCCGGTGGTGATCCGAGCCACTCCAATACCTGGAAGGAACTTGACTGGAATGGTAATATAGTATGGCAATATACTGAAGCCCGAAGCGGTTACTGGCCACATCACGACTTCGAAAAAATTTATAATCCCAAACGTGGTGACTCCACTTTCATTTATATTGCAAACAAGGATCTTACCTCACAACAATGTCTGGATGCTGGTTGCGACCCCGCCAATAATTATACCGGTGCACAGATGGATGTAATTGTTGAGGTAGATCGCAAAGGCAATGTGATCTGGGAATGGTCTTTCTTCGATCACACGGTGCAGGATCTGTATCCGGCAAAGCCCAATTATGGTGTGATAAAAAACTCACCGGGTCGCATTGATATTAATATGACCGGCAACCCAGTGAAGAGCGACTGGCTGCATTGCAACTCACTCGACTACAATCAGCAACTCGATATGATTGTGATTAATTCGGTACAGGGAGAATTTTATGTGATCGATCATGGAAATACTTTTATTGTGAATAATCCGGATAGCAGCAAAAAGCTGGCGGCAAGTACTGCCGGCGATTTTCTGTTTCGCTTTGGCGATCCTGCCCGTTATGATATGGGTAATCCTCCATCGGTGCTTGCCAACTGGACCAAAGCCACTACCGGTCACAAACAAATTGGCGGTGCCCATAATATACAATGGATTCGTCCGGGATTGCCGGGTGCAGGCAACTTTTTGATTTTTAATAATTCAGAGAATTTGTTTGAGTTAACACCACAATCCTATATCGTTGAAATCAATCCATACCTCAATGCTTCCGGGGTGAATACAGGGAAGTTCGTGAATCCACCATCAGCTGGATATAATATTGTTTCTTCTCCCGATCCAAATCTGATGAAAGAAAAGAAAAATGTTTCAAAGCAAATCGTGTGGATGTTCTCAAGCAAAAACAATACCTCCTTTTATAGTACCATCGGCTCAAGTGCCCAGCGTTTGCCAAACGGAAACACCATGGTATGCTCCATGAACGACGGGCATTTCTTTGAGGTAGCGCCAACAGATACTGCTATAGTCTGGGAATACATCAACCCCATGACACGCAGCGGGATCAAGAAAGTGAAGGCAGACAATTACCCAACCTTTAACGGGGTTTTCCGGGCCTATCGTTATACCTCAGATCATCCTGCACTAACTGGACATACTTTAACAGCAGGAAATACCATGACAGGAGTTACGCCTAATTATTATACACCGGCAAGTTTAAATCTCATAAGGATAAAAGAAATAGAACTAAATCCTGAAGGAATGCTGAATCAGAATTATCCGAATCCGTTTAACGAAAGCACCAATATCACTTTCGAATTAGAAAACCCAAAACAGGTGAGCATCATTATTTATGATCTGAATGGAAATATAATCCGTGCACTTTATGACAGAAATTGTGATGCGGGTAAATATACGTTGAACTGGGATGGCACCAGCGATAATGGCGGCAATGTAAGTGATGGTACTTATTACTATATCATGAAAGCCGATGAAAAGCAGATCTCCAAAAAAATGATTTATTTGAAATAAGAATTCAAAAAATTTTTCATCCATATAAAAACAATCAAGGTCATGCGAAATATCAAATTACAAATTGCAACGTATATTTTTTTATTGCTTTGTGCTATACAACAAAGCAATGGACAAACAAAAACCATAGGTGTGTTTATCAACGATACAGCTAAAATATCGAAAGGTTATATTCTGTTTGCGCCCAAGCAAAACACCATGACTTACCTCATCAATAACGAAGGACGTAAGTTACACGAATGGAAGAAAAGTATTTATCCTCCCGGACAATCGGTTTATCTTTTAGAAAATGGAGATATACTCCGAACCTGCATGACCAAAGGAAATTTAGGTACCGGCGGCGGTGAAGGTGGAAGAATTGAACAATACAACTGGAATGATAGTTTAGTATGGTCGATGGATTATTCCACCACTACCTATATGCAACATCACGACATCAAACGATTGCCCAACGGGAATATTATTATGCTGGTAGTAGAGAAAAAAATAATGTCGGAAATACTTGCTGCCGGCTTCGACACCAGCAAGTTTCAGCCCGATGTGCGCCAGAATGGCTTCATGCTTCCTGATTGTGTGATAGAAATAAAACCCACCTACCCTACCGGCGGAACTGTCGTATGGCAGTGGCATGTATGGGATCATCTGATACAAAATTTCAATGCCACGAAATCCAATTATGGAATTCCATCATTACATCCTGAATTAATTGACGCTGCAGGTGATCACCGCGTGATGCCATTATTCTGGAACCATATGAACAGCATCGATTACAATCCCACCTTCGATCAGATTGCATTAAGCGTTAGAGGTAACAGCGAAGTATGGGTGATCGATCACAGCACCACCACCGCCCAATCGGCGAGCCATAGCGGAGGTACCCGTAGCAAGGGTGGCGACCTTTTATACCGCTGGGGAAACCCATTAACTTATGGCTTAGGAACAACCACGAATCAGAAATTCTGGGAGCAACATGACGTAGAGTGGATTAAGTCGGACTGCCCCGGTGCAGGCGATTTGATGGCTTTCAATAATGGACTTGGACGCAACTATTCTAGTATCGATCAGTTCACGCCACCGGTAGATATCAATGGCAATTATTCTATTACTACCGGAAGTGCATTTGGACCAGCCAATTTAATCTGGACCTATCAGGCCACTCCACCAACCTCTCTTTTTGCCCACGATATCTCCGGTGCTCAACGATTACAAAATGGCAATACAATTATTTGTTCAGGCCCCGATGGCACATTTTATGAAGTAACAGCCGCCGGTGCTGTTACCTGGAAATACATTAATCCGGTAACCGATAAAGGTCCATTAAAACAATACGATTCAATACCTCATAACCCCGACAGGCCGGAAGAAACGATGAACTCTGTTTTTAGAATTTATAAGTATCCGATAAACTATGCAGGATTCAATGGTAAAACAATAGTGCCCGGTGATTTTTTGGAGATTTATTCAAATGGAATCGAAGAAAAAACATACACACCAAACATTGAAATATTTCCGGTGCCGGCCAAAGAAATCCTGCAAATTCAAAGCAGTAGCAGCTTGAATAAGGGCACACAAATAGTTGTTGCAGATATGCTTGGAAGAATTTGTATCGCAGCATATTTATTCAATGAAAGCAGCATAAATAATATCGATATTTCTAAGCTACATTCGGGAACTTATTTGCTTATAGTACAGAATGAAAGTCAGGTTAAAAGAATTAAATTCATTAAAGAATAAAGATGATCAAGAATTTAATATCTTCGACTTCAATTAAAATAATGTTTATCAAAGCCTCCCGAAAAACCATCCCTCTGATATTAATTTTATTCAGTGTTTTACTCAACGCTCAGCCTGTTCTGAAAACGATGAAGCGATTGCCTGGAACGGGCCAGACCACCAGTTATACCAACACCTTCGGAGAAGATGCCGATTATAATTTCAATCCGCCTTTCTATCGTTTAAATGGTAACGGTACAATCACGGATACTGTTACCGAACTCATGTGGCA
>CANJNY010000245.1 GCA_947475715.1 Prolixibacteraceae bacterium
ACCATTAAGGGTGTGCGCAAATTCGATTATCCGCCATCGTTCTCCTATCATGAACCCTGGTGGAGTGATTACAAGGAGATGGGCGATTACCTTGGTCGGATTTCAATGGCGATGTCTTCCGGTGAACAGATCAATAAAACCCTGGTTCTGCAACCCAATACCACAGCGTGGATGCATTTTTCACGCACAACCCCCAACGCGACTCCGGATTTAATCCGGAAGAATTTCAAAGCCTTTGTATACCGCCTGGAACGAAATCATTTTGAATATGATCTGGGTTCTGAAAATGTGTTGCGGTTAATAGGTTCAGTCACGAATGGAAAATTCATTGTCGGAAAACGGGCCTACAGCCTGGTGGTTATCCCGGAAACAATGCAAAACATCGATAAAAATACATTTGATCTCTTAAATGCATTCCTTAAGCAGGGGGGAAACGTTTTATCGTTTACTAAGGAGATTCCCTTCCTTGATGGGGCACAATCGAATTTGGTAAACGAACTAAAAAACAGTTACTCCAAGCAGTGGACATTGGCTGAAGGAACAGATGAAATGAAGGTTAAAGACCTATTTTCAACTCCCGAATTTAGCATACAGGAGCAAAAACCGGTCATGGGTGAACTCTACTACCAGCGCAGAATCATGGAGGATGGCCAGATGCTCTTCGTAGTTAATACCGATACAACGCAAACCGTTTCGGCAACGATTAACGGAAAGGGCAAGCAATTAATTAAAATGGATCTGCAAACAGGAGAGTGCTTTAACCTTCCGGCAAAGCGTGTAAACGGGGAGTTGAATTTTGAAATATCACTTCCACCTGTTGGAAGTGCGCTATATTACCTTTCTGATAATAATATCGGGGAGTCTTCCTTACCTGAAGTCGGCAAAATTGAGACAACGGTTTCCGGCTCTGGCACTATTCGAGCTAAAGCCGAAAGCGAGAATGTACTGATAATTAACTACCTCGATGTCAAATCCAGTAAATTGGATCTGAAAGAGACCTATTTTATGAGAGCCATGCATAAACTATATGATACCAATGGGTTTAAGATGGGAAATCCGTGGCAGCATAAAATTCAGTTTAAAAAGGATTATCTTGCTCTTGACACATTTAAAATAAACTCGGCATTCGAGGTGAAATATCACTTTACGGTTTCAGACAAAGCAGATGCAGAAACCATGGGTAATTTATCAGCGGTCGTTGAACACCCTGAATTATGGGACGTGTTTATCAACGACAAAAAAGTTGAGAAAAGCGACCACTGGTGGATCGACCGCGAATTTTTCAAATTTCCACTCGGAGACAAGGTTCAGAAAGGTATAAATACCATTACGCTTAAGGCACCCAAGATGTCTGTTCATGCTGAATTGATGCCTATTTATGTCGTCGGAGATTTTGTGCTCAAGCCGTTAAAGCAGGGATTTGAAATTTCAACCGGCAAACTCACCAATCTTGGACCATGGAAATCGATGGGTTATCCTTTCTATTCACAAAAGGTTGGTTACTCGGAGACCTACAAGTTGGATAAATCAGCCGGAGGATACAAAGTTAAAATTAGTAAACTCAACGGAATTGTCGCAGAGGTTTATGTCAATCAGCAAAGAGCAGGAACAATAGCCTATCCCCCTTATGAATTAAATATCAGCAAATTTATAACTGAAGGCCAAAATGAAATTACCCTCAAAATCTGTGGCAGCCTAAAAAATACTTTCGGCTATTTCTATACTGACAACCACCGGTGGATTAATGGCCCGGGAGACTGGGATACCGCACCTGAAAAAATCCCATCCGTTGATCAATATTTTCTTATGAACTACGGCTTATCCGAGCCATTTAGTCTGATTCGGTTAAATTAAAAATATATTTATAATTATTATTTCAAAAACAAATCAATCTTATGGCAAGTAAAACAATTAAAACAGGTTTCGCAGCAATAAACCGTTCAGTTAAAAGGGCTCTTATTCTTATTATTGCTGTTTTGAGCATGCAGACAACCCTCCAGGCTTCGGCCAAACAAAGTTCAAAAATAGGTGGTGTTCAAATCGGTACAATTACGTATAGCTACCGTAGCATGCCCGATCAGTCCATCCAGGCGATTCTGAAATATGCCGTTGAATCGGGACTAAGCTCGGTTGAACTAATGGGTGGAGCAGTTGAAGAATATGCAGGGATTCCAACGGGTAGTGATGCCGCTGCTGTTGCAAAATGGAGAGGTTCGGTATCGATGGATAAATTCAAAGAGATCCGAAAAATGTTTAAAGCGGCTGGCGTAAAAATAAACATCCTGAAACTGGGAGATTACAAATGGTCTGACGAAGAAATCGACTATGCTTTTAATGCCAGCAAAGCACTTGGTGCACAGGGAATTACAATGGAGATATCTGAAGAGGCAGGAAAAAAAATGGAACCTTTTGCAGAAAAACACCATAGCTATATCATCTTCCACAACCATGGACAACCGGGCGATCCAAAATTCAGTTTTGACAAAGTGCTGGCTATCGGACCTAAAATAATGTTAAACCTCGATTGTGGTCACTATTATGGTGCAACAGGTCTCAATCCGATTATCTTAATTGAAAGACTTCACAATCGTATTGTAAGCTTGCATATCAAGGATAAAACCGGACCTAAGGATTCTGATCCAAATAAAAACCAGCAATGGGGCAAAGGGACAACTCCATTGGCCGATATTTTCAAACTGATCCAAACAAAAAAATATCCCATCACCTGTGATATCGAACTTGAATATACCGTACCCGAAGGATCGGATGCCGTAAAAGAGGTTTCAAAATGTCTTCAATATTGCCGCACCGTTATTTCGTCAAAATAATTGTCGCGATAAACCAAAATTCCAACAATATACCAATGACCGGGTGACTGTTCAGCAGATGATCAGCCATCCGGTCACTAAATTTCAGGGACTAATTAAATTTTATAAAAAATGAAGGTTAATTTCAAAATCCGGACACTTTATTTGCAAGATATTGCACGTAAAGTTATAACTACCGGAATCTTAATTTTGCTATTTATTGGTCCCAAATATTCTATTGCTGCTGAATATAAAAAGGTTATCATTCAGTATCCCCTCAATCCCGGAAAAGTTGAACTAAACATAGCCAACCTTCTGTCAGATCGGATTAAGGAGGGAGGAATCCCGCAGGTGACCATGATTTCAGCTGATCTGGAAACCAAAGCTGAAGGGAATTCGCTGCTCGTTTTACTGGGAATACCCAAAAATAACATTCCCATTAACCTAAGGTTTAAGAATGAGCAAATTCCTCCACTGACCGATTTAGAGCCTGGTACTGAAGGATTTTTGCTTAAAAAGAACAAGGATCAGAATGTAGTTATAGCAGCAGGAATTGACCAGAGAGGCTGCCTCTACGCCACAGGGGAGTTACTCCGGCAGATCAAAATCAGAAACGGCATTTTACAAATCCCTGAAATCCTTGAAATCAGGACAGCACCGGCATTCGAAATCCGCGGAACACAGGTACAGCAAAGTCATATTGCATTGGAACTGGCCAAAGTGCGTCCATGGAGTAGCAAGGAGACTCAGCGTGTTATACTTGATTACGCTTTGGCCGGCGCCAATATCTTCTCCACAGGATATGGCCCGACATTCGATTTTATTAAATCTTACGGATTAATGACTCAGGGCGAATTTGGCCCCAACACAGCGCTGGGGGAAATCCCAAAAGAATGGGAAGCAAAGGAATCGATCGGCAGACCGGGATATGTTTGTTTGTCAGTTCCCGAAGGAAACCAATACATGCTTGAACAGTGCGATAAGTTCTTCAAGGATCGTCCGGCGTTCGACCTTTTGAAATTCTGGGGCGGTGATGGCGGAGGATGCGAGTGCGACAGATGTAAACCGTATGGCAGGATTTTTATTCAGACCATTGAAAAGATGGCAGCCATCGTTCATAAATATCATCCGGAAACAAAGGTCTACTTTACCAATCAAAAATTCCAGAATGATGATGATAATGCAATCTTCTCCTATCTTCAGGAGAAACCGTCGGACTGGCTTTGGGCATGGGGCTATGGTCCTGGTTCAGATGCAACTTCCTGGCAACCGGGTCACCGCCAAACCCACCGCATGGATCTGTTTCGTTATCCCGGTTACGGCCCCTATAGTCTCTATCCCAAGGAGATACTTCACCAATTACCACCAAACGTTAAATTATTATATTACAACGAAATAACTCACTGGAAGTATGCCCAGCACGCGTTTGTTCAAATGTATCCAAGACCGGACAAGGAAGGTAACCACCCACCGCATTGGAGCCATGACATCTACGAACGACGTCCCGATCAATTCCTCACAATGGTTTACAACAGGCTTTCGTTTTATGCTTGCCCCCAAAATTACTTTCGCATCTTCAATGACCTGATGCCCTATGGAGTTGGCGATATTACCCATTCCAGCGGACACCATGACCACTTCAATCAATGGATGTGGCAACGACTCTTATGGGCACCACGAACCAGCCTCGATGAGGTGATTCACGATTACTGCAATACCTGGTTTGGTCCTGAAGCAGCACCACTGATGGCCAAAACTCTTCTTTTACTTGAAGAGAATCTGGAAGAACAAGCCGGAACACCGCTCCCCGAAAAAAGCGGAATAAAAAGATATTACGATTTGGTCAAACAAGCCGGAAAATTAATTCCCAAAGAGATCATGGATCAGGACTGGCTTTGGCGAATGTATATGCAGAAAGGGGTTCTCGACCGGTATACCCAGTTAAGTGTAGCCCAGCAAATGAGAGTTCAGACGAATATCGAAAAACTAATTGCGGCTTCAATTAAAGAGGGAGAGACTAAAAAGGGGATAACAGAGGCACTCTCCCTGTTTGATCCGGCAGAGACAGAAGAGATGAAATCCCTTAAAGAGGAGGCCAAAATCCTGAGCGATGAGAGCAACCGACTGTTTGGAGAGAGAAATGAAGGGATAAATAATCTCAAACACGATTTTATTGGCCTGGGCTGGTTAAAACGGCAGCTCGAAAGGGCCAAAATAGCTGATAATACCAAGAGAGATGAACTTCTTTCAATGATCACCAATTACGAAAACCCGGGAGAAGGAGGATTCTACGATAATTTGGGAACCTATAATATTGCACCACACATTGTTTCAGGATATCCCTATGATCATGGACAACCTTATGTTTCTCAGATGCTTTCTGAAGGGAACCGTCCCTCACAGCGCTCCATGTCATACACTCAAAATGAAGATCAGGGGTTAACACTGCATTACAGCAATGTGGATCCCAAGGCTACCTACAAAATAAGGTTCACC
>CANJNY010000246.1 GCA_947475715.1 Prolixibacteraceae bacterium
GCGTTCTGCGCTTGATTTCGCGAACAAGACTGCTCGCACTTTGTTTCTTATCTTCCATTTTGTAGGATTTTTATTGATGATTAAATATCTCAAATCCCACATTAACTTTAACCCCTAATTAGTCCAGATTGTGCTGACAGTTTACAATGAATCATATACCTCTATTTATAATACTCACTTACTTATGGGTGGCGATTCAAAAATTACAGTGCAAGCAGGAAGCAGTCTAGAACTGAATAATTGTTTATTAGAAAGTTGCAAGGACATAATGTGGCAGGGAATAGACCTTGGTGAGAAAGGAGTTTTAGCGTTGACAGATTGTGAGGTTAAGGATGCAATGAGTGCTGTTACTGCCACCGAAAGGGCGCACTTTGAACTTACGAATACAAAATTCAGCAATAATTTAGTGGGTGTAAGTTTTAGTCACACCTATTTATCTGATGGTTATATTACAGGATGCACATTCGATAATCCAGCGATGAATTTGAAAGGGAATTATCATGGCAGCAGGACACAAGCAGGAATTATGACAGAAGATGTTTGGGACTGGAGAATAGGTGAATCAGATTATGACCCACTTTTTACTAATACATTTAGAGGTATTAGCTGCGGTATCTATAGCCATAACAGCGGTGTTACGGTTTATAACAATTATTTTGAAGGGATTAAAAAATACAACATAGGTAACTGCTCAGGCAGTGTACCAACGTTGCTTTGCGGAGGATATCCTTACTGGGGGTGGGGCGTGTATGGGAAAAGCGATTTTGGTGTCACAAACCCAGGTTATTTGAACGTGGTAACCAGTAACAACAATGCCGATGATATGGGTTCGGGTAATATTAATTTTAACGATTGTGACGGAGGAATAAATGCATCGAATAACGATTTAGTAGCTTTTTCAAATAATATATCGAATTGTTTTACCGGTGTAAGAATAGCGGGAAGTGCAGGTAGAAATAACAACGTTTTTAACAACGGTATTCTGCAAACGGTTCATGGAGTTGTTACTAACAATAACAGTACTTGTATAACGCATATTCATGAAAATAATATTGCGAATTCGTGGTCTTATAACACTTACCCGCCTTCGATAGTTTTTACATTTGGTTCAGTGGGTGTAGGTGTATCCGAAATAAGCCCGAACACCTACACCATTTGGGGCAATACCATTAGCGGGTCGCATACAGGGATAAGAGCCATAAATACAAGTGGAGTTACTAACATAGGACCCAATTGGATTGACTTGAGCGACCCACTTAGCAGCTATAACCGAAGGATAGGAATTAGCATAGACCATTGTAACGGAGCAAGCGTATATGAAAACACCGTATTGGGAAATGGTGGGTACTGGCAAGGTGGATTAACCGGAAATAATGTAATTACAAATCCTGTGTTATGGACGCCCAACCGAAGGATTGGAATTTTTGAAAATGCAAGCAAGCTTGTGCAATTGCATTGCAATAATTTAGGATTTAGTGCTGCCTTTGGTGCACCACCATCTGACCAACAAGATGCAGTAGGTTTGGGAAGAGCGATGTGTTTTAGACAGGACTGCAACCCCGATGATGATGAAACACTGATAAGAGAAAATGCTATGTCGAATTCTTTTGTGGATGTGTATTTAGAAAGATTGGGACCGAAGAATGCGTATATAGGAAATAACATAGGAAACCAAACAACGCTAGATGCAGGAAATAAGTTTGGCGAAACAGTATCTGGTTTACATACTTATAGATTTATTGATCCTAATATCAATTACCCACCTGCTGATATACCTATTTTTTGGTATTTACCCAATACACCATGGCAAAATAGATATAACGACTGTAATGTACCCGCTTATGCTATATTCAAGCAAACAGCTGACCTAAGTGCGTCCCTTTCTAATAACTGCTCTGTAGTTTTGAACTATAATGGTTTGGTTCCAAATGGGGGAGATGGAGGTAATGGCGGAGGAGGTAATTTATGGAGAGATGTGCAGATAGCTTTAGATATGACAAACTATAGCGATTATGAGAACTTTCTAAAAGCCAACGAAAAAAGAGAGTTATACGGAAATTTGAAAAAAAATCCGAGTTACAGAGGGTCGCTAAGTGTGTTTGAAGAATTTTATACCGACTATGAACAAACGAGTAGTAAGAAACTGTTTGATTTTGACATGCATCTTAAGCAGCGTGATGCTACTGACACGCTGCTAGATGCAAGATTAGACAGTGTGCGAAATCAAATAAAAGCCAAAGCTGAGGAAGCTAAAAATTACAAAACAGTTTATAAGCAGGCGAAAGAAAACGGAGACAGTATACTGATGGATAGTATAAAAACAATAGTGAAAGGAATACAGGCAGAGATGGAAACTGAAATGTTACAGTTGGCACTCTTAAGTCGGTTTGAGGGAGATACTGCGAAAGAGAAAATGGTTATGGATATGCAGAGGTTTAAACAAGAGTATGGAGAAATAAGGCAGGTGATGGAAGACAGCACTCAATATCTTGATTCTACCAGCCTGGCGATATATCAAGGACAGTTAGATGCTATAGCAGATTCTTTTATGACGGTTGTTGTTCCTTTAAGTGCCGCTATTAATAATGAAACCACTATAGATTCGACCGCCTATTCACAGTTGATGCAGGATGAGCAAGAATTGCAAAGTATAGCTGCTAATGAAAACTATGAGCAGAACGAAAAACAGCTTGATGAAATAATAGTGCAGAGTGAAACACAGGGGTTAGATTCAATTAGTATGGAGCAATGGAACTGGATAGGGCAATTGGCACATTCGTGCCCCTTGGCCGAGGGATATTCTGTTTATACAGCAAGGGCTTTGTATGAGTATGTTAACTACAATATTTACTACGATGACCTTGAACTTTGCCAACAGGTTGGGTTCTTTAAAACTGACGAAGAAGAACCTTTAAAAACCCAGAGAAAGGAAGAAGCGAGCCTGTGGTATGATACAAGGGGGAATACCGCTTTAGTAAAGTATGATTTTTTGCCAGATGTGGCAGGCGAGGTACAGATTTATGATGTGCTGGGACAGCCAATGGCAACTGGACAGTTACAAAGCAATGCTAAGTTGGGTCTATTACGACTGCCTGAAATAGCCAGCGGTGAGTATATTTATAAGATAAAAGCGAGAGACGGATATACCAACACAGGAAGATTTATTATAACTCATTAAAATACTACTGCCATGAAAAGAGTTGTCATGACTGTAGGACTCCTACTGTCTATTCATTTTACAAAAGCACAAGCAAACTTGTTAGGGGTGTGGCCCGTATCTGTACCTTTATCTTATATCAATTTTTATGATAATGATTCCATTAGTGTTGATACGACTGGGATTTGGGGGAATGTGTACAGACATATAAATTCATCTGCCATAATATTGAACCAAAGTAATGAATTACTTTTTCAATGCAATGGCTGTAAAATAGCAAACAAACAGGGCATAACTATTGAAAATGGAGATTCGTTGGTTGACGATAAGTTTTACAATAGTTTTGGACACTCCGGCATCTCCATTACGCAAGGAGCTATAGCATTGCCAAGAGATGCGGATACCTGGTGGGTTTTTAATTACAGTTACAGCGATAGCGGACGAACAGTTGGAATACCTTCACCTGACCAACTATATGGTAATATAGTAGATATAAAAGCTAATGGTGGGGGAGGTAAGGTAATTGCAAAAAAGATTCCCTTATACAAAGGAATAATGGGCGATTGCCGCTTAACTGCCTGTCGCCATGCTAATGGCAGGGATTGGTGGCTGATGAACCATGGATGGAACAATAATGTATTTAATAAATGGTTGGCAACCCCTGATAGCATTTACGGACCATATAAAGATAGCGTAGGTACTTTACACCGCGAACCTGACTTGTATGGCATGGCGCAGTTCACACAAGACGGAACTAAGTATGGTATGGGTAGTGAAAACGGTTTAGTGAATATATTTGATTTCGATAGATGCAGTGGAGAGTTTAGTAATTTAAGAACGATAAACGCTTATGTAGAGCCACCCTGGCAAAGCGGAGGGTTAATCTCAACCATTATGGGTCTATGTTTTTCACCCTCAGGCAGATTTGTTTATTTGAGTGGCTTTAAATACTTATTGCAATACGATACACAAGCAGATACAATAGATAGCACCCGAGCATTAATAGCTAAATATGATACAAGCTATAGCAATACTGAGCCGTTTTTTTTATCGGCATTATCGCCACAAAACAAAATTATCGTTAGCAATTTACAGGGTGGAGTGGGTTCTCCATATCATGTAATTGAATCTCCTGATAGCGGAGGATTGGCTTGTGGTTTTATGAAGGAGGTAATAGCTATACCTGGTTCTTATGATAACAACTGCTTGCCTAATGTGGTTAATTTGAAGTTGGGGGCAATGGTAGGGAGCGGGTGTGATACGATTACAACAGATATAAGACACGAGACACAAGACAATAGACAAATGCAAATGCAGGTTTTTCCTAACCCAGCGAATGAGGTTTTATACATTGAAGAGCATGAGTTGAAGAGTAAAGGCACATTAGAAATATATGATGCGATGGGAAGGAGGGTTTATGTGAATAAGGGCTTTGATGAGGCAACGGGGGTGAGGGTGAAAGAGTGGGGGGAGGGTTTGTATTTTTATTCTTTAAAAACCAAGGCGAAGGATTATAGTGGTAAGTTTATAGTATATCATTAAAGCATTCACCAGCACTTAAACCGAAGCAGGATTCCGTTTATTCGGGGTTTCCATCTATGCTTGTCCCCTCCTGACCGGAGGACAGAGAAGCCTTTCCTTCATTATCCTTCGAGAAGCTCAGGATGACATTAGACTAGGAAATTGAAACCACAAAATTTTGAAAGGAAATGAATTTATGTCCGTTCAATTGATGCGCATCATTATTTTCGCACCTCTTTAAAAAATGAAACTATGTCGAATACGATAGAAAGAATTCACTGCTTAATTATTGGTTCAGGTCCTGCGGGTTACACTGCTGCAATTTATGCAGCGCGTGCCGGCTTAAAACCCATTATGTATACGGGGTTGTTACAAGGCGGGCAATTAGTAAACACAACCGATGTAGAAAATTATCCGGGTTACCCAACGGGAATCTTGGGACCCGAGATGATGGAAGACTTTAAAAAACAGGCTGAGCGTTTCGGTACAGACATTCGTTTCGGCATGGCTACTAAAGTTGATTTTTCTACTTCACCAAAAAAGGTTTGGATTGACGATGAAAAATTAGTGGAAGCCGATGCTGTCATTCTCGCCACAGGTGCC
>CANJNY010000247.1 GCA_947475715.1 Prolixibacteraceae bacterium
GGTGCTGGAGTCGAATGTCGATATTATGCTTGAGCCGGGCTTGAATATTCAGCGCAACCCGATGTGTGGTCGAAACTTCGAATATTTTTCGGAAGATCCGCTACTTTCAGGAAAGATGGCTGCCGCCTATGTGCGCGGGGTTCAGTCGCAAGGGGTCGGGACTTCAATCAAACATTTTGCTGCAAATAATCAGGAGACCGATCGTAGAAGCTATGATGCAATCATCAGCCAGCGTGCCTTGCGTGAGATTTACCTTCGCGGCTTTGAGATTGCAGTCAAAGAGAGTAAACCCTGGTCGATCATGACTTCCTACAATAAGCTCAACGGTTATTATACCTCCGAAAATCCGGAACTGCTCAGAACCATCGTTCGCGATGAGTGGGGTTTCGATGGCGTGTTTATGACCGACTGGGACGGATTGGGAGACGCAGTAGCAAAATTAAGAGGTGGCAGTAACCTGCTGATGAGCGGCAGTAATACCGAACGGGAAGAACTTAAAGCTGCCCTGAAAAATAAAATGGTCGATGAGGCCGATCTTGACAGCAGTGTAGAATATGTTTTGAAATTTAAGCTGAAAACACCCCGCTCAAAAGGGTATAAACCCTCACTGAAATATGACCACGTTGCCCATGATTCACTTTCGAGAATCGCTGCCGGTGAGGCAATCGTATTGCTCAAAAACAGTGGTTCGACACTTCCTTTTAGCTCCAATATTAAAACGGTAGCGCTGTTTAGTAAAGGCTCCTATTTCTTCGTGGCAAGCGGATCGGGTAGCGGTGAGTCGAAACCCAAACATTCCGTCACCGTAAATGAGGGGATCAAAAACTGCGGTTATGGGGTTGTGAAAGTGCTGGAAGATACTTATTCAAAATTTACAGATACAATCCTTGTGAATAATCGTAAGGTCACCGACTATTTTAGCCGGCGTATAATCCCTTTTCATTCAGAACTTACCATTGCAAAGTCCTTCTTTGGACAACAGGTTGCCGGATCCGATCTGGCAGTGATTACCATCGGACGAAGTGGTGGCGAAGGGCATGATAACGGCTATCTCCCTTTGGACAAAACAGAGCAGCTTCTTATCCGCGATGTTTGCGAACTCTATCACGCTGCCGCGAAAAAGGTGGTTGTGATACTCAATGTGGGTGGTCCCTTTGAAACAGCTGGTTGGAGTGATTTACCGGATGCGATACTTCATGTCTGGCAAACCGGACAACAGGGTGGCAATGGTGTGGCAGATGTACTCAGCGGAAAGGTCAACCCTTCGGGTAAATTGCCGGTTTCGTTTCCTGTTAAATATGAAGACGACCCCTCAGCCGTGAATTTTAAAGCCGAATCAGAAACCAATAAAGTCAATGTGATCCCGGTTCTTTATAATGAGGGGATTTATGTGGGTTACCGTTATTACGACTCATTTAAAGTCCCCACTGCTTATGAGTTTGGTTACGGACTCTCCTATACAACCTTTGAGTTTTCGGATTTAAAGTTAAGCAGCACGACCTTCGATGGAAAGATAAAGGTCGAAGTTACCGTAAAAAACAGCGGTAAAGTTGCCGGGAAAGAGGTGGTTCAGCTCTACTTGTCGGCCCCCAAATCCGGGATTGAAAAACCGTTCCAGGAACTCAAGGGATTTGCCAAGACTAATCTGTTGCAACCCGGAGAGAGCCAGAAACTGTTATTTGAACTTGATGCCCGTTCATTGTCATCTTTCCGGACCGGGATGTCAGCTTGGATTGCAGATTGCGGAGTTTATGAGGTGAGGATTGGAGCTTCTTCAAAGGATATCAGGCTAAAATCATCCTTTACTTTACCAAAGGAATTGCAAGTCGAAAAGGTGCATAATGTGCTCTATCCCTTTTCGTTGCTCAATACAAAACTTAAAGAAATCAGTATAAACAGCAATCAATAAAGTTGTAAATGAGAATATTCCTCTGCATATTTGGTTTGCTCTTTCTGGGATTTTCAGGATGTGAAAAAGCCGTTGCTCAGATGGTTCAGACTCCCGGAGGCGGTGGTCTTCCCGATCCTCAGTTAAGCCAGAAGGATAACGATTATCTCGATCGTCAGGCAAAGGTGTTTCTCGATTCTGTACAGGCACTTCTGGCCGTTTATCCTCCGGTCATCCGTGAGGGGCGCGAAAGAGGTTTGGCAAAACTGTTGATGGATGCCGTCTTTCATGAAAAATATGCTGCTTTCCGGAAACCTTCACAGGAATTTTTCCATAGTCAAACCGACCAATTAATTAAGGTTCTGGAGAAGACCAACGTGAAAAAAGGGGCGATCATCTGGAAGATTTACAATATGGGTTTTATCGTCCGGACAAAATCAGTAACGGTCGCCTTTGATCTTGTTCGTGGCGCAACTTCCGGGTCACCCGATTTTACATTATCGGCCGAAGAGACTGACCGGCTTGTAAAACAATGCGATGTGCTGTTTATCAGTCATAAGCATAACGACCACGCCGATAAAATTGTTGCAGAAACATTTCTGAATTCCGGGAAACCGGTAATTTCGCCGGAACAGGTGTGGAAGGATGATTCAATCTTTTCGCGCATTACCCACCTTGAACGGGTTTCGGAAAAGGTTCAGAAACTACGCCTCTCGGACAACCGCACACTGGATGTGGTAATTTATCCGGGTCACCAGCTCACCTCTGCGATTAATAATGTTTCAATGATCACAACTGCGGAAGGTATAACCATTGCACATGCAGGTGATCAGATCAATGAGGGAGAGATGATGGGCGATTTTGAGTGGATTGATCAGGTCTCTAAAAATCATAAAGTCGACATTCTGATGCCCAATGCCTGGACGACCGATATTTGCAGAATTGTCAGAGGTTTTAATCCGGCATTGGTTGTCCCCGGTCACGAAATTGAACTGGGCCATACCGTTTGGGATCGGCTCCCTTTCTGGGGTGACGACAAATACCTGGAATTGAATTATGCCGATTTGAAGCGGTCAAAATATCCGGTCGTCGTTTTGGTGTGGGGCGAATCGTATCACTATAATCCTTAAGACTAATTTGTTGAGGTGCGGATTCTTGAAAAATTTAAAACATAAAAAGAATATATTCAGTTAAAATTAAATTATGGAAACTACGATTAAATCGAATTTAAAACAAAGATTAGGCTCTCTGGATACCCTGCGTGGATTTGACATGTTCTGGATTATCGGAGGTGGGGAATTGCTCCGGGCATTATCAAAATTTACGGGATGGGAATGGATGAATACCCTTTCAAGTCAGACGCATCACGTACAATGGGAAGGATTTCACTTTGAAGATCTGATATTTCCTATGTTTATGTTTATCTCAGGTGCGGCAATTCCATTCGCGCTAACGAGTAAACTGGAAAAAGGAACTCCAAAAAAGGAGCTGCATAAAAAGGTTTTTCAACGGATGATATTGCTTGTGGTTTTTGGAATGATCTATAATGGATTGCTCGAGAAGGGGTTTTCGAATATACGCTACCTGAGTGTTTTATCTCAGATCGGAATTGGGTACTTTTTTGCTTCCCTGATCGTTATCAATACAACGACCTTAAAATCAAGAATATTTTGGTTGACCGGAATACTTTCAGGAATAGCATTCCTTCAATTTCTTGTTCCTGTACCAGGGTTTGGTGCCGGATTATTTACACCCGAGGGGAGCATAAATGCCTGGTTAGACCAGCATCTGCTTCCGGGAAGGTTAATCGGTACAACATTCGATCCTGAAGGTGTTTTGTGTATCGTTTCGGCTATTTCGGTTACGTTGATGGGAACCTTGGCGGGATTTGTCCTGCGCAGCGAAAAATATAACCCATCCAGAAAAACGGTTATTTTAGTTGTCTCAGGAGCATCTCTGATATTGGTCGCACTCTTACTTTCCCCTTTTTACCCCATTATAAAGAAAATGTGGACGGTTCCGTTTGACCTGCTTACTGCAGGAATTAGCTCTCTCTTGCTCGCACTCTTCTATTTTATAATTGATGTGAAATTGTGGAATAAATGGATTCTCTTTTTCAAGGTTATCGGGTTGAATTCAATAACCATTTACCTGGGTGGCCAGCTGATTGATTTTGAGCTCCCTTCTAAATTTCTTTTGGGATCGATAGCGCTTCCGTGCGGCAATTTTGGGGAGGTGATCATCGTAAGCGGGATGATTGCCGCAGAGTGGATGTTCCTGTATTATCTGTACAAAAACAAGATATTTTTGAGGGTATAAGGTGCTGGTATTTGGGTGATCAATGATAAGATTTTTCAGGAGAATGATTTTAAGAACCAATGTAATACATTGTTATACATAATGTTAATGTCTTTAAATTAATATACTAGTTCATTTTGAATATTATATTGCGGTGCTCTGCACCTTAAAAATCAGATTTACTAATGCTTTTCTACAAATATTTCGCTGCTCTGCAGCTTTCATATATTATACAGGTGCAGAGCACCGCGATATTTGTAGTAGGAATATCATCTTAAACCTTGAGGTGCAGAGCACCGAAATATAAAGTTTTGAAAACTATTATGTTCCTAAATTCTAGTCAATGAAAATGGCAAAAACAATGAAAATTTCTCTCTTATTCTGCGGTATGTCATCCGGACAAACACACTCAAAGGAAGGTATTCCCATATATAATCGACTTAGTGCATCTTTGCGCCTTGGAGCCCTGGTGGCAAGAAAAACATTTTCAAAAGCAGAGTCTTTCCTTCAAATTAAAGCTTCCCTTATCCTATTAATTATCTTAATTCAAACGCTAACACTTTTGGCCCAGCAGCCTGTGGAGAAACCAATTTACCTTGATTATACCAAACCGTATAAATTGAGGGTCCAGGATCTGCTGTCTCAAATGACCCTGGAAGAGAAGTTGTTACAGATGAGTTCGCGCATCTCTTCGCCGATTACACGCCTGGGAATCCCCGGTTTTCTCTGGAGCAGCGCCGGAGACGGCCATTGTGTGGGCGTTCCTAAGGGTGAAACAGCGACCATATTTCCCGTGCCGATTGCTCAGGCAGCCACCTTTGACCCGAAGATCGTACTCAAACTGGCTGATGCAATGTCGGATGAGGTAAGGGCGCGGGTAAATGGCAACGTACCCAAAGCCACCCTCACATTCTGGGCACCGGTGGTCGAAATGGCACGTGATCCGCGTTGGGGAAGGACCGAAGAGTGTTATGGAGAGGATCCATATTTGACCAGTCAGTTAAGTCTTGCTTTTGTGAAGGGACTTCAGGGGGATAATCCCCGATATCTCAAATCCACGGCAGGTCCCAAACATTTCGCACTCAATAATGA
>CANJNY010000248.1 GCA_947475715.1 Prolixibacteraceae bacterium
GGGAGTTTTAGGCGAGTTTGAATCGTTTAATCCATAGGTTAATTTCCACGAGCCATCCAATGAAAAATTCAATGAATTCTGGCTATGTACAATATGGGCGATTAAGAGAAAATAAAGGATTAAAAATCTATGCATTTGATTTACAGTTTCTTAGTACATGACAAAAATTATAATGATCTAATATTCAATGATATATGTTGATAACTTGGTGATAACTATTCTCATTTTATCAACATAAAGCCCTGATATTTAGTATCTTAGGAGAAAACCACTACGTATGACTCCAGGATACATGAACACCAGGGTTGAGAGTAAAAATAGCATTTTATTCTCAACATTATCGCAAATATTCGGGAACAAAATGAATCTGGCCCGAATAAAGTTCTTTGGCTTATTTATCTGTGCTCTTTGCAGGGTTCAAACTGTTTGCTTTGAAAAACTGGCTGTCAGTTTCGATGCAGATGTTAGGGTTGGTTCTTCTTTACGGAGAATACAACGCTTTATGTCTGAATATCTGCTAGATACTGATCTTATTGCTCGCTTTGTGTTCGCCTTGTTACCTCATAAGCCACCATATCGGCTGGCATTGGACAGAACCAATTGGAAGTTTGGAACGACAAACATCAATATCTTGGTTCTTGCTGTCGTTTATCAAGGTGTTGCTTTTCCAATTTTGTTTAAGATGATGCCAAAATTTGGAAATTCATCCACAAGTGAGCGTATTGAACTGATGCAACGCTACATTGAATTATTTGGAATTAACACGATTGATTGTCTTCTGGCTGACAGAGAATTTATTGGCAGTCATTGGTTGAATTACCTTAATTTCAATAAAATTAGATACCATATTCGCATTCGTGAGAATTTTTGGGTAGTTATTCCCAAAAATGGACATCTGGTTAAGGCTTCATGGTTATTCAACCACTTAAAGATCAATCAATGTGAGTTCCTTCATGGAATAGTCTATGTCAATAGGCAACTATGTTACTTGTCGGCTTCGAAAGTCAAGAACAAACAAGGAGTACCTGAATTTCAGATCATTGTTTCATTCAACAAACCAGATGAGGCTCAGTCATTATACAAAGAACGTTGGCAAATAGAATCTGCATTTAAAGCATTGAAAACAAGCGGCTTTAATATTGAAGACACGCATTTGACAGATATCGACCGAATTAACAAGCTCTTTGCACTGGTACTGGTTGCTTTTATCTGGGCATACAAGGTCGGAATATTCTTAAATTATCTTCGCCCAATTAAGATCAAAAAGCATGGAAGAAGAGCTCAAAGTTTATTCAAATACGGACTGACATATCTTTCGAATATACTGTCTTTTAATGATATAGATAGATTTATTGAATGTTGTCAATTTTTGTCATGTACTTAGTTTTTTTTATTATTAATAGTAAAAACAACTTTTTCATATTTCTGGTTTTTTAATTAAAATATATCTACCAGGTACGGGCAATCTCATGAAATTCCATTGAAACCAGTTTTATGTCGCCATCAGTAAATAATTCAATGTCATTATTATCTGGTGAAAATGCAAATTGTTCGGAATATGAAAACACACCCTTATTGGCAAAAACCTCAAGCTGACCCCAATCGGCGAGAATTGTGATTTTTATATGGTTTGATGCATCCGGAACAAGCTTTTCGTCGAGCAAAACCTGGCTTTTTATATGATATGCAATCGTCTTGTTTGCAATTTTGAAACCAAATTTTGAAGCAGTAGTATTCGTCAAACCAAATTCAGCGACCAATTCAAATTTCTTCGATTTTGTTGCAGATAAGAGCTTACTATTTGAGTTTAAAGATTGGCTATCCCATTTTTGTGAGTTGGAATACAAAGATGAAATTTCACGGATTGGATTACGTGTAATCCTCATCTGTCCGTCTGAAGTTATCAACCCGACAGAAACAGGGAAAGTAGCATTCCTTTTCCATACAGTTTCGCCAAGACCTCCATTCCAATGGTCCATCCATGCCAGTTGGATGATCCGTTCATCCTGGTTTGGCAGACTACCGCATGGAAAAGATTGAGCGGCATAAAAATCATGGCCTAAGGTCATTATATGTTGCGATTGCCCTTCTTCCGGGAGAAATGATGTCCCATCAAATTTTCCAACCACATAAGTACCATTGGCATCCATTAATACCCATTTCATATTCTTCTTGTTTCCATCCAGCGGTAATTCGAAAATATCGGGACATTCGTATCCAAATTTAAGGTTGCTTAACCAGGTCCAGTTAATCAGGTCCTGTGACCCATAAAAAGTGGTGCCATTCTCGTAAATTGCCATAATCCATTTTGAGCTTGGTTTATGAAAAAAAACATGTGGATCGCGAGGATCTGCATCTTTGGTTGGATTTGAAACAGGGTTGTTTTTGAAATTGTGCCACGATTTGCCACTGTCAGTACTCCATGCCAGACAAGTTCCAACCCCGGTTCCTGTATAAACTGCAATTAGTGCTTCATCTGTCGACCCCGTAATCTTTTTTGACATCTCTCCGGATACAACAACTGCACTTCCGGAAAAAACATGTTCCCCCGAAACATTTCTAATTGCTTCGGAAGGTAAAAATGATTTCTGAGGAATCAAGGCAACTCCTTCATCTTTCCAGCGCAATAAATCGGTGGAGGTGGCATAACCGCCATGCCTTACAGATTCACCCCACTGGTAGATCATGTGATACTTTCCACCTTGATAGACCAACCCATTAATATCGTTCATCCAACCCGATTTGGGGCTAAAATGATATTGACCGCGAAAATTTTCGGTGTAATTAATCTCATTTAGCTCAGGCTTATATTGCGCGAGAACAGGCAATTGAATTGTCGATAAAAGAATGACCGAAATAAAAATAATAGAACGTTTCATCTGTTGATTTATTTAAATTAAATAGTGTCAATTGGCATTTTTGGCATGGCTCCATTTTGAGTACAGACAAACGCTGAGACCTCCACTGCACTTTTGTGTGACATACTTATTGATTTTCCCTCCAGAATCGAAGCACAGAATGCTGCAGTAAAGGAATCACCCGCGCCAACTGTATCTGCAACTTTCACCTTTGGGGTTTCAATAAAAGATGTTCCTTCTTTGCTGAAAATGTAACTCCCCTCGGTTCCACAGGTAAGTATCAGCATCTTTAAGTCAAAATCGTTCAGGAGTTTACGACAATCATTTTCAGTATTCTGACTTGTACAACCAAACATTTTAGCTACAACAACCAATTCTTCATCATTCATTTTTAACACATTACATTTTTGCAGCGAACTTTCAATATTGTCCCTGGTGTAAAAATCCTGTCGTAAGTTGATGTCAAAAATTTTATAGGTATTTCCTGAAGGCATGGAATCCAGAAAATGGTTGATGCTTACCCTTGAAACCTCGCTTCGCTGAGCCAATGTTCCAAAACATACAGCGACAGTTTGCTCTGCTATTTTTTGCAATTCATCACTCCAGGTAATATTGTCCCACGCCACATTTTTCTTGATTTCATAACTCGGAACTCCTTTTACATCAATTTTTACCTGAACGGTTCCTGTTGGGAATTCCACCCGCGAAAACAAAGTCTTTACTTTTTTTTCCAGTAGCAATTCGCCAATTCCTACCACGGTTGGTTTACTTTCCATTTCTGTTTTCTTTTATATTTTTAGACTTATACTATGCCGCTTACTTTTTATTCAATGTTGGGAATGGCAATGCCGATTCCGTTTTTTGCCGACTGATGTTGCTGCTTGTTTCGGGATATCCGTACCAATAAGTTGTAGCGGAACAATCGATAGTCCCCCCTTTCCAGCTTAGCATCTCCAAATCATACTTAAAAGATTTTTGAAAAGGAATACCATCAAGGTTTCTGGTACGGGTAAAAGTGTTATAGCCTTGCGAATTATTATTGTCTGCCCGGGGAGCATTGGCAAATGGCGTTTGATAAATAAAAATTCCCCAGGATATGTTATAATAATCTTCCAACCCCGTTCCAAATTCTGAAGGAAATGTATCATCGTCAACCCAAATTTTCGCATCCCCTTCTCCATACCATTGGTCCATATTATTGTAAAGTGAAAGTGTATTTCCGAGATAAATACCTCTTCCTTTTATCTCTACAAAGTTCCATTCCGTTGGGGCTAAAGGATCATTTTTTGCAATTGCTTTTGCATCATAATTCCAGATAGCATCTTTTACGTCCGGCTCATATTTATAGTCTGCATGAAAATACATAGACCTCCTGTTCCATTTCCAATCGCCGGCTTTTACAAACATATCAACATCCACTGTAAATTCAGCTTTGTTGATGATCGTTATTTTTGCATTTCTTTTATACGGCATTACCCAACGGCTTGTGACCTTCCCCTCTTTGTCCAACTGCCTGTACCAACTTTTAATTGGCTGTCCTCCAAAGCCGCTACCGGCAAAATCGCCTACCGGACACCATACCGTTTGATGGTCATCAAACTCCATTTTTAAGATCACTAAACTCCATGCCCTAATGAGCTCCTCCTTTGTTGATGCTGAAAGTCTGAGGCTAAGCAACTGGATTGCAGCAGAACCTTCGGGCAAATCAACAGTTTCCGTTTTGTTTGAGGCAATGCTTTTTTGTAACTTTAATTCTTTGTAATTGTTTTTCAATGTTGGGTTCCACAATTCTTTTTCTACGCTGTCAATAATACTCTTTTCTGCTGGAAGATCGTTCATATTAAAGGTCTTCACAGCAGTACCCTTTGGATAAGTTCTGTAATTAATCTGGTAATAATGGGGTGTTCTTTCCACAAGAGTATCGGGTTCGAATGTAATTTTACAATGCTTTTGATAAGGCAGCGGAAGGTACATCGTATTGCCTCGCTCAATTTCCGGCCGATGATAACTTAGTAAAGCTTTTCCAACATTGAACCCGGCTTTCATTAAATCATATGCATCAATTTGTATCGATGCGTTTTCCTCATTATCAAAATAAATCCTGAGTCGTCCCTGATTTGACTGCATGGTAAGCCAGAATCGCACAATTGCCCCCGGACCTTTTGAATCCATCATCACATATTCTGTATAACCAGATTTCTTTTCCGAACGGATGAACTGATTTTGGTCGTCATTGGCGAACCAGCCGGGCAGCTCCGGAGAAACGGAACGCCTGTCGTAGCTGCTTGCCTGGTTCATTGTAAACTCAGGGAGTGGCCACCTGGCAACAGACTCAACATCAGCAATTTCACTTAGCA
>CANJNY010000249.1 GCA_947475715.1 Prolixibacteraceae bacterium
CAGTCGATATCCACAACATGATTGGCATCGGAAATTACACTCTTAACCTGAACAGTCATCAGACGTGTATGCTGAAAAAACTGATCAGTGCCTAATTTAGTGAGGTGATTATCTGCCAGTTTTTTCATAATACTCCAGGGGAGGGTTATGTTATGGGCACCCAGCATAAGGGCATCTTTCACATGTTCAGGGTATCTTACCGATGAGAACATCACCTTACAGTCGTATTTGTAAGTTTTGATTACATCTGCGATTTGTTTTACCAATCCCAGGGCATCATGCCCCTGATCCTGCATTCTGCCTACCAAAACACACACATAATTGGCGCCGGCAGATAATGCCATGTAAGCTTGCTGAATATTGTAAACCAAATGTAAATTAATCAGGAAACCTTCGTCATGGAGTTTTTTGCACGCTTTTACCCCTTCGAAATTAACCGGAATTTTGAAGACTGTTTTTTTCTTGTCAAGTCCAAGACTTAGCAAACGATGAGCTTCAGTGACGATCTGTTCTGAGGTTTCGCCCAATGCTTCAATCATCAGCACGGGGACCATCTTTGATAATTTGATGATCGCCCCGTCAATGTCTGTAATCCCATTTTTGTGCATAAAGGTTGGCGTAGTGGTAACACCATCAATGATCCCCAATTTTAGGGCTTCTTCAATTTCAGCAAGGTTCGCCGAGTCAAGAAAAAATTCCATATTGATTATTTTTATTAATTTTTAGATCTGTATTTTACTTCAATATTATGAATGTCGATCAATGGTTTGAGAAACTCAGTAACGTCATCGATACACATCTGGCTTGCTGCATCACATAAAGCACGTGAAGGATCCGGATGAACCTCCAGAAATAATCCGTCGATTCCTGCTGCCACCCCTGCACGGGCAAGGGTTGGGATAAACTCTCTTGAACCGCCACGTGGGTCTGAACTGGGAATCCCATATTTACGAATGGAGTGGGTAACATCAAAGATTACCGGATATCCGGTTTGGCGCAAATGATAAAAGCTGCGCGGATCAACGATGAGGTCATTGTAGCCAAATGCATAGCCACGCTCAGTAACCATAAGGGTGTAATTTCCGGCTTGTTCTGCTTTTTTAACCGGCTTGATCATATTCTCCGGTGAGAGGTACTGTGCGTGTTTTAGATTTAGCACTTTACCTGTTTTCGCAGCTTCAACCACAAGGGTCGTCTGCATTACCAGATAGGCTGGTATCTGAATCACATCAACAACAGCAGCAGCTGCTGCTATCTGATCGGGATAATGAATATCCGTAATAAGCGGAACATTGAACTGATCTTTTATTTTCTGAAGGATTTCGAGCCCTTTCTCGATTCCCGGACCGGAATAAAAATCGGAAGAACTCCGGTTATCTTTTTGAAATGAAGACTTAAAAATCAGCGGAAGATCGAGTTTGAGAGATAATTCAGCCAGGAATTCGGCTGTATCCATCATCGTTTTCTCATCTTCGACCACACAAGGCCCAGCAATCAGGAACAGTTTGTCCGCTCCACATTCAATATTTCCTACTTTAACTATTTTCGTCATTTTAATTGGATTACATTTTCATGAACAGTCCACGGAGTTTATCGCGGGTGATTATCTTCTCCCAATCCGGACCGCAGACATGCGCCCACATAAAGATAAGAGTCAGTGAAACATCTATCATTTTTTCGACCTGCTCCGGGGATAATTTAGCGACTACGCCCTGAGGGATCTCGATATTATTGAGTCTCATCATCTCTCTGAACTCTTTCACCGCTTCAGGGTAAAACTCTTCGAGCTGATTGAATACGATACAGTTCCCAAGGCCATGGTGAATATCGGTAACCGTTGCAAGGCCGTAAGACATGGCATGACAGGCGCCGACTTCTGAATAAGTTAGTGATAATCCACCAAGATAGGAAGCCACCATCAGTTTCTCTTCGTTTTCAGGAGATCTGCTGTCTTCACTTAAGTAGATTTCTCTGAAAATACGTAACGATTCAATCCCAAGTGAGTCGCCCATTACTGATCGTCTGAATCCGTTTAGCGCTTCGATATTGTGTATATAGCAATCCATTGCCGTGTAGAATCTGATCGGCTCAGGAACAGTTGTGATCAATTCAGGATCCATTACCACCTGATCTGCAGCGGTGAAATTTCCTTTGATTCCCAGTTTTTTTATCGGTCCTGTCAGAACAGTTGTCATTGAAACTTCAGCACCTGTTCCTGAAATAGTTGGAATGACCGTACAATGAACACCTTTATTTTTAATGAAATCGAGTCCCTGATATTGTGCTGACGAACCCTCGTTGGTGAACATTAAACGGATTGCCTTGGCATAATCCATTACAATACCCCCTCCGATTCCTACCACTGATACCGGGTTTCCTTTGCCAAGTGCTTTGATTTGGGCAACCATTTCATCAACAGTCTTTGTTTTCGGCTCGTCTGTGATATCAATAATTTTAAGGATATCCTGGGGGTGAAGTGGAATTCGTTTGAGAAAATCTTTTCCGTCAAAATATTCATCTACAAGAAAAAGGACATAAGAATCATTTTCAATACGCAATTCTCCAAGAATGTCACCAAGTTGGTCAAAACTATTGCGACCATATAAAATCCTGCCGACCGGCTTTAAATTTCTGAACATACGTTTTCTATTTAAGTGCTTTTTTTATTGCCGACCTCATTTTGGAGGCCAGTGTGTTTAATTCCTCTTCACTCCAGGTCACCATAATCTGGGTCATCATGAGCCGTTGCATGATCTCATCGGATTGAGGAACTTCCAGGTTTCTGTAATCTGGTGCGTTAGCCATTTTCATCACCGGAAGATTGAAGATTGATTTCATCTCTTTTAAATGGCCCCACTGACGGTGGTAATGGAAATTATTCCGGTACCAGTAGGAGGCACTAAGTTCTTCCTTTTGAAATTCATCAAAAACTTTTATTGCTTTCTCCGGATTTGGGAGGAAGAAAGAGAGGAAAGTAGCCGAATCTCCCGCTTCGTCAGGTACATTTCTTAATCGGATTTCGGGGAATTCGTTAAGTACTTGTTTAAGTACGTTTTGGTGGGCTCTCTGTTTTTCGATGATATAGGGGAGTTTGCGAAGTTGGGCAAGTACAACAGCAGCACCAAGTTCAGAGCCGCGGAAGTTATACCCTAGAATTGGATGTTGTTCTGCTCCGCGGGCATTTCCAATGTGGTCGTGACCATGATCGGAATATTTATGCGCACGGTCGTAAAGTTCGTCATCGTTTGTGGCAACAGCGCCACCTTCGCCGGCGGTTATGATCTTGTAATAATCGAAGGAGAAAGCAGACATTTTCCCGAAATTGCCTAACATCTTTCCTTTGTAGCTTCCACCCAGAGCAGGGGCTGCATCTTCGATGAGAATCAGATTGTGTTTTTCGCAAACTGCAAGAATCTCATCCATTCTTCCCATTGACCCAAAGACCTGGATAATTAATACTGCCTTTGTGCGGGGAGTAATTGCTTTTTCAATTCCCTCAGGGCTTAAGCATAACGTTTCGTCCAGCTCTGCAAACACAGGGATTGCTCCTGCGACAAGCACAGCTTCGATCGGGGCGATAAACGTATAGGGGGGGACGATTACCTCATCTCCATAACCAATTCCGCAACAGGCAAGTGAAAGTGAATCTGCTGCAGTTCCGCTTGCACAAAAGTGAGTATGTTTAGCTCCAAGATAGGTGCTGAATTCCTGTTCGAAAGTTTTCGCTTTCCAAACTCCATTCCGTTGTGAATCATGGCCATATCGGAATAAAACTCCGGTTTCGAGTACGTCCATAACTTCCTTTCGTTCTTCGTTTCCGAATAGCTCGGTGCCTGCCATAATAATTCTATTAATCTATTATTTTCTCTTATTCTTAAAAACTCGTAAAATTACATTTATTTTGAAAACAAAACCGGGGAAACGGCATTATTAAACGGTTTTGGTATAAACATTGAGCTATAGTTAACATTTGGAACAGATTCATTGTTTATGATCGGGTTGTTTTCAAAGAAAAAATATCGCCATCCCCAACACTGCGAGAACTGCACCTGCAATTTCTTTCCAATTCAGTTTTTCGTGAAATATTAATATTGAAGGAATTAGGATGAATACAGGAGCTGTAGCCATCAGGGTTGAGGCAATGCCGACCGATGTATATTGAAAGGAAACGAGACTTAATGAGACACCAAGAAACGGCCCGAAGAAAGATCCCACAATCAAAGGTCCCATGGCTTTATTGTTTCGCAATGAAAAGCTTACCGGCTTCCATTGTCTGGCCAGGGTAATAATAGCGATAAAGCCAATTATTCCGGTAATTACTCTGATCTGTGAAGAGGCAAACGGATCATAATTTCCCATTCCCAATTTTGAGAATACCGCACCGATGCCTTGTCCAACCGCTCCTCCAAGAGCAAGCATTAACCCTTTTATCGGATAATTCAGCCGTGATTTATTCGTTTCAGATTCGGGTCGTTTCAGGATGACAATAGCAATTCCCCCCAGGACCAAAAGCATACCTAAGCCATTTAACCAGGTTAATTGTTCATGCAAAATTAACGCCCCGGATAATGCAGCTACCGGTGGTGCCAGCGACATAATAAGCATCGATAATTTTGCGGATTGATAGGAATAGGATTTGAACAGACAATAATCGCCGGCGACAAAACCAATGAATCCCGATATTGACAACCACTTCCACGCCTCGGGTGAAGCATCAGAGGGAGTCCATAATCCCCTCATTATTTTGGACCAAATCAGAAACATCCCCATTGCCAGTACCAATCGCATGATATTAACTGCCAATGAGCCTGCCCGACGTGTTGCAAGTGAGAAAGATAACGCAGAAGCAGTCCAGCATATCGCGGTTATTACTCCTGCCAGCTCACCTAAATGACTTATTTTCATGTGATTTAAAGATAGGGGATAAAATTAACTATGCCGGTTCAGATATCGGTGAAATAGTCATCAAAATTGACCTTTTAAAATAATCCCGGATTAGTTTTTTTTAATTTTCGTGCTGTTAATACCCAGGATCCCATTGATCAATGAAACCAAAATGCTAAAGATAATAGCGGTAAATAACCCTGAGACAGAAAATCCACGGATATAATGATTGGCAACTAAAACAATAAAGCCATTGATGACAAGCAGGAAAAACC
>CANJNY010000250.1 GCA_947475715.1 Prolixibacteraceae bacterium
ATATCAGAGAATAAAAAATAAAACTTAAATCAAATCAATTCAAATGAAGATCAACACCAAACAATTGAAAAATATTTCAGACTCAAATTATCGCCCAGCCAAGCAGTTGATATCTGCTATTGGGATTGTTTTTATAATTGCCTTTATTGTGTCTCCAGCAATATTATCGGCGAGTAAACCTCCTATCGTTGCGAAACGAAAATCGGTATCCATTGCAAAATCAATTCAGCGAGAGCGGAGCTGGGCTGAAAAATTGGGATTTCCATCGGGCAAAAGAGTTTTGTTATTACATATTGACGATGTCGGGATGTGTCCAGAAGCAAATACTTCGACCTACAATTATATAGAGAAGGGTTTTCTAAATTCTGCGGCTGTGATGATGCCCTGTCCAAATGCCGAAGAGGTTATTCGATGGGCTAAAGGTCATCCCAAAGCAGATATTGGCCTTCACCTTACCCTTACCAGCGAATGGACCAATCACCGCTGGGGGCCTGTTTCAGATCCTAAAAAAGTTCCAGGCTTAATTGATCCCGATGGAAAATTATGGCATGAAGTACCAGATGTGGTGATGCATGCATCGGCGAAAGAGGTAGAGACCGAAATCCGGGCACAGATTGAAAAATCTATCGCTCTTGGATATCGACCAACCCATATCGACACTCATATGGGTACACTTTATGGATCTCCTGATTATGTAAAGGTGTTTTTAAAAGTTGCTGAGGAATTTCATATCCCTGGCAATATTATTAATGTGGCAAATCCTCAGATTGCTGCAAACTTTAAGAAAGCTGCTGGATACCCGATCACAGAAGAGGTGATCAGTAGCATCCGCAACTACAAAATGCCAAAACTTGATAATTTCACAAGTGTAGGCCCTGGTGAAACCTACGAGATAAAGAGAAACAACTTTTTCGCGCTGGTTAAAACGCTAAAAGAAGGTCTAACAGAAATTATTTTCCACCCTTCTGTGCCAACTGAAAATCTAAAATCAATAACAGGTACTTGGAAACAACGCGGTTGGGAAGGTGACTTATTTGCTGATCCGGTGGTTATCAAATTTCTTAAAACCGAAGGCGTGATTATTACCGACTGGAAAGAAGTTATGGCTCGGTTTGAAAAAAAGAAATAGTGGTACAAAATATTTGCTATTCGTGTAATTTAAATTAAAAATAAACAGCACTAACTATGATTCGATCCACTATTCAATCAGTATTGAGACTTAGCTTTCTTAGGACTCTAAGCGCTCTTGGAATCCTTTTGCTCGAATTTACTTTTGCTATATTACCGAATGAGCTTTCGGCTCAGAAATTAAATCTACCCCTAAAATGGGCCACCAATCATAAGAGCTTTATCGAGAGTGCAGCCACGGTTGCCGATGTCAACAATGATGGTTTAGATGAAGCGGTTGTTACCTCACAAGAGGAAATTATTGTTATCGGTAAGGCTGGGACTGATCTTTGGCGCTGGAGATCGAATGGTCGATTTATGACTTATCCGTCGGTGCTAAAACGAGAAGGGAAACCTGCTTTAATTTATGCTAGCGATAATAGAGGAAACCTAACCTGTCTGGATGGACTTGGAAAACTTGTTTGGCAAGCGACGCTTGAATCCGGCACTGACTGGTCAGCTGGAGTGGTAGCCGATCTTTATGGCGATGGTCATCAAGTGTTTATTCAGACGGATGCCAGTGGAAATATTTGGATATTTGATGCCCTTAGTGGTAAAGTATTAAAGAAAACGAAAATTTCAGGACAACCGGTTAGTCCATCAGTGGGAGATTTAGATGGTGACGGGAAGTTGGAAATTATTGTTGCTACGAACGATGGTTCAATCACCGCCCTTTCAAGTGATCTCTCAACCTTATGGCGAATTAAAATTGGTGGCGCATCCGAGTCATGGGCTACCTCAGCGCCAGTGATGTTTAGTGCTTCCAATGGTAAAAGTTATATTATTGCCGCTTCCAGCACTGGAGAAATATTTTGTCTCGATGCTAAAGGCAATGCTTCATGGCAATATCCTACAGGCGTGCCGGTATCCTCGTCTATCTCAATTGGTGATTTCGATCAAGATGGGGAGGCCGATATATTTTTAATCACTCATTCAGGAATTATTTACAGATTCGATGAGCGGGGAAATGTTATTTGGAACATCGACATGCAAGGGCGCTCCTTGGCGCCAGGTGCTATTGCAGATATTGATGGAGATGGAAAATTAGAATATGTCGTTACAACTCAAGTAGGGCATATGTTGGTGTTGAATAATCAAGGCACAATAATTTTTGATCATCAACTACCTTCAAGGGCGATTAATGTAACTGCTTCATTTGGTCATGTGACGGGCGGCAGTGATAAACTCGATCTAATTATAACAGGTGGTGAATCAGGCATGGTGTATTGCTTTCAAACCGCTAGTCTTAAAAATCCAAAATTGCAATGGACCAATTATAGGTCAAATATTCAGAATACAGGTTCTTGGTTTGGTCTAACAAAATCGGATGAATTAAGGATGGTACCTCAGAACTTATCTTGGAATAAAATTCTCAATGGTGAAAGAATACAATTCAATATCACCAATCCTACGCCAAGTGCAAATCCATTAAAAGCAAGTGTAGAATGTATTAGTCCAAATGGAACTAAAAACGCTGCTATTGCAACAATTTATAATAAAGAGGGACAATTATATCTTCCAGCTAATTTTACAATTCCCGGAATTTATCAATTTAACTGGTCTATTGCTGATTCAAAGGGAGCAGAGTTGTTATCAGCTTCAAGAAGTGTAACCATTCAACCATTTGAAAATGATCGTTCATTGGCTTTGCAAGCCATCGGCGCATTAAATAGCAATGCAGATAAAATAGCTTCGATCTTGCCTTTATCAGCAATAGCCTTGCGTAAACAAGCCGCTGAAATTCAGACAGAAGCAACCAGGCTTGCTGGAGAACAGTCGAAGATATCTCAAAGTAATCCAGTCTTTGTCCAGTCGATTATAAATGCTACTTCCAAACTCAACGAGTCAGCTAAACATGCCATTGCAGTAAGTGGGCTTGTTGCTAAAGCTGCAAATCTAGGCACTGGAACAAGCTTAATTGCCTTTGAAGGAACCAAATGGGATAATCGCAATGTCGACAAGCAATTGCCTACAAAGGTCGAAAATCCGGTTAACTTAAATCATGTAGTTGTTCCTAGCGAGCATCATCCCATTCCGATTATGCTATTCAATATTACAGATCATTTGCTCAATGCAAGAGTAGTATTAGATAAGCCTGTAGCAGGAATCAAGGTAACATCTCTACGCTCTATTAATACGGTAACTTCGCTTGGTGAAGAGTCCTGGGATGCACTGCCCGAGTTGGATGAGTCTGGAGTGGTTTCCATTCCGTCACTATCAAGCAGAGAAGTATGGATAGATCTTGAAATTGAATCGAGTGCAAAAGGCAAGCAGCAGCTAACATTCACCATCCAATCGCTGAATGGTGCCGGAGTATTAGATGCCCCCACCAATCCACATGAAGTACCGGCTCCTGAGACGAAGGTAGATGTGGCACTCGATATTTTGCCATTTACAATGGCTCCATCATCTGATTTTAGAATGTGTACTTGGTCTCCATCAACAGGACCTGAGATTCCATCTTTGCTAGCACATGGAAACAATGTGTTCTTATTGCCGAATCCAATATGTAAGTACAATGAAAAAAATGAACTTAACGGGTTTGATTATTCTGCCCAGGATCTGGTGCTAGCTCAGTTCAAAGGGAAAGAAGTCTTTTTATTGGTCAATGGTTTGCCAGCAATTAAAGCCGAATTTGCCAGCGAAGGATATAAAAAACAATTCAATACTTATTTAAAAGAGCTAGTAGCCCATTTGTCAAGTTTTGGATTTGGTCTCAATCAATTTGCGCTTTATCCGATCGACGAGCCGGGTGGAAGTGGATGGAAAGCAGTCAACCAGCTTGTTAAATTTGGTGAAATTGCCAATGAAGCAAATCCAGCTGTAATGATTTACCAAGATGGTGGAGGCGAATTACCGATGTTTCAAGCGATGTCTAAATCGGTTAATATTTGGAGTCCATCCATTGACTGGGTTGCTGATAAAACGCCTGAGATGGATATAATGCGGACCAAGAAGAAATTCCTATGGTCATACAATTGCTCTTACGCCTCTTCAAGGCCAGTAGGACCAAACATTAAAAATATCAACTTGATTTATGAATTCCGAACAGCCGCTTTAGTAGCTAGTAGAAATGGGGTTTCAGGAATTGGTTTCTGGTGCTACAATTTGGTTGCCGAAAATCCATGGTCAAGAGTAAAACTAGAATACAATCTGGTCTATCCAGGAAAAACAAAATCGATTACCAGTCGTCGCTGGGAGGCTGTTCGAGAAGGGATAGAAGATTATAGAATTTTAGCAGCTTTGAAAAATAGTATGACTGATGCAAAACTGGATTCTTCCGTCCGAAAAAGTATCGACCATTTGCTAAATGTTAGTCTACCCGAATTAGTTGACCCAGGCTATCAAGCGATGAAGTTAGGGTTCCCGCGGGAGGTTTTTGATTTTGTTTGTAGCGATGTTAAAATGGAAAATTTCAGAGCTGAAATGATGAGTTGTATCCAGCTCTTGAGTTCAAAGAAAAAGGGAGCTGAAATTTCCACTTCAGCTGAGAAACTAGGTTTTCCGAAAGGGAAGAAAGTTGTTTTATTGCATATCGATGATGTTGGCATATGTCCCGAAGCGAACCAGGCCACAATGAATTACATCGAAAAAGGATTTTTAAATTCAGCAGCTGTGATGATGCCTTGTCCAAATGAAGGCTTAACAGAGATTATCTTTCACCCTTCAACGCCGACAGAGAATTTATAAACAATAACGGGCACTTGGCAACAAAGAGGCTGGTAAGGTGATTTATTTGCAGACCCTGTGGTTATCAAATTCCTCAAGGATGAGGAGGTAATCATCACCAACTGGAAAGAGATTATGGCTCGGTTTGAAAAAAAGAAATCGTTCTAAAAATCATTTGCTAATGAGCTAATTTAAGTTTTAAAAGGAGCAATAACTATGATTCGGTCTGCTTTAAATACAGTGTTGAGGCTTATCTTTCATAGCAATCTGAGCCTTCTTGAGTTTGACACCTAAAAATAAAAGTTCGTCTACACCTCC
>CANJNY010000251.1 GCA_947475715.1 Prolixibacteraceae bacterium
AAAATATTTAAGCGATGCCGACCGTAAACAAACACTAAACAACGTCAAAGCTACAAAACTCAAGCTTGGTCTACTTATTAACTTCGGTACACCATCCTTAACCTATTACCGGGTAGTTAATTAATTCCATGCCAAGCCAATTCGTGAAATTCGTCTAAATTCGTGAAATCTATTTCAATGTAATTCGTCCCAATTCGTGAAATTCGTATTAATTTAAACTTGGCATATTGGTAAATTTCGGCACTCCATCCTTAACCGATTTTCGGGTTGTCCATTAATTCACATCATAGACAATTCGTGCCATTCGTCCTAATTCGTGAAATTCGTATTCTAATGGAATTACGTATTTATTATTTGTATATTTGATAAACAAAGATTATCCTAATGGTCACAACAATTAAAAAAGGAACTTCACCCGAAAAAATAAAGCTCGCCCTAAAAAAAAGGACTGTCAAATCTAAAAGTCCGGACTTAAAAAAGTATTGCGGGTCTATTTCACTTGAAGAAGATCCTATGGAAATTCAAAAAAAATTGCGTAATGAAACGAGCCCCGATTAAGTCTTTTAACAAAACGCAATGATTATTGGCGAGTTCCCTGTGGCAATTAAAAAATAAACTACAACCACAGGAATGGGAATAATATTCTCTTAGACACTAATATTGTTCTTTATTTGCTTAATGGTGAAGAAACGCTGATTCCACTATTCGAAGAGAAAAATCTCTATATTTCATTTATTACCCAACTTGAATTACTTGGACATAGAAATCTTAAATTAAATGATCGTATTAAAATCAAAGAGTTCATTGAAGAGTGCACTGTAATTGATATAACTCAAGGAATTAAAGAATATACGATTGATATTCGCCAAAAATACCCATTAAAACTTCCAGATTGTATTATTCTGGCAACATCACTTTGGCTGAACATACCTTTAATTACTGCGGATTCTGATTTTAAGAAGATTGATATTGCCGACCTAATTTATTTTAAGCGATAATGGATCCTAAAAAAATTAAAGCAACAAAATTTAGGCTCTGCTTACTTGTAAACTTTGGCACTCCATCCTTAACTTATTACGGGGTTGTCAATTAATTTCAGGCAAAGTCAATTCGTGCAATTCGTCCAAATTCGTGAAATTCGTATTTTATTGTAATTCGTCCAAATTCCCCGATGCTCGGGGCAGGCAGTGAAATTCGTAATTTAGTAAAAATTAAAGCTATGGAAACAGTGTTAAGAATTAAAGTCTCCGATTTAGATGCAGATTTTATCAAAGCCATAAAGACCTTATTCAAAAAAGATCGTGAAATAGAAATAACAGTATCTTCAGCTTCTGATTTTGATTTTGGTTTAAATCAAACAGAAACCAAAGAAGAGTACATAGCCCGGATTTTAAAAGCAGCTAATAATGTAGAAAGGGGGAATGTCGTTTCATTAACCGAAGATGAATTTGAAAAAGTGACTGAGCAATTTATCGGTCAAAAATGAATAAAGTTATTTTTGAATTAGATTATAAAATATCAGATAAAGACATTATTATTTATAGTTGTAAAGGCCATTATTTAGCTCGCTTTGAGCAATTTCTTCTTAATTCATGTATTTAGTACTCCATCCCTAACATATCATCGTGGCGTCAATTAACTCGCACAATAGACAATTCGTGCCATTCGTCCAAATTCGTGAAATCTTTTTCAATGTAATTCGTCCTAATTCGTGAAATCTTTTTCAATGTAATTCGTCCTAATTCCCCGATGCCCCCCGCTGAAACAGGGCAGGCAGGGGCAGGAAATGTAATCTACATTCCATGAAGATTGTTGTTTATAAATGCAATTACAGAAAGCCGTTTCATAAAAATTTGGTATCTTTGACTAGTAATAATAGATCCATGAACAGTCCTGAAATAAAGCAGTTTATCCACCAGCATAGTAACCTGTTTTGGTACACTCCTGAAGATAGAAAAGAGGAAATAAGTCCTGAATTACTAGTTGAAACAATTTTTAACTATGGAGATTTAAATGACGTCAGGAAACTTATTGAGATCATGGGGATTGAAGGGTTATCTGAGATATTCTATGGTCTTGAGGGCCGTAAAAAATTGAACTATTATCCGGAAATCTATCATTTTTTCTCAATTCTGATTCAGAGATATGCACATCCAAATATTTAATTATAATCAGAATCAACTCTTGCCGCTTGTAAAACAGTTCAAAAGAGAGTTTTATCTGGTGGGAGGAACGGCAATTGCCTTGCATATAGGAAAACGGAGCTCTATTGATTTCGACCTATTTAAATTCAGTCCCATTAAACCAAAAAATATAATTCAAATTATTTCCGATTTTGGATATCCATATAGCATTACCAGAAGGGTCACAGAACAATTAAATGTAACAATTAACGATGTAAAATTTACATTCTATCAATACCCTTTTAAGATAAAGGCTGCCGAACATTTGAATGATATTCTGCGGTTACCAAACCTTCTTGATTTGGCTGCAATGAAAGCTTATGCTTTAGGTCATAGATCCAAGTGGAAAGACTACGTAGATCTCTATTTTATTTTAAAAGAGCATTTCACCATTAAACAAATTTCAGAAAGAACAACCGAGCTTTTTGGTCAGTTATTCTCAGAAAAACTTTTCAGGGCTCAGTTAAGTTATTTTGATGATATAGATTATACAGAACCTATTGAATACCTTGTTCAAACAATATCAGACGATGAAATTAAAAACTTTTTGATCGACAAGGCAATCGATATCTTTGATGAATAACCGTTTAGCCTTTGTGTAATTCTCTTAATTTATGACATTAACATCTTAATGCAATTTCTTATAATTATATTCACCTAAACCAGTTGCATAACCATTCTTGTAATTCGTGTAATTCGTCCTAATTCCCCGATGCTCGGGGCAGGCAGTGAAATCTTTTTCAATGTAATTCGTCCTAATTCCCCGATGCTCGGGGCAGGCAGTGAAATCTTTTTCAATGTTATTCGTCCAAATTCGTGAAATTCGTATCAATTCGTGAAATTCGTATATTATTGTAATTCGTATTAATTTAAGCTTGGTATCCTGGTGAACTTCGGCACCCCATCCTTAACCTTATTCCGGGTTGTCAATTAATTCCATGCAAAGTCAATTCGTGTAATTCGTCCAAATTCGTGAAATTCGTAGTTTATTGTAATTCGTAATAATTCGTGTAATTTTTTCCCCATGAAAATAACCTGCATTGGCGCCGGATATGTCGGAGGGCCCACCATGGCTGTAATTGCTGATAAATGTCCTGAGATTGAAGTTACTATTGTGGATATAAATCCCAAACGTATTGCAGCCTGGAATGATGAGAATTTAGACAATATTCCAATTTACGAACCAGGACTAAAAGAAATCGTAGCAAAGACACGTGGAATAAATCTCTTTTTTTCTACTGATGTAGCAAAAGCCATTCGCAACAGTGATATTATATTTATATCAGTAAACACTCCGACCAAAACATATGGAGTTGGGAAAGGAATGGCTGCTGATTTGAAATATATAGAACTTTGTGCACGGCAAATAGCAGATGTTGCAACCGGGAATAAAATAGTAGTTGAAAAATCGACATTGCCCGTTCGAACTGCACAATCAATAAATGCGATATTAAAGAACAACAATAAAGGATTACAGTTTCAGGTTCTTTCCAATCCTGAGTTTTTAGCTGAAGGAACAGCAATTCAAGATTTGCAAGCTCCGGACCGGGTTCTTATTGGTGGAGAGCAGACTCCAGAAGGACTAAAAGCTATCGAAGTACTAACCAGGATATATGAACACTGGGTGCCACGAGAGCGTATTCTCCAAACGAATGTATGGAGCAGCGAACTCTCAAAACTAGCCGCAAACGCCTTTTTGGCCCAAAGAATATCCAGTATCAATTCTATTTCTGCCTTATGCGAACGCACGGGAGCAGATATTGATGAAATAGCACGAGCAATTGGTGCAGACAGCCGAATTGGTCCAAAATTCTTAAAAGCTTCGGTTGGTTTCGGAGGATCATGTTTTCAAAAAGACATCTTAAATCTTGTTTATCTATGCCGACATTTTAATCTGCCGGAAGTTGCAAATTACTGGGAACAGGTAATAAAAATGAATGATTACCAGAAACATCGTTTTGCCAAGCAGATCATTGACACCTTATTTAATACTGTTTCCGGTAAGAAAATCGCGATGTTGGGTTGGGCATTTAAAAAGGATACGAATGACACACGTGAATCAGCAGCTGTTTACGTTGCAAAAGAATTACTGGATGACAGGGCTGAAATCCATATTTACGACCCCAAAGTTACTAAGGAGCAAATATTACACGATTTAAAATATTTGGCTAAATCGACCCATGCCACTTATGGAGACCATTCTAATGGCACTGAAGACCAGGAACTGGAAGGAATAATCATTGTTCACTCTGATCCTTATGCTGCTATGGAAAAGGCACATGCAATTGCCATTATGACCGAATGGGACGAATTTAAAACCTATGATTGGCAACAGGTTTACAATAATATGATTAAGCCTGCTTTTATCTTTGATGGAAGGAATATATTAAATTCAATAAAACAAAAAAAAATTGGATTCTCCTATAATAGTATTGGGAAAATCGCATATACTTTGGATTGAATATTATCAATACAAAATAAGAAGAACAAATAATTAATATTACATAATACTAGAAAATGAAAATAGTTAAAATATATAATTGCAAAAAAACGGTAAAATAATGAACCATAAAACGTCAATTATCTAAAATTGATCCTTTAGAATTAGATTTCAAATTAAGATTAAACTAGCATATTAATGGATTAGAAAAAGAATCATTTTATATTGAACTAGATATAATTAAGAGGTGGTGTATAAGATAGTGTGGCGAAAAATATTAAACTAAAAAAAATAAACAATACTTAGGTAATAATTGTAAATCTTCAGCTAAAAGTGAACTAGTAGGTTTGTAAAACAAAGAGACATTTTGTGAAGTTTAACTTAGTACATGACAAAAATTATAATGATCTAATATTCAATGATATATGTTGATAACTTGGTGATAACTATTCTCATTTTATCAACATAAAGCCCTGATATTTAGTATCTTAGGAGAAAACCACTACGTAT
>CANJNY010000252.1 GCA_947475715.1 Prolixibacteraceae bacterium
AAAATTTGTATGCCAATTTTTTCTTTTAAGATTGAATTAATGTGCAACTTTTTAAGCATATATTACCCATTGTATTCGGGTGCTTGTGATGATTGAGTTACCGCCTGTGGTTTTTAGGCGTGCCCCCATTTATAGAATAGTTGAATCCAATTAATAAGCTTAATGTTGTATAACTATTTAGGGAAATAAATATAACTACCTTAAAGCTTACCCTGATTTTTTGCCAATATCCTCTTATTTACTAATTGATAGTTTATCTATTGATCTTTTAGCAAACATCTTTTTGAGTGGAGGTGAGTCTATTCTAATTATTTAGAGTCTTCTATTTAATTACCCTTAATCCTAACGATTATGAATAACCGAAAGTTATTATCTGACCTAATTATAATATATCGTTGCATTTGGGTTAACAGGGTTCTTGAATATTATGTTCGCTTTGGGCATTCTCGCCACTTTGCCAATTCCCAGAAAAATGTGAAGGAGGCTCAGGCGAACAGGCGGGTAGAAATTAATATAAGAAATTTATGATACTAAAGACTTCAATTAGGATAATTGAAATTTTCTTTAAATGCCATTTTACGACAACACACAAGATCGAACAAATTGATAACTAATTTATGTTTAGGCACAAGGGAAAGACGAGGACAATAAAGCACAATTTAAGAATTGCTTCGCTATTGTCGTTTGTTGCTGGAATTGTAAATGTAGCAGGATTTTTAGCTATTCAAAGGTTGACAACAAATGTAACGGGTCACTTTGCTTTTATTGTAGAAGAAATTTTAAAACTCAATTTTTGGCAAAGCTTTATCTATTTCTTATATATTTTCTTTTTCTTCTTAGGTTCATTTGTATCGAACCTCTTAGTTGAAATTATATCAAAAAAAAACGGCAGTTTAATTTATGTAATTCCAACAATTATCGAAAGTCTTATTTTGTTTTTTTTAGCGGTATTCGGACAATTTCTAATCTCACAAAACCCCAATCTACTTGCTTGCTCTATGCTTTTTGCTATGGGTTTACAAAATTCATTAGTAACGACAATTTCTAATTCCACTGTACGAACAACGCACTTGACAGGCCTGTTTACAGACTTAGGTATTGAACTATCTCAATTGTTTTTCTTCAAACAAAAAGATCAAAAATACAAACTATACTCTTCAATAAAATTACGCCTGACCATTATTACATTTTTCTTTTTAGGCGGACTTTTAGGCGGGATATTTTATTCGACCTTAAAACTTTATGTATTGATAATGGCAGCGACAGTATTAATTATTGGAATAATATACGATGAACTAAAATTGAAATTAATAACACAAAATAGAAGCAACAATAACGAAAAGAAAAACAGTAAATAACACAGGTTTTGCTATAGAGGGCAATTCGTTGGCTTTGATTTTTTTATTCGAAAATAATAATGCCCTTCAGCAATGTGATGAAACATTCATACTTTTGCGGAAAGCAACTTAGCGCTATTGTGTAAGAAAAAATCACTAAGTTTAATTCAGTACTATTGAAGTCCGAACAAACGGCTCCTATTAGATGTTATTTTTTTAAAGCATTAATTAATTTTTTTATGAATATTGTGATTAAGGCATGGCTAAACTTGTAGAATTAAAAAATTTTTCTGATCAACGAGGAAATTTATGCGTGTTAGAGAGCTTTCAGATTGACTTTGGTATCAAAAGACTCTTTTATATCTATCAAGTTGACCATTCGTCCCGTGGCGGACATCGTCATAAAGAAACCTATCAGGCAGTTATTTGTATACAAGGAAGCTGTAAGATTTATAACAATGACGGGAAAGGAAAGAAAGAAGTATTTGAATTAGATTCTCCCAGTAAATGTCTTTTGATTGGTCCTGCGGACTGGCATATAATGTTTGATTTTATGCCCGATGCTATTTTGCTGGTGGCGGCTTCGCACAATTATAATGAAAACGATTACATCCATGAAAGATACGAAGGAGATAGCTTTTCTTTCTCTTAAAGATACCAACTTTAAATATAAAGTAGGGTTTTTGAAAGCATTGGATCAGATTTTAGAAAACGGGAATTTTATTTTAGGAAACGCTGTTCAGCTATTTGAGCAGCAATTTGCGGATTTCTGTGGAGTAAAACATTGTATCGGGGTAGCAAACGGTTTGGATGGATTAACCCTGGCCTTAAAGATTTTTGATTTTAAAGAAGGAAGTGAAGTGCTTGTGCCCTCAAATACCTACATCGCCAGTGTATTAGCTATTTCCAATAATAATCTGAAACCTGTATTTGTTGAACCCAGTCCGAATACATTTAACATTGACGAAAATGAAATAGAGAGAGCGATAACCGATAAGACTAGAGCGATAATGGTAGTGCATCTTTACGGAAGAGTCTGTAACATGACTCCAATTCAGCGTATTGCAAAAAAATATAATCTGAAAATAATTGAAGATTGCGCTCAGGCGCATGGCGCAGTTTACCAAAATAAAAAAGCCGGGGGTTTAAGTGATGTTGCTGTATTTAGTTTTTATCCCACCAAAAATCTTGGTGCCTTAGGTGATGCCGGTGCTATAACGACTTCTGATGATACTATTGCGCAAAAATTATTGGCCTTCAGAAATTATGGCTCTTTCGAAAAATATAAGACTCTGTATAAAGGTGTAAACAGTAGACTGGATGAAGTTCAGGCCGCATTTTTATCAGTAAAACTTTCGGACTTACATAATCAAAACCAGATCAGAAGAGTTTTAGCAAAACAGTATCTTAATGGTATTCATAATCCACTGATTCAATTGCCGGAAGAGCCGGAAAATGAATTTGAACATGTATGGCATTTATTTGTAATTCGTTGTCAGACCAGAGACCGGCTTAGGGATTATCTCTCACAGCATGGCATATCTACCTCTATCCATTATCCTATCCCCCCGCACAAGCAAGAAGCGTTCAAGGAAATGAACCTATGCAATTATCCCATTTCGGAAAGGATTCATAAAGAAGTATTAAGTTTACCACTCAATCCAATGTTAAGTAGTTCGGATTTGAATGTGGTTATTAATAAAATAAACGATTATAAAGGATGAAATTATCTATTGTAATACCGGTATATAATGGATCTCAAACCATCAAAGAGCTGGTTGGTCAGATTAAAAATGAGTTAATCGATCTTGAATACGAGGTTGTATTGGTGAACGATTGCAGCCCAGATAATAGTGAAGCGGTCTGCAGTGAAATAGCCAGCGAGTATAGTAATGTGGTTTTTATTTCATTGAGAAAAAATTCGGGAGAGCATAATGCGGTAATGTGTGGGCTCAACCATGTTTCGGGTGATTATACAATTATTATGGACGATGATTTCCAAAATCCTCCTTCCGAAATCATGAAACTTTACAATGAAGCGAAGAAGGGATATGACGTAGTGTATTCTAAATACCTTAAGAAGAAGCATTCGATTTATAGAAATTTAGGAAGTAAGTTTACTGATAAGATGGCTGTGCTTTTGATTGGTAAGCCAAAGAACCTGTACCTATCGAGTTTTAAGATTATTAACAATGATGTGGTTAAAGAATTAATTAAATATAAAGGACCTTTTCCATATATCGATGGACTAATTTTAAGAGTAACAAACAATATTACTTCTGTTTTTGTTGAACATGCATTAAGGAATCAAGGACAATCCAACTATAGTTTTTCAAGATTACTTTCTTTATACATGAACATGTTTATTAATTTCTCGATCAAACCGATACGATTGATGATATTTTCTGGACTTGGAATTTTTCTAATTGGAATAGTGATGTCTTTATTATTTATTATAGAAAACTATACTCATTCCAACATGCCTGTTGGTTGGACGGCTATTGCAATATTGATTATTACATTTTCGGGTTTTCAGATACTGTTCTTGGGATTATTGGGAGAATATATAGGGAAGCAATATCTTGATCAAAATTCTACTCCGCAATGGACGGTGAAATTTGTTAAAAGAAGAAAAGATTAATGCTTATCAGGAAGAATGAATACGATAAAATGGCTAATGTGGAGCAAAGTTTGTGGTGGTATCGCTCCTTACACAATCAGATTTCGAAAGCCATACATCGAAGTTTTGGAAAGAATAAAGAGATCTCCATATTAGACGCTGGTTGCGGAACGGGCGGCTTGATTTTACATTTAAAAGAGAAAGGATACGCTAATCTTAAAGGATTTGATCTTTCTGATTTTGCAATATCTTATTGTAGGGATAGAGGATTAAATGTTTTTGCTGAAAACATACTAAATGCGAAGAATCATTTTGATCCTAATACATTAGATGTGATTGTGAGTTGTGATGTTCTTTATTTTTTAGAAGATCAGGAGCGTAGGGAATTGATTGTAGATTTTTATACACTGTTGAAGCCTGGGGGTATTCTACTGCTCAACCTTCCCGCTCTGAAGATGTTTAGTGGCATACATGATTTAAGTGTGGGAATACAACACCGTTTTCATCACAAAGAATTGGATCGATTGTTTGATGGAAAGCAATTTTCCCTGATAAAGCATTATTATTGGCCTTTGACCTTAGCTCCCATTATCTCATTTGATAGAGCCAAACAAAGAAAAAAGATCAGGTCGGGTAAGTTTGAAGTTGAATCTGATATTGAAATGCCTTCCTCTATTATTAACAATCTATTAATTGGGTTAATGACATTCGAACAGCGTTTTTTACCCAATATTAACTGGGGCTCGTCATTATTTGTAATTGCTAATAAAAGTTGATCTTCCCTTGGCGATTACCAACCAGATTCACTCGCTTTACTCAATAAATGTTGATGCGAAAGCAAATTTATTTTATAGGATGGTTCGATTGTGCATTTGATAGTACACCTTTTTAAAATTGTATTTCAAAAGTACCATACGACAAAATCCTACTATTGGGCAGTTGGCCGCCTACTACCGGCTGGTAGAAAGCTACCGTAATCTAGAAGGCAGGATATGCCACCGCACTTTACTCAACGTAGGTTTTATGGAAGGGGTAAGTACAGATCAACTCAATGCTATACAGGCATCACTTAATAATCTGTATCATAAGCAGTCTGCCATTTTTGAACACTGCGATCCATTAGTAAAGCAGTACACAGAGCAGTTTTGGGAAC
>CANJNY010000253.1 GCA_947475715.1 Prolixibacteraceae bacterium
ATATCCTTTTGCCTACCTTCGACATGAAGATATTATGAACGGCTCGGAACTGGTTTTCGAGATGGGATCAACGCCCAATAAGCAATGGGGAAGTGGTGCCAAAGAGCGCCCCTTTTCCGAAAACGGTGATCCGGTAGCAATGGTCCCCTACATCAAATCGGGTGAAACTTTATTTGTGGAGTCAACAGAGGTGACCCTTGCCAGTGAAAATAAAGATGCAGAAATCCGTTATACACTCGATGGATCTGACCCGAAAATATCATCCCAAAGGTATATTTCTCCCATCAAAATTGCAAAATCAGTAACTTTGAAAATGAGCGCTGTATGTAAGAATTTGATGCCCAGCTACCCTGTTGCTGTTGAATTTAAGAAAGCTGTTTTGGCTGAACCGGTTAGGAATCTTAAAGTAACACAGGGGTTGAATTACGATTATTTTGAGCGCTTTTTCGTCACCTGCGACGACCTAGATATTAGTAAACCACTTAATTCAGGGATAACTGATCTGTTTTCGATAAAGAATGCCCCCAAAGAGAATTACTATGGCTATCGTTTTTATGGCTACATTAATGTTCCTAAGGATGGGATTTATAATTTTTTCCTCACCTCAAATGATGGAAGCAGATTACATATCGACGGGAAGGAACTCATTGAAAACGATGCCAATCATAGTACCGTTGAGGAGCCCGGAGGTGTGGCACTTAAAGCAGGGCTTCATAAGATTTTGGTGAAGTATTTCCAGTGTGGCGGAGGTAAAGCCTTAACGATTAGCTGGTCAGGACCCGCAATGGTGAAGCATGAGATTAAGGCAGAGGAGTTGTTTACAGATCATTGAAAATAACAGATTTGGATCCGTCAACCACCGGATTCACATGTGGAGGCAAAAGAATCGAAGTGACTAATCGTTAAAATAAACCTGATTTATGATGAAAACAGTCTGTCAAATTATTCTTTTACTGGTAATTGTAATTGCATCGGGATGCTCCCAACAAAAGCAACCCGTCGATTTTGTCGATCCGTTTTTGGGCACCTCGGGCAACCGCTGGATGCTCTTCCCCGGGCCGACCCTCCCTTTTGGCATGGTTAAGCTGAGTCCTGACAATACAGACGACTACGCCATGGATGCCGGGTATGAATATAAAAACAATAGCATCTGCGGGTTTGGACACGTCCATTCATGGGCCATGGGAAGTTTCCTGACCATGCCTGCAACCGGAGCGATTAAGATTTTACCCGGTACAAAGGAGCATCCCGAAAACGGATATCGTTCACGAATTAATCACAACAACGAAAAAGCTTCACCCGGTTATTATTCGGTCTTATTGGAGGATTATGGAATAAAAGCGGAACTAACCGCAACAACACGGGGCGGATTTCAACGCTACACCTTCCCCAAGAACGTAGATGGTCACATCATCTTCGATCTTCAGATACCGATGGAGGAAAAACCGCTGACAGTAGGTGGTGGTTTACGCAAAGTCAGCGATACCGAAATTGTAGGGTGGATTCACCATATTGCCGGATTTAATGATTATACCCTCCATTTTGTTGCCCGGTTTAACCGACCCTTCGACGTAATGGGGGGATGGCAGGGGAGTGAGATTCTGAATCAATCCGATGAAATACAAATAACTAAAGATGAAGATATCGGTGCATTTGTGAAGTTCAAATTGGGTGATAACCCGGTTGTATTAATGAAAACCGCGATATCCTATGTGAGTACCGAACAGGCACGATTGAATCTCGATGCAGAAATGGGAAAATTTAACTGGGATTTTGATGTCGCTCACCAAAGTGCCCGGGATATCTGGAACAACCTTCTTGGTAAAATAAGGGTAGAGGGTGGAACAGAGCAAGACAAGATGAAATTTTATACCAATATGTACCACTCATATACCGCACGTACAATTTACAGCGATGCAAACGGGAAGTACATGGATATGTGCGAAAAGGAGCAGCAGCTTGCCGATCCGCAATCTCCGGTCATGGGATGTGATGCGTTCTGGATGACCTTCTGGAATCTGAATCAGCTCTGGGGCCTGGTCACACCTGAAGTGAACGAAAAATGGGTGAAGTCGTTGCTCGAAATTTACGACAAGGGTGGATGGCTTTCGAATGGTCCCGCGGGTATTGAATATTCAGCGATTATGGTGGCTGAACATGAGATTCCGCTTATCGTTGGGGCCTGGCAAAAAGGGATCCGGAATTTTGATGCGGGCAAAGCATTTAAAGCTATGAAGGAGATTCAGACAACTCCTTCAAAACCTCATGAATGTGGCGGATACGTGGGGAACAGAAATCTGGTCCCTTATATGGATATGGGTTATATTCCCGCTGATGAAGGCCCTGTCTCATCAACTCTTGAGTATGCTTTTGACGATTGGTGTGTCGCACAAATGGCCAAATCACTGGGTAAGATGGATGATTATACCTATTTCATGCAACGATCGCAAAACTATCGCAATGTTTTTGATCAGTCGACTGGTTATGTGCGCCCTAAATATGCAGGTGGCCCCTGGCTCGAAGAGTTTTCACCGGTTGTTAGTGCCGTTGGAAAAGAGGATAATTTTGGAACCCGCGATTATGTCGAGGCCAACGCCTGGCAATACAGCTGGTTCGTACCCCACGATCTCAAGGGGTTAATCGAATTAATGGGAAAAGATGAGTTTAATAATCGCCTGGAGGAGGGATTTAAAAAGTCATTGCCCCTCTTTACGAGTCAGTTTGTAAATCATAGTAATCAGCCCAATATGCAGGCAGCATGGCTCTTTAACTATTCGGGAAAGCCATGGCTAACCCAATTCTGGGTTCGGGAGATCCTTGACAAATATTACGGATCCACACCTTTTGACGGTTATCCGGGTGATGAAGATGAAGGTCAGATGGGGGCGTGGTATGTGATGAGCGCCATGGGGCTTTTCGAAATGGACGGAGGCGCCTCCACCCAACCTGCCTATGAACTTTCGGGACCAATCTTTAATAAAATAACCATTCAGCTCGATCCGAAATATTACCAGGGTGGTGAATTCGTTATCGAAGCAAAAAACAGCTCCTCTCAAAACCGGTATATCCAATCTGCCACTCTGAATGGCAAACCGCTGAATCAATTCTGGATCAGACATTCGGAAATCGTTAAAGGGGGAAGGCTTGAGCTGATTATGGGGGCAGAACCAAATAAATCGTGGGCTTCGAATTCGGACCATCCTCAGATTATGGATGTTGCTCCGATCGTGGCAACACCCTCGGTTATCAATACAAACCGGATGTTCTTAACCCAACAGCTCGTTCAGTCGGCGTGCAATACAACAGGGGCTGAGGTGCACTTTACAACTGATGGTTCTGAGCCAGACAGAAATTCAACCTTATACCGTGAACCATTTATCGTAACCAAAACTACAACTGTTAAAATGGTCGCGTATAAAGGAGAACAAAAGAGTTTACCCTCCCGGGTCGATATAGTCAGGGAAGGGATGAGCAAGCCTATCCTTTCGGGAATGGTAGTGCCAGGCCTGTCATTTAACTATTTTCAGGGTTCATTCAGAATGGTGAATGAATTTCTTAAGCTGAAACCATTCAAATCGGGTATCGTACCTGATTTCACGATTCAGCCTCGCGAAAGCGAACAGTTTTTTGCCTTTATTTACGACGGATTTATCCGAATACCGAATGACGGGCTTTATACCTTCTACCTGGCCACAAACGATGGCGGCCGGTTACTGATCGATAACCGATTGCTGATTAATAATGATGGGCTGCATCCCTTGGCTGAAATTTATAGACCGGTTGCATTAAAGGCAGGAATTCATCCGGTTACGGTTCAGTATTTCCAGGAAGGTGGAGGCAAAGGGTTGAAAGTTTCATGGCAGGGCCCCGGAATCGGTAAAGAGGAGATCCCTCCTTCGGTGCTGTTTCATCCGAAATAACCTTATTTTAGTTTTAAAACGGATCTTTTGGTGCCTTTTTGGTGATTTCGTGTTTTGGTGGCGCTTATTTAGTTGAAATGTTATAATATATTGATTATATGAATTTAAAGATAGGTTTATTTCTAATTCTTCTGCTATCTCTTCTTGCAGGTTCCGGTTTGAAATTGAAGGCCAAACCAGCGAAAGTCCCCGGCGTGGTTGTGAACTATATCCCTGCATCCACAAAAACTTTCATTGGCTCTCCAAGTATCTGTATCCTCCCGAATGGCGATTATATTGCCTCACACGACCATTTCGGGCCCGCCACAACAGAGCACTCTGAAGCTTTAACAGCTGTTTATAACTCTACAAACAGAGGGAGGTCATGGACGAAAATTGCTGAAATCCATGGTCAGTTCTGGTCGAATCTGTTTGTTCATCATGACGTTTTATATCTCATGGGAACCTGGAAACACCACGGGAATCTGATTATTCGCCGCTCGGTTGATGGAGGGAAGACCTGGAGTGAACCCACCTCTGCCGCGAATGGCTTGCTCCTCGAGGGGGAATATCATACCGCACCCATGCCGATGGTGATCCACAAGGGTCGCATCTGGCGGGCAATTGAAAATGCAAAATCTGAAAGTAAGAAATGGGGTATCCGTTATAGCGCCATGGTGATCTCTGCCCCGGTGGATGCGGACCTCCTAAATTCGGCAAGCTGGACAACAACAAACTTCCTCACGCATAATCCAGCTTATCTGGATGGGAAATTTGGCGGATGGATCGAAGGGAATGCGGTTGTTACACCCGAAGGAAAACTCGTCGATATGCTTCGGGTTGCAACTTCGGAGAAGGGTCGCGAACTTGCTGCAATCGTAAATATCAGTGATGATGGGAAGGTCGCTTCCTTTGATCCGGAAACGGGATTTATCGGCTTTGTAGGAGGTGCCAGAAAATTTTCAATCCGGTATGATTCAATTTCGGCCCGATACTGGACCATCAGCAATATGATTACTCCGGAGTTTGCCGACAGAGACGCCGGATCAGTCCGGAACACCCTTGTATTGAAAAGTTCTTCCGATCTCAGAACCTGGACCGTCCATAAAATTTTGCTTCACCATCCCGATGTTTTAAAGCATGGATTCCAGTATGTTGATTGGCAGTTTGATGGAAAAGATCTTATTTTTCTCTGTCGTACAGCCTGGGA
>CANJNY010000254.1 GCA_947475715.1 Prolixibacteraceae bacterium
ATTAACCATTAACCATTAACCATTAACCATTAACCATTAACCATTAACCATTAACCATTAACCATTAACCATTTGCATTTTGCCTTTTACGCTTTTACTTTTTATTTTATTCCCCTACTTCCCGTCAACAATAATCGGCGAGCCTTTTTTGCTGTCCATAATAATCAGCTTGGCATTGGGCGATGTTGCAATGGCTTTGATCATCTCGTACTGTAACTGCTTGTCGCTTAGTCCTGTGCTTAATATTTTCTGGTAGTCGGCGATCCCCTGTGCCTCTACTCTTTTACGTTCAGCTTCCTGCTTCTCTTTCTGAAGAACAAAGGTCATCTTCTGTGCATCCTGCTCGGCATTGATCTTTGATTCAATGGTCGTTTTAACCGATGCTGGAAGTGTTATGTTCCGCACTAAAAGTTGTTCCAGTATTAATCCCCGACTTTTAAAGTCAGCCTCAATAGTCTTGAAAATCCGTGACTGGAATTCGTCACGCTTTGTTGAATAGAGTGCAACAGCATCATAATAAACGGCATTGTCCCGGATTTTGGTCCTGCAGATCGGCCGAACGATGGTGTTTCGGTAGTCTGTCCCGATCTCCTTTAAAATTCGTGGAGCCTCATTCGGAAGCACTTTGTAGAGTACCGTCAAATCAATGATAACTTCAAGTCCATCAGCCGATAAGACCCGGATGGCGTCATCCCCGGCTTTATCCCCTTCGTCGTGTACCCCGGACATCGTATAATTCTGAGTGCGGACATCAAAGGTGACCACTTCAACCAGGGGGTTAATCACATTAAGCCCACTTTCAAGAATCGTGGTGTTCACCTTTCCGAATAATTTCTGAACTCCAACATCTCCGGGTTCAATCTGTTTAACCGAGGATAAGCCTAATCCTACAAGGACAAGTAAAATGCCTGCAACCTTAATTGAACCAAGGTATTCAGTTAATGGAGAGTCCGATTTTGCCAAGGCAAAACCTAATACAAGTACACCAATTCCAATTAAAACAAGTAGCATAATTTGATGATTTAGAAGTGAATATTTCTATTGCATTTGATCTGTAAATTTACTAATTTATCTGCCTATTATGTTTGTTGGCAATTGATTTATAATTTATTTATTGTTTTTTTGAAACATAACATCCGGCGGCTGGCTGCTGGTAACTTGCGGTGAATCGTACCGGATAATTCACGGCGAAAATTGTGGATCTCATTCTAATCGGGGGACTCATCTTATTTATACTAATGCCAGCTGCCGGTCGCCAGCAGCCGGCTTATTTTATCCCCGTTGATTCCGGTAGTTGGTCGGAGTGTAAGCCGTATATTTTTTAAAAATCCTGCAGAAGTATGACTCACTCTTGAAATTGGCCTTCCCTATGATCTGCTCCTGGGTTAAATCTGTTGTTAATAAAAGAAATTGTGCCTTCTCAATCCGTTGCCTGATAATATATTCGCAGGGAGCCATTCCCAGAATCTTCTTGAAATTTCTGGAGAAGTGATCCTTTGATAAACAGGCTATTCCGGCAAGATGATCGATGCTTATATCCTGATCGAGGTTATTTCGGATATAAAGCAGGATATGTTGTATGTTGTATTTCACCAGGCTTGAAATAACATTGCTTTGGACAGGTTCCAGAAAACGGGAGAAAAGTTGTTTGAGTATTCCGATCGTCTCCAGATGCTGAGCTGCTGTTGTGAAGGTTGCCTTTTTATTCATCCACTCTTTATTCTGGTAAATATTCGGATGATGATGCGGTAGCTTCATGTCGGGATTAATTTTTAATATTCTTTCAAACAGACTACGCTCAAGTTCACCTGAATCTACCTGATTATTGATGTTGTAGATTGTATATGCACTTAATCCATTGGGCTGGTCAATGCTGAAATGGATGTAGTAGTGGCACAATCCTGCTCCAAAGTGGTAGGTGCACGAGGTAAACCCCGGAATAATGTATAGCTTACCAGCCTCCAATATGATCTTTTGATTCCCGATAATCAAATAACCACGTCCCTTGGTAATAAAGTACATTCTCGAAAAGGGACTTATGATATCACCATAGTCCGAGTCCTGTTCAAAACATAATTGTGCAATATTGCGAAGATGAAAAATCAAGGTTTCACCAACTTGCTCCAAAATCATATATTTTTGAATGAGGTATTTAAATTCCGATTTCTCAAAATTAGCATTTTTATACTGATATTGAATCACTTAAATGTTCAATAATTTGTCTGTTTTGTTCAAATAAAATCAGCTGTGAATACCTAGATTTGTTTACCCATTTTGACCTGCTCTTATAAACGAGGTAAAGTATCAGATAATCAAGTCACTAATTCTTTATCGGTATGCAAGCATCAATTCTATTTGGTATTCTTCTTATCGCTACAGGAGCTTTTTCATCGGGTAGTTTTGCTGTTCCCTTTGGAAAGATTAAGAATTGGAATTGGGAAACTTATTGGATGGTTTTCAGTTTTGGAGCCTATATCCTGTTTCCTGTTATGGCCTCATCGATTTTTGCCCCTGATTTTGTACACATCATACGCCTGACTTCTAAGGAAACGGTATGGGCAGTTTTTCTGCTGGGTAGCATTTATGGCATTGGAAATCTTTCATTTGGTCTTGCTTTGCGCTACCTTGGATTATCTCTGGGATATGCCCTCTCGTTAGGATTGATGCTCGCCATCGGGACTCTTATCCCACCATTAATTGATGGCAGACTTCAGACCATGATGGTTCATTCGGGAGGCATGGAGTTAATCGCAGGTGTTGTTGTGGCCTGCATTGGAATTGCTCTTTCTGCCTGGGCTGGAGTAATGAAAGATAAACAGCTGTCAAAAATAAAGAAAGAGGAATCAATTGTCGAATTTAATCTGATTAAGGGAGTGTTGGCTTCTGCCGTGGTAGGAATTACCGGCTCTGCGATGTCGCTGGGTTTTGAACAGGGATTCCCGATCTCTGAAATGGCTGCAAAGCAAGGGGTGGATCCGTTGTTTACTATGATGCCGATATTAGTTGTACTATTTTCAGGAACCTTTATAACGACCGTTTTCTGGTGTTTTTATCTGGGGATTAAGAATAAATCTCTGGGTAATTACCGAAGAGCCTCCTCTTCAGTGATGTTAACCTGGAATTATCTGTACGGTTTATTGGCAGGTTTCCTGTGGTTCGGACAATTTATTGTTTATGGTATGGGTAAAAGTAAAATGGGGCCGTATACTTTTACTTCGTGGGGTATTCTAATGGCTCTGACCATTGTTTTTGCAACAGTCTGGGGAGTGATCCGCAAGGAGTGGCAGGGTGCTGCTATTAAAATTTATATTCTGATGGGTGTTTCTTTATTGATAATTATAGCTTCATCATTTCTTATTGGAATCAGTGGTTCAAGCTAGGAAGAAATTGTTTACTAAATAATTGCAAAATCAAAATTCACAAGATGCCACAACATGTAATGACCTCCAGAGAGCGAATTGTCGCGGCGATAAATCATCAGCAACCTGACCGGGTTCCCGTTGACCTGAGTGCGACACCAAGTTCAGGAATCTCTGCAATCGCATATAGTAATCTTGTTAACTATTTGGGAAAGGAATATTTGCCGGTTCGCATTTATGATGTGGTTCAACAATTGGCTCAACCGGAGATGAGTATCCTGGACCATTTCGGTGTCGATGTGCTGGATATTGGGCGAACTTTTAATGAACATTCCAGGGACTGGCGTTCCATTACAATGTCAAATGGGGCCTCTGCATTTTATCCGCAGTGGTTTCATCCAATCCTGATGCCTGATGGCTCCTATCGCACTTATGACCAATGTGGAAAGAAAGGGCTCTCCCGAATGCCTGTCGGGGCAACCTTTTTTGACCAGACTTACTTTCCTTATGTGGATGGTTATCCGGATAATTATGATAATCTGGATGAGGAAATGGGACGGATTATGTGGGCGAGGGATGTCCACAGTCCATGGGACCATGCAAGCGAGCCAGGTTTTTGGGAAAAATTGCGGGAAAATACTCTGCAATTGCGCGCCCGTTCGGATAAGGCATTATTGGTTGTTTGCGGGTGTAACCTATTCGAATGGGGAACTTTCCTGCGTCGGATGGATAATTTTTTGATGGACCTGATGTGCGATCCTTACAACGTCGAAAAATTACTCGATGAGTTATTAAAAAGACATCTGGCTACCCTCGAAAAAGTTTGTCTGGCGGTGGGTGATATTGTGGATATTATCCGTTTTGGAGACGATCTGGGGATGAGCTCGGGACCTTTTATGGATGTCCAAACTTACAGGGAGCTGTTTAAACCCCGACATAAAATTTTGTGTGATTATGTAAAGGAACATAGTAAAATGCATACTTTTATCCATTCCTGCGGATCTATCTCAATGCTTATGCCGGATCTGATCGAGGCTGGAATCGAGATCTTCAATCCGGTTCAGACCAATGCTTACATGATGGAACCCGATTTCCTGAAAAAAGAATTCGGAGAGCAGATTACCTTCTGGGGAGGAGGAATCGAAACTGTTGGAACTTTGAATACCGGTTCGCCGGAAAGGGTCCGGGATCAAGTGCTCGAACGGCTCGAAATATTTTCAAAAGGAGGAGGATTTGTATTTAATACGGTTCATAATATTTTACCCGATGTTCCTCCTGAAAATATAATTGCAATGTTCGATGCCGTAAAAGAGTTTAATTCTAAATAGTTGAAAGATGAAAAATAACAGCCTCCTGATTCTCGTTCTTTTGATAGCCTTTAACTCCTTTGGCCAGAATAATGGGCCAAAACAGGAAAAACTAAAATGGTGGATGGACGCCCGTTTTGGGATGTTTATTCATTGGGGACCGGTGAGTTTAAAAGGGACTGAAATTGGGTGGTCTCGTGGCAAGGAAATTTCTGTAGCGGAATATGATACCCTTTACAAGCAATTTAATCCCTTGAATTTTATTGCCGACGATTGGGTTAAACTGGCCAAAGACGCCGGCATGAAATATATCGTATTCACTTCAAAACATCACGACGGTTTTTGTATGTGGAATACCAGGTATACTGATTTTAATATCATGCATTCTCCTTTTAAACGCGATGTCATGAAAGAATTGGCCGAGGCATGCAA
>CANJNY010000255.1 GCA_947475715.1 Prolixibacteraceae bacterium
ATTGTTGCATCCGATAAAAAGCAGCAAAAAACCTGAGATGAGAAATAGTTTTCGTTTCATAATTTTCGTTTTTTATGATTCACAAAGCTAAGTTAATCTGATTTTTAGCAGCTTCACAATTTTTTCGACGGGATGCCGTTTATTTTCGATGAGAACGTATTAGTTCCTGTCCGGATCGGAGACCAAGGTTGAGTCCTTAATTTTATTTTGAAGGATGAACCCGGAATAATGGAGGATACTTTTTGCTAACTTTGTTTTAAAATATACTGATATGGAAACACTAACCATAAGAATTAATACCCGATCAGATAAGGGGAAACAGCTTTTGGGGCTTATCAATGAATTAGCAAAAGAAGGTACAGTTAAAATACAGAATGTCGAAACTTATAAGGAAGTTATAACCTCCATCAAAGAGATGAGAGCGGGTAAAATCAAACCTATCGAGGAGCTTTTTAAATGAGATCCTCATGAATTTACATTCGCAAAAGGCAATGTATAGATCTATGTGGGTTCCTGGCAGATCAAAGATCTAAATATTAGCAAGTTAATTAAAATTATAATTATGAAATAGTAATTGCTGAAGATCAGAAAAATATAACATTGCTCACTCTTTATGACAAGAGTGAGCAGACATCATTATCTAAGAAGGAAATCACTTTGAGACTAAAAGAACAAGGATTAAATTAACCGTTATTGGTTCGTATGATCCCTATTTTACTACCACATTAACAATCTTATTTGCTACAATAATAATTTTTGCAATCGCCTTTCCTTCAATCCATTTTTCGGTATGAGCATGTGTCAGGACCGCTTTTTCAATCTCAGCTGCAGGCATATCAACCGGGAATTCAATTTTAAAACGTACCTTACCATTGAACGATATCGGATATTCAAAGGTATCCTCGGTAAGGTAACCCTCGTTAAATACCGGCCAAGGATGGAAGCTCAGCACCGAGGTATTCCCGTAAAGTTCCCATAACTCCTCTGCAACATGTGGTGCAAAAGGTGCCAGAACCTGGAAGAAGGTAACAGCTGTCTGATGATTTACCTTGCCAACTTTATAACAATGGTTGGTAAAGACCATCATCTGCGAAACCGCTGTATTAAATTTCATATCGCGTACATCATCGCTCACCTTGCGGATGGTCTGATGCAGAATTTTCAGCGTCTCTTTGCTCTCTTCTCCTTCGGAAATATTGGTGGTTTCCCCAAAGAAGGCAACCACCCTGCGCAGAAAGTTGTAAACCCCTTTGACCCCGTTTTCGGTCCACGGCTTTGTTGCGTCCAGCGGGCCGATAAACATCTCGAAAAGACGCAGGGAATCGGCACCGTAGTTGATCACCACATCGTCGGGATTAACTACGTTCTTGAGCGATTTCGACATCTTGGCAACGATCTGATGCAACTCTTCACCGGTAACGGTACTGAAATATTTTCCTTCACGTTCTTCAACCTGATCTGATGGAACCTTCGAACCTGAGGCTGTTTCATATGCAAATGCAAGAATCATCCCTTGATTGAAGAGTTTCTGGAACGGTTCATTGGTCGAAACGATACCCAGATCAAAAAGCACCTTATGCCAGAACCGGCTGTAAAGCAAATGCAAAACAGCATGTTCGGCACCACCCACATAAAGGTCTACAGGCATCCAGTAGTTTTCGGCAATCTTGCTGAATGGCTCTTCGTTATTTGTGGGATCGGTAAACCGCAGGTAATACCAGCATGAACCGGCCCACTGAGGCATTGTGTTCGTCTCGCGACGCCCTTTCCTGCCGTTTTTATCGGTAACAATAAGCCACTCTCCTGCATTGGAGAGGGGCGATTCCCCCGTTTCACCGGGCATATATTTTTCTACTTCAGGCAGAGGTAATGGCAATTCGCTGTCATCCAATACACTTACTTCTCCGTCTTCCCAGTGAATTACCGGAAAGGGCTCTCCCCAATACCGTTGACGACTGAATAACCAGTCACGCAGTTTATAGTTGATCGTCGCTTTTCCAAGATTGCTTGCCTCGAGCCAGCTGGTTACAGTGGCAATTCCCTCCTCTTTGGAAAGACCATTGATATCAATTCCAATCTCATTATTGGATGAATTAATATAGGCACCGTCTTCAGTCCAGCAAGCTTCACCATTAAGTACTTTAACACGTACCTCATCAGGTGCGTTTTTAGGGTCGAGAATACAGATGATTGGAATATCAAATGTTTGCGCAAATTCAAAGTCCCGCGTATCGTGCGCCGGAACTGCCATGATGGCTCCTGTTCCGTAACCCATCAGCACGTAATCGGCTACCCAGATCTGGATCTTGGTGCCGTTAATCGGGTTTATAGCATGCCGTCCTGTAAAAACACCGCTTTTCCCTTTAGCAAGATCGGTTCTGTCCAGGTCACTTTTTAAGGCAGCTCCAAGGACATAAGCCTTCACTGCCTCTTGTTGATCGGGAGTAGTTATCTCATGTACCAGTTCGTGCTCCGGAGCAACGACCATATAAGTTGCACCAAATAACGTATCGGGACGTGTTGTGTAGACACGCAGGTTCTTGTCCAGACCATCGATCTTGAAATCTACCTCTGCTCCTGTCGATCGTCCGATCCAGTTGCGTTGCATATCCTTTACCCCTTCAGGCCAGTCGAGCTGATCCAGTCCGTCGAGCAGACGCTCGGCATAGTGAGGAATGCGCAACATCCATTGTTTTAGATAGCGGCGCTCTACCTCTTTGGTTCCGCATTTTTCGTGCGAGCCATCGTTGAGCACCTCTTCATTGGCACAAACCGTTTTGCAATTGCGGCAATACCAAACCTGTGCATTATCGTAATATGCCAGTCGTTTACTGCCAATATAATTTTGAATTGCAGTACTTCCTTCTGCCTGAATATCCTCAGGTATCCAAAGTTCGCTGATATCTCTTCCCTTGTTTTGTTCGGCGTCAAACCAGGTATTGAACAAACGGATAAAAATCCATTGGGTCCATTTGAAGTAGTTCGGGTCGGTTGTATTGATCTCGCGCTTCCAGTCATAACTTAAACCTAACGATTGAATCTGACGGCGAAAGGTATCGCAATTTTTCTGAGTTGTGATGGCCGGGTGGGTCCCTGTCTGAATTGCATATTGTTCAGCAGGTAAACCGAACGCATCCCATCCCATCGGGTGAAGTACATTGAACCCATTGGCCCTTTTGAACCTGCAAATAATATCTGTGGCAGTATAACCTTCGGGATGACCGACATGCAACCCTGCTCCCGAAGGATAAGGAAACATATCGAGACAGTAAAATTTAGGTTTTGAATGATCTATCTCTGTCTTGAATGTGTTGTTTTCAGCCCAGTGTTGCTGCCATTTACTTTCAATATCTTTGAAATTGTAATCCATCTCTGTCGCGCTTGTTTGTTCATTTTCAATTAAGGGGCGAAATTAACGCTTTATTCGCTCTGATCTCCGTTATCCGGCAAGTTTTGTGCAAAAAAATAGTTCCTAAAGGGTTGATTCAGGTAGAAATCTTTTAAAAACAGAACCCCGGATTCATTCCGGTTAATTTGTGCCTGCCACTGTTCAGGGATCATTTTATGCGTTTACAACTCTGATATATATCATAAATTTTGAAAACATGACAGAAAACACTGTTTTTAACTAAATAAATCACAGTATATCAGAGATATAGAGTTTTATTGATTTAGGTTGGTTTTGGTTTGAATACTAAAGAAATCTGTAAATTTGAATGTATTTAAATCCGATTATCGATTGACCTTAAGATGCATTTGTTTGATCAGAAACTTAATCAACATTAAAGATGAATACCGGAATAGATAGTTTTATGGAAGGGCTAAAAGCCCGAACACCTGGAGAAACTGAATTTCATCAGGCTGTTTTGGAAGTGGTGGAGTCAGTTTGGGATGTTTATGATGCCAATCCTCGCTATAAACAGGCTAAAATACTCGAACGGATGGTCGAGCCTGAAAGGACAATTATGTTTCGCGTTCCCTGGAGCAATGATAAAGGAGAGGTTGAGATCAACCGCGGGTATCGTGTTGAATTTAACAGTGCACTGGGACCCTATAAAGGGGGCCTTCGGTTTCACCGGAGTGTGACTTTAAGTATTTTGAAATTTCTTGGTTTTGAGCAGACCTTTAAAAACAGCCTTACAACGCTTCCAATGGGTGGTGGCAAAGGGGGCTCTGACTTCAGCGCAAAAGGGCGAAGCGATAATGAGATCATGAGGTTTTGTCAATCATTTATGACTGAATTATTCCGTCATATCGGACCAAATACAGATGTCCCTGCCGGTGATATTGGTGTTGGAGGTCGTGAAATTGGCTATCTTTTCGGACAATACAAACGGATTAGAAATGAGTTTTCCGGCGTCCTTACCGGTAAGGGGCTAGGGTGGGGTGGTTCCCTGATCCGTCCTGAGGCTACTGGTTTTGGAGCAGTTTACTTTGTTCAACATATGCTCAAAGAGATGGGGCAGGAGGTAAAGGGTAAAATCTTTAGTGTCTCTGGTTTCGGAAATGTAGCCTGGGGTGCTATTTTAAAGATTAACGAATTGGGAGGTAAGGTTGTAACAGTTTCAGGACCTGATGGGTATATTTACGACCCCGATGGAATCGCAGGCAGGAAGGTTGACTATCTGCTGGCACTTCGCGAAAGTAATAACGACGTGGTCGCTCCCTATGCTGAAGAATTTGGCGTTCAATTCTTTCCCGATGCAAAACCCTGGGAGGCTAAAGTGGATATCGCGTTGCCTTGTGCCACGCAAAATGAACTTGATGAAGAGGATGCCCGCAAATTAATCGAAAATGGTTGCACCATGGTTGCCGAAGTTTCCAATATGGGTTGTACCTCAGGTGCGGTCAATTATTTTATTGATAACCGATTCATCTTTGCTCCTGGTAAAGCAGTTAACGCCGGCGGAGTTGCAGTCTCTGGTCTGGAGATGTCGCAAAATAGTATGCGCTATAACTGGACTGCCGAAGAGGTTGACAAAAGACTTCACC
>CANJNY010000256.1 GCA_947475715.1 Prolixibacteraceae bacterium
AGTCCGCGCAAGTTTGTGATTTTATAGTCGCGGATATCAACGCCGTCGACCAAAATCTCCCCTTCACTGACATCGTAAAACCGGGGTAATAAATCAACAAAAGTCGATTTGCCAGATCCTGATTGCCCTACCAGTGCGACTGTTTTTCCAATCGGAATAGTGAGGTTTACTTTTTTAAGAACATCATCCTCCAAATAACGGAAGACAACATCTTTGTATTCGATTTGCCCTTTAAAAGATTTAACAGGCAGGGGATTCTCCTTATCGACGATATTGTTGGTGGCCAGCATCACCATATCGATGCGCTCCATCGAGGCAAGCCCCTTTTGTATGGCATAGAATGCCGTTGTAAACGATTTTGCGGGATTAATAATACTATAAAAGAATACCAGGTAGGTGATGAAACCCTGAGGCGTTAACGTGCTGTTATGATTAAGGACCAGCTTTCCACCATACCACAATACAATTACAATAACAGCTGTTCCCAGAAATTCAGACATTGGGTGGGCAAGGTACCGTCGCCACATGAGCCCGTTCATAATGTTATAATATTGCGTATTCTGATTTTTAAAGTGCTCCGAAACTTTCTTTTCAGCGTTAAAGGCCTTGATAATCCGAAGACCTGTAAGTGATTCCTCAATCGTTGAGAGTAGTTCCCCCATTTTATTTTGTCCGCGCATGGAGGGCTTCTTCAGACTTTTACCCACTTTGCCGATTAAATAACCCACAACAGGTAGCAGCAGGAATACAAAAAGGGTCAAAGACCATGACATATAAATCATAAATGCCAGTGAAATAATGATGATCAGCGGGTCTTTAAGTAACATTTCCAATGAACTCATGATCGAATTGTCAATTTCCTGAACATCGCCCGTCATCCTGGCAATGATATCTCCTTTACGTTCTTCCGAAAAAAAGCCGATAGGAAGTTCCAGTATTTTCCTGTAAATTTGATTCCGGATATCCCGAACCACCCCATTTCGTAACGGAACGATCATGTATAAAGCCAGATAAGTAAACATGACTTTTAAAAATACCATGATCATCAGGAATATACCGATGTAAACAAGTGCCTTCTCATTGCCGAATTTTACAATTACATCGCTTAGTTTATACATGATATTGGCCTTAACACTTCCAACTGTCAAGGCCCATTCAACAGGTTTTTCAACCAGTTTCTGTGTCCCGAATAATACTCCCAGCACCGGCTCGAGAGCCGCAAACTGAAAGGCTCCAAACAATGCCCCGAGAAGATTAAAGACAAAGGCGGCAATAACATAACCTTTGTATGGTTTAACAAATCGTTTTAAAAGAAGGTAAAGACCTTTCACGGTATTATTTTTTGGTTTGTAATGTAAATATGTACTAATTTAAGGTGTTGTTCGAACAACCTCCAGTTCCCACGCAATCGCTCTGCTGAGGCACCCAAAGGTTTATTCCTTAGCGTCTTTGCAGGGGATAAAAAATGAGAAAATTGGTTTGGCATCAGATTCATTCAGATAATTACTCCGGTATAATTATGCGGGGTAATCTTCTTTAACTCCTCCTTGATTGCCTGACTAACGTCTAGTTTGTCGATGAATTCGTGCATTACTTCGCGGTCTATCTTACGGTTTACACGGGTAAGGTCCTTCAGGGCTTCATACGGATTTGGATAGGCCTCACGGCGAAGTATTGTTTGTATCGCTTCGGCAATCACAACCCAGTTATCTTCCAGGTCACGTTCGATAACCTCATTGTTGAGCAATAACTTTCCAAGCCCTTTTAGCGTTGATTTGATTGCCAGTATTGTATGTGCAATTGGGACCCCAATATTTCGAAGTACGGTGGAGTCTGTCAGATCGCGTTGCAACCTGGAGATGGGTAGTTTAGCAGAGAGATGTTCGAATATTGCGTTGGCAATTCCCAGGTTTCCTTCCGAGTTTTCAAAATCAATCGGGTTGACTTTATGTGGCATTGCCGATGAACCCACTTCTCCCTGCTTGATTTGCTGTTTGAAGTAATTCATCGAGATATAGGTCCAGAAATCACGGTCAAAATCAAGTATGATGGTATTAATTCGCTTCATGTTATCGAAAATCGCCCCATAATTGTCATAATGGGCAATCTGCGTGGTTGCCTGCGAACGCTCCAGTTGAAGGGCATCCCTGACAAAGTTATTTGCGAAATCGACCCAGTCAATCTGAGGATAGGCCACATGATGGGCATTGAAATTTCCTGTGGCACCCCCAAATTTGGCATAGCAGGGAATCCCTTTCAATAATTCAACCTGCACGTTAAGCCGTTCGATAAATACCTTGATCTCTTTTCCCAGTCGGGTAGGAGAGGCGGGTTGTCCGTGAGTTTTGGCCAGCATTGAGACATCTTCCCATGCGAAGGATAACCCCTCGAGTTTGGCGATCAGTTCATCGATTAACGGGATGTATACATTTTGAATTGCATCACGCAGCGAACACGGAACCGCGGTGTTATTAATGTCCTGTGAGGTGAGGCCAAAATGGATAAACTCCTTATATTTTTCAAGATCCAGTTCGTCAAATTTCTCTTTGATGAAATATTCAACGGCTTTGACATCGTGGTTCGTTACTTTTTCAATATCCTTAATCCTTTTGGCGTCGTTGAGATTAAACGTATCATAAATTTTACGCAATGCAGCCTTGAGTTCCGGATTAAAACTGTGCAACTGGGGCAGGGGAAGATCGACTAATGCGATAAAATATTCAATTTCAACATATACGCGGTATTTTATGAGCGCAAATTCTGAAAAATACTCGCCAAGCTCTTCCACTTTGTCGCGGTATCTGCCATCGATGGGGGATATGGCAGTTAAGATCTGTAATTCCATTGTTTTATCTTATTCTGTTTGACGCAAAGTTAGTAAAATCTGTTAAATGTTATTCTTTAATGAAGGCTTGACACCCCAAGGTTTAAATAGTGAATCCTTCACTAAGGGAATTAAATCCCCGGCTCTTTGAGCTGAATTGAATTTTGCCGGTTGAATAAAATAAGTGCCAGGGCTGTAATGCAAATACCCGCAACCGAAAAGATATCCGGTGATTCATTAGGGACCAATATCCAGCTCAGGATCGCTCCAAAAACGGGTATTATAAACTTCCAGATGTTTAGATCCGAAACTTTGATATTTTTTCGGTGCAATAGCGAAAACCAGATTGATAAGGCGGTAGCCGATAATAAACTTAGCCAGCCTAACGAAAGATAATAGGTTACAGGTGGGTTTGTAAATTTAAAACCTTCGATCGGGAGGGAGCTCATAAATAGCATAAACCCACCCAGAATCAGTGCGGATGAACTTAATATAAGCGGAGGAATATGTTTGGCGTCCCTCGCAATAATCACATTGGTGAATCCGGCATTGATATTGGTGAGGAAAAGAAGCAGAATTCCAATTAAAATCAGATTGCCAGCCCCCTTGCCCGAAACATGGCTAAGACTGACCATTGCAATTCCAATAATTCCCAAAAAGATAATTCCCAGTTTGGCAAATGTCAGCTTGTCATCGGGCATTAAAAAATGGGCAGTCAGTGCGATGAAGAGTGGTCCTGAGCCAATAAGAATGGCTCCAAGTGCCCCTGGGATAAGATTCAATCCACTGTATAATAAGGCATACTGAACGAAGGTTTGCAGAAATGCAATCAGCAAGATCAGCCGAAGATTATTTCGGATGTAATTAAAGGCAGTGGTCAATGGTCCAATCAGAGGCAGGACCATTAACCCTGAGATCATAAAGCGAATTCCGGCAAACTGCAGCGGGGTGGTATATTTCAACCCGATTTTAATCACGGCAAATGCTGATGACCAAAGCAAACAGGCAATGATTGCCAGCAATACCGTTCCTTTAAATTTACCCATTAATTAATAACTTACGTTGATAAAAAAAAACGCCACCAAAACACCTTCCGTCGGTTGACTGGGCAAAAAGGGAGCAAATCTAAAATGAGTGCGAATTAATTGTCATCAGGATCCGATTTATCCCTGATCTTTTTAATGGTCTCTTTTCGTGAAATCAGCATCGGAATTGCTACGCCCACAGCCAGAGCCATCAATATAAATAAGGTCTTAAGTCCGTTACTGGCTGTCTCGCCTAATGTTTGCGAATAGGTTTCATTTGCTGTAGCCGTCCCTGACAGCTTAATCAATCCAAGCATCATGCGGTAGGCGAATGAACCGGGGACCATCGGTATAACTGCCGGAATAGAAAAAACCAGTGGCGGAGCATGTTTGTTATGTGCACCAGAAACACTTAACAGCCCAACCAATGTTGCTCCTGCGAATGTAGCTGATACGATATCTAAATTGAAATACATCAGCAACAGTTTAGTTATCCCCCCTGCAGCCCCCATTAACCAAATAATTAGTAATGCCCGCTGAGGAACATTAAATAACACGGCAAACCCCAGCGCTGCAAATCCAAACCAGATTCCTTTTTCTAAAATCAACAAAAATTCTGAAGCCATGTACTATTTTAAATTAGGCAATTCGACAATTCGACAATTTGGCAATGCGGCGATTAGACAATTAAGATTTAGGCTTTTGGCAGATTTGAATAGTGCCTAAAAGCCAATCTGCCTAAACTCCAAAGAGCCTAAACGCCTAAAGGCCGTAAATCTTCATAGCAAGCATCAATCCCAGTGCAATTGCAAAGGCTATTATTAAACCGTTTACCCCTCTTACGATTCCGTTTAGGGTGTTTCCATCCAATAAATCGGTTAGTGAATTGATAAACGGGACTCCCGGAATTAGAAACAAAACAGAAGTTGCAAGGGCGTGTTCTGAGGTATCGCCAAAACCTAATCTGACAGATAATCCTGAGATTATTGTGGCAGAAAA
>CANJNY010000257.1 GCA_947475715.1 Prolixibacteraceae bacterium
GATGGCGACCTGCGTCGTCAATTGCGTAAGTTGGGCGATCATATCAATACTGCCTTAGTTGGAGAATGTATGACTGCAAATCCGATTTCAATTGAAGGTGATTCAATTTTGCAAAAAGCAGCTGATATTTTCAATGCCAATCAGGTAGATAACATAGTGGTTACTGAAAACGGCCTTCCAATCGGAATGCTTGACATTCAGGATATGGTAAAACTTGATTTAATGAATTAAATTATCAATATAAAAGCAGAAAGGCGGAGCAATTTTGTTCCGCCTTTCTGCTTTTATATAAGTTGAGATAAAAACATTGGAGCAAAAATTGGTGTACAAGTTACCCGGAAATACAAATAGCGTGATTTGCATTTTTAATCCGAAGGAGTTGTATCTTTATGAAAAGACAATATGGATTTTAAATCAGTAGTACTCGCCCGTCAAAGCGACCGTAGCTACCTGGATAAGCCGGTGGAGAAAGACAAAATTGAAAGAATCCTTGAATGTGCCCGTTTGGCACCTTCTGCCTGTAATGCCCAACCCTGGCATATTATCGTGGTTGATGACCCTATAATCAAGGATCTGATCGCAGATGCAACTTCTGAGCGAATTCTGGGAATGAACCATTTTACGAAACAGGCTCCTATCCATCTTGTTCTTATTGAAGAACCGGCAAACTTCACCTCAGGTTTTGGGAGCTGGATAAAACGGAAACACTATCCGCTGATCGATTTAGGGATTCTTGCGGAACATATTTGCCTGGCCGCAGCCTCTGAAGGGCTGGGCAGTTGTATGATTGGCTGGTTCGACGAACCTAAAGTGAAAAAAATATGTTGTGTGCCGGCCGGAAAACGGGTGCAACTGATTGTCACACTGGGGTATTCAGCATCTAAAAAACGGATAAAAAAACGTAAGGCGATGGCTGAGATAGTCTCTTACAACCGCTATTGAGGTTTTTCTATCCAACAGATTATCCGGGGACTATCAGAAACTATTTTAACCCTATTTTATTTTTTCATGATCTCTTCGATAACATTCCCGGTTACTGCAGCAGGTGGCGCGATACCCAAAAATGCAGCAATAGTAGGAACGATATCCGTGGCATCGGTCCGTCGCATAGTAGTCCCTTTTTTGATCCCTGCACCATACCAGACTAATGGCACCTGGGTATTTTCGGTATAATCAAGCGGATTGAATTTATCTTTAGGTTGCCATCCATTCTCATATTTTATCAGCACATCTCCTGATCGTTTAATGTGGAAATTATTCTGGAAAGGTCCAAGTGCCCCTCCAGGGAAGTTATTCGCCTCCAGCTCAAGAGCCTCCTTTGCAAAGGCTATCCCTTCAAACTGATTTAAAAACAAAGCTACTGTGGCCTGCATCTCGTGAAGGTTAAGTTTCTTTTTATCAATTAAATCATGATTAAGATAAATTTGTTGATTCGTGAAAAGTTCAATCCAGCTACCATCGCCATATTTGATGTTCAGATACGATTTCAACAGCGCTATTGAACTCTCAGGATTAAAAATGCCAGCCGTCATATGATACTTCTCCTTTAAGTAATCAGCAGGATATGAAATACTGGTTAGTCCGGTAAGGTAAATCAGGATATCCTCAGTGCCAAAACCACTTTCAATATATTTCAGTATTTCAGCAATATCTTTGTCAAGGCGCAAATAAGTATCCTCCATCTCTACGGAGAAAGCCCCAAAGGAATAACGTTCATAATCCATCGAAGAGAAGACCACTGTCAGTAAATCAGGGACCAGATCATAGCCGAGCTGTTCTTTTGGAATCATCTGAAGTGCAAAATCCTTCACCATTGAATTTCCCCATGGAGTGGTTTTAAGAATTTTATAAGTTCCTCCCGATTCCTTTTTGAGTTTATTCAGATCATAAGGAAACGATTTGTATTTTCCAAAGTAACCGGTTTCATTGGGAGAATCTCCATAAACACTTTCGGTATAGGTATTGTACTCTTTTAAAGTCGTCCAACTGGTTGCCAAATATTTGTCTGCCGTTTTATTCCCATTAAAATCGAACGCCCATTGTGGGAATGTTTCGACAAAATACGAAGTGGAGATCATTTTTCCGGATACATTATCCAGCCAATAGGCCCCATTTGCAGCATGTCCTGCCGCAAGTACAGAAGGAATATCATTCAATGCAATACTAAACACCCGGGATCTACCTTTTGTAACTATTTTCAGCTGATCGCCCAGCGTTGGGGTCATCAGGTTCATTGCCGACCGTTCTCCCTCCTTGGAGTCTGATCCTACGGTGGTATAAAAAGGGTCTTTAATAGCACTAACCTCCTTGTTTTTCAGCCGGTTAATCCAATTGTCGTTGATGATACCATGATGTGACGGAGTGGTACCTGTTGAAAGTGAAGCCATATTAACCGACGGGCGTTGGATTAAATTCCCGTAGTGATGATTACCGCAAATAAATCCGGCCCGGTAAAGTCTTTGAAATCCACCTTCCCCAAATTTATCCCAAAACCGCTCCACATAATCGGGGTTAAAATCTTCAATAACAATTCCAACAACTAACCTGGGTGTATTTGCAGAAATCGTTGTATGCCCCTGAGAAAGAACAATAAAAGGGAGATATAATGCAATGAATAACGTTAAAAACTTCTTAAACATTCGAATAAAATTATGGCTTGGTAAATTTATACCAGGCTGTTTCCTACTTAAAATTAGAGCATATAACCACAATACTACCAACTCTGAAATGGCCTGAGGGAAAGTTGTGAATTGTAATATCTCAGATCATGCGTTACCTCTTCGCCGATCCAGGGGGGTAGCTCAAAGGGCTCCTCTTCTGAATTCAGCTCAATCTCAGCCATTATCAATCCTTTATTCTCACCTTCAAACTCATCAATCTCCCAGATCTTACCCTGGTATAAAATCTTTGTTCTGAATTTTCGAATTACGGGCATTGAACACAATCGGAGCATCCCGAAAGCATCTGAAGCAGGAATTTCATACTCAAATTCCAACCGGCTAATTCCATTCGAAGCCCCTTTAATCGTAAGAAATCCGGCCTCTCCTGCAATTCGGACCCTTACTGTACGAATACCATCTGCAGCCAGGTACCCCTGGGCATATTGTACCGGATCACCCAGGCTGCGCCAATCGTCATTGCAAACTAAAAACTTGCGTTCGATCTCAACTCCCATCCGCTAAAACTTAAAAGAATTAAAATCGATTTCCTGAAACCGTGAAACCTCCTTCTTCCAGCGGTTTTCAACAAATTCCTGATGATCCGGGTGCTTACTATAGGATTCATAGTCGGAAGCAGCATCAAACACCATAGAGAACCCATAGGTGAAATCGTTCTTTACGCTTACCTGATTAAAAACCTGAAAGTTGTTCACTCCCGGAATATTACTTAAGATCTTTTGACCGTCAGCAAGGAATTTGATAGCCAATTCCGTCCCCTTTTCATGATGAAGATCAAAAATGACCATGTGCTGAATCTGATTATTCTTCAAAATACCTCCTTTGGAGGAGCTTCTTGAAGACTTTAACGCACTGGCCGTCAATGGATAAATAGCCAATACAGTTAAAGTAGCGGTTCCTATACCAGTAAAAAATGTTCTTCTTTCCATACCTTATAATTTAACCGGTTAAAACTATTCAATTTTTCGATACAAAAAAAGACAATTAATGCCCAAACAGATAAGGCGAACAAAGTATGATCCTTTGGAACCCTAATATTCTTATTTTTGTATCAAAATAATAAAATCATGGATCCGATAAAAGAAGTTTGTGTTGAATCATTCCACGAAACGATAGCTGCTCTTGCTGCAGGAGCTACCCGAATTGAATTATGTGACTATTTGGATTGCGGCGGAACTACCCCTTCGTATGGCACTATAAAACAGGTAATGGAGAATTTCGATGTTCCGGTGATGGTAATGATCCGTCCGCGCGGTGGCGATTTTTACTATTCGAAGGATGAATTCGAAATCATGTGCCACGATATTGAAGTTTGCAAAGCTCTACATGCCACCGGAGTGGTATTTGGTCTACTCCACACGGATCATACCATCGATGTGGAAAGAACAGCTCAATTAGTTCAACTTGCCCAACCGATGCAGGTAACCTTTCACAAGGCGATCGATGAAACTACAGATATTCTAAAAGCCGTCCAACAATTAGCTGAAATTGGAATTGACCGGATTTTGACCTCCGGCGGTAAGGCAACTGCAATTGAAGGATCTGATATGCTGCTTGACATGATAAAAATTGCAGAAAGCAGATTAAAAATCATTGTATGCGGAAAAGTTACCTGGGAAAATTTTGATGAAATAAGCAAATTAATCCCATCTTCCGATTATCATGGTAGAAGATTGGTGAAGTTTTAAAAGGTCAGATACTCTCTTTTAACGCAAGATTACGTAAAGTTGGTGATTTCCATGCCGTAACAGAAACGATTAGCAGGGTCATTACCCCTCCAAAAACCACGGAAGGAACAAGCCCCATAAAACGTGCAGCAACGCCCGATTCAAAGGCACCCAACTCATTTGATGATCCGATAAAAATACTGTTTACCGCCCCTACCCGACCTTTCATCTGATCGGAAGTATGTAACTGAAGGATACTGGATCGGATGATTACACTCACATTATCAAAAACACCACTCATAAAAAGTAAAAATGCAGAGAGAAAAAAATTCTCCGATAATGCAAAAAAGATCATACAGACTCCGAAACCAAAAATGCTGTAGAGCATTTGAGTTCCCGAGTGTGAAACAGGAGGTTTAAAGGTGAGAATAACAGACATCAGGATAGCTCCAAAAGCAGGGCAGGCTCTTAAAAA
>CANJNY010000258.1 GCA_947475715.1 Prolixibacteraceae bacterium
GAATCTATTTTTAATTTTAAATTTGAAAATAATATAATAACAGTTGGTGACTCAGCTCATTCAATTTATTATACAAATAAACAAATTTATAATACAGGTATAGTTACTAGATGGGATGCAATAGATGAAGAAAAAAGAAATTGTGTATTTGGAATGCAGATTTATGATGATTATATAGTACTTATGGTAACTTATTACAAACAATCTTACATTTATTTTTGTCATAGAGGTTAATAAAAAGGTAAAACGGCTTTCTTAAATTAAAATGAAAACAGCATGTAACAAAGAGCAAGCGCCATATACAAGCCGCAGGCAAAACACAGGTCGAAGATCGCCTGTGGGCAAAGCGGTCAGTGTAAAACAAAAAACGACAATGAAATATGATGAAACCAATAATATTATCTAAATCAATCTTTAACAGACAGAAGCGACAATGATATTATACTTTCAGATCCTCAAATTAAAACAACAGTAAAATAAAAATGCGATAGAAACCTTCTTCTCAATTAATATTTCTGTGCAATAATAAGGCACACATTAACTTCATATTTGTGCCATCGTTCTAAAGTTAAAGCTTCAAAAAATTAAATAAAACTATATTATGACTTGTTATCTACACAAAATTTCAGTTAATCCAAATTCAGGTGTCGCCCGATTTATTATTGCGAATAAAAAAACAATTGGTCTTACTACAATCAACGGAATGGAATTTTGGAGCCGTATTCAAGTTGACAGTTTTGGACTAGTCCAAGTGATAAATCCGCATACCAATGCATTGCTGCACAAAAGCGATCCGTATTTTGAAGAATTTACTAGAGGTATGAAAATAGGAGATGAATTTCCAGGCTATAAAATTACCGAGGAACTTCTATATGATAACCGAGGAACGAAATTCTATAAATGCGTAAAAATTTAATCGCTAATTAAAGCTAGCATCTAATTTTCTTGATATAGCGCATTCGCACTTTTTATTCGTTTCTTAATACTATTCGTAAGTGTTTTTGGCTTTATAACCTTAACTGTATCAGCATACGATAAAATTACTCGTTCAAATTCATAATTAATGATGAGTTCTAATTGAACTTGTAGGATATTCTCATCAATTCTTTTCGATTTTTGGGATCCATGTAAAGGCTTGGATTCAATGTATTTTCCAGTGATTCCATAAAACTCGAGTACAACTTTTTCCTGTTCAGCATCCATTGGTTTGGTAACACCAATGATATCTTCAAAATAAGTAGCCCAATCAATTTCAGTGTTTTTTTGAAATCTTCCTATTTGTTCAGCTATACTCTCTATACGATCTAATGCTAGGTTCCAATTAAATTTACCATTTTCTGAATTATAGCCGAATACGAACCATCTATTATTGTATTGTTTGAGGAAGTATGGATGAAATATCAGTATCTGGACTTTCTCATCAACAAAGGGTTGATAAACTATTTTCAGAACTTTTTTGTAAAAGATAGCGTTGTATAAAGCTCCCAGATGTTCTATTCCCATTAAAAATTCATTGTTGTCGAATTCAATTATTGGAGTGGTTTTTTCATCTTTTGAGATGCCCTGTTTAAGCTTAGGTATTAGTTCATTCACCCATTCAAACTGAGGCATGCCCTTAAATTGAGAAACAATATCCATGGCTGATCTTAATTGATTTATTTCAAGTTCGTTCAGTGGCATATTATTTATAGAAAAGTTCGTGTCTGTATACCGATAGAACATCTTTTTCCCAACGCGAAACTCACCCAATTCAATACTCCAACCTTCTGCTCGTTTCATAAAAGAAATATCTTCCCTAATCTGTCTCAAGCTAATCCCTGTGGTCTCTGGATCAATTTCGGCCAACATATTATTGCATTCATCTATTAAATCTTGAATAAAATAACGACGGCCAGTATTCCTAAAGCACTTGTCCAGAACTTTATATCGTATTAAAGCATTTTTTGTGGTTGACATATAAATGGTAATTGAAAATTATTGCTATTTTTTCTGTTAATTTGAATTGTTAGTACTACAAATGCAAAGATAATTAAAAATATTTTATCTGTGCAGATAGCCTGCACAGAAGCATTGTTAGTTTGCGACAGTTCTTTGAAAGTCCGCCGAAAGATTTTGATTTTGCCAACTGTATTCGGTTGGTAGTCGCTGAAGCAATTCAGTTGACTGAAAGTTATTAAGTTATTAGTTTAATTGCTCATGGCTCAATGGTTTTTTTAAGGATATTATTTATAATATGATTTAAATTATAATATTAATTAAATAATTAATGTTTGGTTTACCATAAACAAAGAAAACAAAGGCGGACTTTCTATTAGAACTTATGAATTAAATAGAATGAAACTTACAGACGAAAATATAAACTATATAAAGCAAGCTTTTAACAAAATGAAAAGCAAGGAAGATTTATTAACCTTACTAAATTTTGTGAAAGTATTGATGTATGGTGAGAAATCTCATCCCCTTGAGATGCGTCAATTGAATTTCCACTCCAAATCCATTCCTGGCAAAAGCCGGTATGCAAAGTTCTCCATAAAAAAGAAATCGGGAGCAGATCGGATTATACATGCCCCGAATAAAGGGCTAAAATCCATTCAACGATGTCTAAATCTTATTTTCCAGGTTATGACTGACGTACATCCTGCGGCCAATGGTTTTGTTCCTAATAAGTCCATCGTTGATAATGCAAGGGTTCATACCAATAGCTTGTACGTTTATAATATCGACTTAAAAGATTTTTTCCCAAGTATTGAAGCTGGAAGAATTTGGGGTAGAATACAATACGCGCCATTTAACCTGAATAAAAAGAATGGCAGAGAGGAATTAGCCAATATAATTGTTTGGCTTTGTACAGAGTCGATGGAGGTGGAAAGACTGGATCAGAATCAAGAATGGAAAATAACCAAATGCAACGTCTTACCCCAAGGGGCGCCAACTTCGCCAACACTTACAAATATTATTTGTCAGCAACTCGATTTTTATTTATCGGCGGTAGCTAAGCGATTTGGATTGAGGTATTCTCGGTATGCCGATGATATTTCCTTCAGCTCGATGCATAATGTTTTTCAAAAGGAGGGCGATTTTATAAAGGAGATTCATCGTATTATTGCAGCACAAGGCTTTCATATCAAGGACAGTAAAACAAGGTTACAAAAAGAGGGATTTAGGCAAGAGGTAACGGGATTGATTGTGAATACAAAAGCCAACGTGCCGCAGCGTTATATTAAACAGCTACGCGTGTGGATTTATTACTGGGAGAAATATGGGTATGAGAAAGCCCAGGTAGTTTTCAAGCAGCACTATATTGGCGATAAAGGGCATGTAAAAAAAGGCAACCCCGAAATGGCTAATGTTATTGCTGGAAAGTTGGAATACCTAAGAATGGTGAAAGGGTCAGAAAATGATTTGTATTCAAGATTAAGAACCAGATTCGATTGCTTAGTTGAGACTCCAATAAAACAGGAGGATCGCCAAGCCTATTTAAATAATGTGGTAGAAATATTATTAAAAAAAGGACTTGAAGAAGCAATGCAAAATTATAAACCGCAAAATGAATGAACAATAACAAGGAAAATCTAATCAAACTATTAAAACTGGTAGACGAGATATCTAAACAGCCAGGAAATGAGTGGTTCAAACGTGAGCTGGATAGAAATCCTGTTAATAAATCTATGGATGTTAATTCTACTGCAATAGAAGAAATCTATGAATACTGTATAAAAGTAATTATTAAAGATCATGCACAAAAATTTTATTCAGACTTTAAGTTATTAGATATAAAAGAAAGGTTAATAGAAGATTTTATTCGAATGGAGAAGTTCAGAAGGGAAGATAATTTTGAGGGTTTCTGTCTTGCAGCCTATCAGCAATTAGAGGCCATAACTAATAGCCTAGCTGAGAAATTGTCTCTACTCGAATATCTTCAACAAAATAAAGATATTCCAGCACTACATATGTATGATCGTGATACAAAAACCTTTGTGAGAAAAGGAAATCAAACAATTGGTAGGCTCATATTTACGACAAATGAAAATGCAAAAATTCTAGATTTTATTAGTGCGCCTATAAATAAATGGTTCTTTAATCACAAACTCAGATTGGTAATATATGTATTCTATTTCAATACTGAAATTAGAGTTAATGCGGATTTATTTGAAAGAGTTTTTGACTTAGGGAATTATTTACATCAAGGTAGGAACTTAAATCATAGGGGTGTAGTGCAAACCAAATATCAACAGGATATTCTTGACGATCTGATACCAAATCAGCATAAATACTACTTTAAATTTTTAGGGTTTCTTGAGGACTTCACAACTAGGATTAATTATAACTTATGACACTTATGCAAAAAAAGCAAATCTCACCTAGCTACTTCCAATATAAACGGGCATTAGCAAAAAAGGAGAATGGAAAAAACAGGACATCATTATTGAAACTGATGATCAATTCCCTAAGAAGATTGGTATTTCAATCTGGGGAGATAAAATCATAGAAAGTAAATTACAATTAGGTAACAGCTTGAAAATTGATTTTGATGTACAATCATTAATTATAATTTGCCCGTCTATCATGCGTATGAGTTAATAACAGGAAATAGATTAATTCCGTTATGGTGCATATTGTAGGCAAGATTAAAAAATCAAAATAATTTAGAAGTTAACCTATTGATCGTATATCAATAATAATTAACCATAAATCTAATATAACAGTAAAATAGAATAATATTAAAATCAATTATCATGAAAAAATTTCTACCTAGCACAATCGAGA
>CANJNY010000259.1 GCA_947475715.1 Prolixibacteraceae bacterium
CACCAGTCACAATAAATAACAAAACAGTTTCAATTTTAGGACGAAAATTAACCTATAACCGGCTCGGATTTCCGTCAGGCATCACAAGCTCTTTCACACAAAGTAACCATGCTACCGATGGTCCTGATAAAAATATTCTTGCGGGAGATATACATCTCGATCTCCTTGAAGAGGGAAAGGTTATTGAATGGTCTTCAGGCACGCCAAAGGTGACTTTAAAAACAACCGGTGCCGTAGCGTGGCAAAATACATTAAACTCTTCGAGCGTTAAAGTAAGACTTAGTGCAAAAATGGAATGTGATGGCTATGTCAATTATGAGACAACTATAACGGCCAAAAACGATGTGAACCTCGATGATGTAAGATTGGTGATCCCTTATGAGAAATCTTCAGCAACCTACCTGATGGGAATGGGGGTTAAAGGTGGATTGACACCCAGTGAAGTTGAATGGAATTGGCAGCAGGAGCGAGCGAATAATATGGTCTGGATTGGGGATGTGAACGCCGGAATGCAGCTTAAATTAAAACACAAAACCCCCGACTGGAAATTGTATTCATTTGAAAAGACAGGTGTCTACAAAGATTGGAGTAACGAGGGGAAAGGGGGATGCACTATTTTAAAATCGGATTCGGTTCTCCTGTTGACCGCTTATACAGGAAGTAAACTCTTGAAAAAAGGGGAAGAGCTGGTTCTTAACTTCGGTCTGGCCATCACTCCTTTTAAACCTCTGGATGATACCCATTGGAATGATCGCTATTTTCATGCAGAAGGGAAAGGAGATCCTTCAAAGATTGGCAAGGCAACGGTTCTGAATATTCATCAGGGAAATTCGCAAAATCCATATATCAACTACCCCTTCCTGACCACCGATGCACTGACAAAAGTAACCAATGAAGGAAAAAAGATTGGTGTGAGAACCAAATTGTATTATACAGTCCGGGAACTCTCAACCTATGCCACCGAGCTCTGGGCAATGCGACACCTCGATGATGAAATATACACCCGTAGCAGTGTGATTATGCTCGCCGATACTCAGCGGGATAAAACCGACAAGAGTATTTATGGAATGAGCGGCCATACCTGGCTTTACGAACACCTTCGAAAAGATTACGATCCGGCATGGCACGCCATTCTTCCAGATGGTATGGGTTGGGACATGTCTATCCGGACCCAGGGGCTATCCCGTTTACATAATCATTATCTTGAAGGATTAAACTGGCTAACAAGAAAAATCGGGATTCGGGGAATCTACCTCGATGGTGTAGGCTATGACAGAGAAATCATGAAAAGGGTTCGCAAAACGATGGACCATGCCGCAGATAGCTGTTTAATCGATTTCCATTCAGGAAATAATTATGATGTTGCCTATGGACTGAATAGTCCGGTAAATCAGTATCTTGAACTTTTTCCCTATGTCAACAGCTTATGGATTGGCGAAGGGTATAATTATAACGAAACTCCCGATTACTGGTTGACAGAAATTTCCGGGATCCCCTTTGGATTGTACAGCGAGATGTTGCAGAGTTGCGGGAATGCTTACCGCGGAATGGTTTACGGAATGACTTCACGCCTGGGATGGGTAGGATGCAATCCCGAAAACATCTGGAAATTATGGGATTCATTTGGAATTCACGGTTCCGAATATATCGGCTACTGGGATAATTCAAATCCTGTTCAGACAAATCATGTGGATATCCTCGCTGGTGTTTATCTAAAGGATGGGAAGGCAATGATCGCATTAGGCAACTGGGCAAAAACCGATCAGACCATCTCACTGGATATTGATTGGAAGAACATCAGGATGAATCCGGCAACTGCAAAAATCGAAATACCATCTATTGAAGGATTACAGTCTCAGGGACCAGCCGATCTGAAAAATTTATTCATTCCGGCATCCAAAGGTTTAGTCTTAATTATCTCTGAAAAATAAATTTTATGCTTCATTGTATTAACTCAGGAAAACAATCCCGATGTATAGATTGCTTCGTCGCTCAGCATGTCAATCAGTTCGTTTATAATTATTGCAGAGCTCCTCGCATTGACAGATTGTTTGATTAACAGAGAGATGGGAGCCCCCTGTCATTGCGAGAGATCACCCAAAAATTTGGGCACAATGTGAGAATGACAACCATGGATAAACCATAAATTAGGGTAGATTGCTTCGGCACTCAAGGGTTTAAGATTAAACTGAAAGATCATTCTGGAGTGCCTCGCAATGACATTTTAGCCATTTTTATAAGTAAGGGGTTGGGTAGAGCTGGCGGCGAGCCGCCAGCTCTACCCAACCCCTTAAAAGAACCAATGAACGCTGTCATTGCAAGGAACGACGAAGGAGTGACGAAGCAATCTCCTCTCACTGGCAGATTATCACAATTCTGTCATTGGTAGGAGGTACGACGAAGCAATCTTTACGAAAATAAATAATTCTTATTACTTATATCTTATTATTCTCAGTATTGACTAGAAAAAAATTACATTTATAAAGCAATATCAAATCCAAAGGCAAATTTAATATTTATCAATTCCTAAACTTATGAAGAACATTTCACGAAGAGGATTTATTGAAAAAGGGACAGTTGCCACTGTGGGAATAGGTAGCTTACCAAGCTTTTCAAATGCGATGAATGAACAAAAGAAAACCGTAAAAGTCGGGGTAATTGGAACCGGAGGCCGGGGCACCAGTCACATTTCCAATCTGCTCACCATTGAGGGTGTTGAGATTGTTGCACTCTGCGATCTTACGCAATCTAAGGCAGAGAATGGGGCCGACCTGTGCCAGAGTGCGGGAAGAAACCGACCAACGATTTACTGCAAGGATGAGAACACCTGGAAGGAATTATTAGAAAAAGAGAAACTTGATTGTGTTATTATTGCAACTTACTGGGATTCACACGCCGCTATTGCAATCGGCGCGATGACCAAAGGTATTTATCCCGGTATTGAAGTACCTGCCGCATTGACCGTTCAGGATATCTGGCAGCTTGTTGAAACTTCGGAGAAAACGGGAATTCCCTGCATGATGCTCGAAAACTGGAGCTTTCGTCAGGACAATCTCGCCGCATTAAATATGAAACGTCTGGGAATGTTTGGGGAGATCGTCCATTGCCATTGTGCCCACTCACACGACTGCATCGACCATTGGTTTTTTGACAATAAAACGGGCGAAAAGAAATGGCCTGCTGAATACCTGCTTAATTACAACAGGGATCAATATCCCACCCATAGTGTCGGCCCGATAATCAGTTGGATGGATATCAACCGGGGGGATATTTTCACAGAGATTTTTTCTACTGCAACAGCCTCAAAAGGGATCAACGCCTATATGAAACGGAAGTTCGGAAACGACCATCCGAATGCAAACCTCAAATACAAACAAGGTGATATTGTGACCTCTGTACTCAAAACAAAAATGGGAAAAACACTGGTCATCAATTATGATATGCAACTTCCCCGCCCCTACTCAAACCGGTGGCTTCTTCAAGGAACCCTGGGGGTATATGATGAAGAAAAAGCATCCACCTATCTCGAAGATAAAAGTCCCGAATACAATCAATGGGAACCATGGAAGCCCTATGAAGCCAAATATAATCACAAATGGTGGAGCGCCGATTTCTCGGCACAGTCTCATGGCGGAACCGACTATGTGATGCTGTCTCAGTTTATCGATGCAGTAAAAGCGAAGGGTCCGACACCTATCGACGTATACGATTCAGCCGTAATGAGCGCGATAGTAGAACTGTCAGGAATTTCTATCCAGAAAAATGCACCTGTCCCATTTCCCGATTTCACTAAAGGAAAATGGAAAACCAATAAACCCTATTTCGGAATCGATTAATAATTGTAGAGACGTTGCACGCAGCGTCTCTACTTGCAACATATCTAATAATATAAACAAATCCCATGATCAAAATTCAGGCTAGTGTATCCAAAGGATGGTTAAACAAACATGGTGGCTTTGTTTTTCCCGACCAGTATTATTTCGACCCGTTTTTCCGTTGGGAACAGGACAAACGGATCAACCAGTTCGTAAGGGAGCAGTTCCCGAACTATGCCATTTACAATATGGAAGACAACCTTATCCAGGCTCCTTTTGTGAATGAAAATCAGGTCCTGGTGGGAGCCATTCAACCCAACATGATCCTTGCGGCAATCCTGGGGGCCCGGTTCTCCATCAACGAGGATAAAGACTCGGATGTGTTAGGGAGACCTTTGGAAAACATAACCCACAGTGACGAACTACCTTCCCTCGATTCCATTCTTGAACACCCACTGATCAAAGATCTTGAAAAACAGATTCAGACACTTAAAAATTCACATCCCGAACTGAAGATCATCCCTCCGTTTTTCTGGGATGAATCAGGACGCGCAACAATCCATGGGGTGATCACCACCTCCCTTAAGCTGACCGGGGATAATATCATGATGACTATGCTGGCAGATCCTGATCTTGCCCATGCAATCCACCAATGGATTGTTGATGCCTATGTGATCCTGATTCAACATTTTGCAGCATTGGGGAACCTGACCGTTACCTCAGTACATGTAGGCGAATGTGCCGGCACAATGATCTCCTCCGAATTGTATGATGAATTTATAGTCCCCTATATCAGTCAGCTGGGAGAAAAACTTGGAGCCGTTCGTCTCCACTCTTGCGGCATCTCTGACCATCTGATCGAACCCTCATCCCATATTCATAACCTGAAAATCATTGATACCGGTTCCGGAACATCTTTATCAGGAATCAGGGAAATCATGGG
>CANJNY010000260.1 GCA_947475715.1 Prolixibacteraceae bacterium
ATATTTAAAATTCAAAATATTAAAAGATGATAATAAATAAAGTACAACTAGGCACTCTGATTTTTGCATTTACTGTAGCGGTAACAGCTTTTAATTGTAAAAAAACAACCGATAGTTCCGTCAGCGATAGCACCACCAGTTCGACAAAAGGTTACAATACGCTTTGGATACCACCAACATTGACCGGTACAACATTTAATCTCACGTTAGGTAGTTCAACAAAACAGTTGAGAACAGGCGCTGCAACTGCCACCTACGGATATAATGGAAATTCTTTCTGGGGGCCCACCCTTATCATGAATAAAGGCGATGATGTGCAAATAAATGTAACCAACAGCCTGGGGGATCAAACCACCGTCCACTGGCATGGTTTTCATATACCGGCCATTATGGATGGTGGTCCGCACCAGATCATCAATGCAGGTGCTACGTGGTCGCCAAATTTCCAGGTAAAAAACAATGCTGCGACTTTCTGGTACCATCCACATTTACACATGAAGACTCAGGAACAGTTAACGAAAGGCGCCGGCGGTTTTATACTGGTTAATGACCCGGTAGAATCTGCACTCCCATTGCCAAGAACCTATGGAACGGATGATATTCCACTGGTGCTAACCAGCAGGAGGTACAATACAGACAATTCTTTTAATCTTACCACGGCTTACGGCGATTACCTGCTAACCAATGGAACACCTAATGCCGAGATCAGTCTGCCAAAACAATTTGTGCGGTTCAGGATATTAAATACAGAAATTGAAAGAGCCTATAATTTAGGATTTAGTGATAACCGCACATTTTATGTGATTACCAACGATGGCGGTCTGTTAAATGCCCCCGTGCCTGTAACCCGTGTGAAATTAGCCGTGGGTGAAAGAGTAGAAATTTTAGTAAATCTTGGCAGTGATGCTGTTGGTTCCAGCATGGATATGAAGGCCTTTAACACCGGTCAGGTTTTTGGTTTTCCCGGTGCAGAACCCGCCAGCAGCGGAAATTTTGGGAGCTTATTGAATAATATTGATTTTAGCTTACTGCATATTAATGTGGTGGCACCAACAGCAAATCCAATCATGGCATTGCCTGGAACACTGGCCAATAATGTGTACTGGACAAATACCGATGTTACCAAAAGCCGAACGATTACGATTACAGGTGGGCAAGCCGGATCTGCTTTTACATTCGACAATAACACCTATGGTTTTACTGCTATCAATCAAAATATTCAACTTAATGCAATTGAGAAATGGACCATTGTCAACAACAACATTTTTGGCCACTCTTTTCATATCCATGATGTACAGTTTAAAATCATTTCCCGCAGTTCGGGTTCAGTCGCCGGATATGAATCCGGTTGGAAAGATGTTGTTTATATTCCACTGGGAGAATCGGTTTCAGTAATTGCCAAATTTGATGATTTCTCCAGTGGAGTGAGTCCATACATGTATCATTGTCATTTCAGTAATCATGAAGATGAAGGGTTGATGGGACAGTTTTTAGTGGAGTAATAATTTTATACGTATTATGCCGATATCTATTTTTCCAGTTAAAAGGTTGATGATTGCAGGTTTATTGTTGTTTGTTTTTGCGTGCAACAGCAATAAAAAGCAAATTGCAATCTTTCCTCCAAGCTACAATGTCTTAAATTTTGATACTGCATTAAAACGTAACGACAATGGATATTATTATCATGGTAAACCGTTTTCGGGCTACATGATACAGCAGGAAAAAGCCGGGCGTGTTGTTTATAAATTGCCAATAATTAATGGATTGGAAAATGGACTGGCACTTGCCTGGTACAATACAGGAGAAAAATTACTCGAACAATATTACGTTGATGGTAAGATTGAAGGGGTGTTTAAACAATGGTGGCCCAACGGCAATTACAGGTATTTATTCAATTATAAAAACGGCCAATTTAATGGAACACAAACCGTGTTTTTCCCTGATTGCAAAATCAGACAAAGAAGCAATTACCAAATGGGCACAGAAGAAGGCCTGCAACAAACCTGGGACAGCACGGGGCAGCTGGTTTCCAATTACACATTAAAAAACAATAAATTATATGGAGTTATTTCGGTTCAAAGCTGTATTCCTACAGCAACACATTAACAGGGTTTTGGGTTTGCTATGTTGTGTCGTTGCTTTAATAGCATGCCATACAAAAAATGAAGTCTTACCGTTCTACAATACTGCTGATTTTACTGCAGAGTGGATAAAACCGGCAGATCCCAAATACAAGAACATCCATACTATAGATACTTTCAAAATGCAGAATCAATTGGGACATTTAATAACAAAAGATTCACTTGACGGGTACATTTATATGGCAAATTTCTTCTTTTCAACCTGTCCAACCATTTGTCCCAGGATGACAAATAACCTGCAATTAATACAGGATAGCTTTGCTAACAATAAACAAGTAAAATTAGTGTCATTTACAGTGATGCCCTGGGTTGATTCGGTTAGTACCTTAAAAATATACGGAGAAAATCATAACATTAATCCAAATAAATGGTATTTGCTGACAGGGAATAAAGAACGAATTTACACTTTAGGAAGACAGTCTTATTTTTCAGAAAGACGCCTTGGTCTGCAAAGAGATTCTTCATATTTTTTGCATACGGAATCAATGCTCTTGATTGATAAGTTAGGAAGGATCCGGGGAATTTATAATGCTACACAGAAACCAGATATCGATAGAGCGACTGCTGATATTAAGTTATTGATTAATGAATAAAATTCTATTTCAAAATGAAAAAAGTTATACTCTTTTTAGCCATTTCCCTTTCAATAAACTTGGCCAAAGCACAGGCAGTCAGGCCTATTGCAATAACCGGCACACCAATCGAAATGCTTTTCCCGCAGGGTAAATCCAAAGCTTTGATTTTGAGTTTTGATGATGGGAATGTAGCCGACAAGCATTTGGTGAAATTGATGAATGATTATGGTCTTGTCGGAACTTTTCATCTCAATTCCAACAAACTCGGAACAAAGGATTATCTCACCAAAGTAGAGGTTAAAAGCCTGTATAAAGGACACGAAGTATCCGGTCACACAGCAAATCACCCGGGTTTGACTTCCTTATCGAAAATTGATGTGATTTATGAAGTGCTGGAAGATAGAAAAGAATTGGAACGATTGATCGGTTATCCCGTTCGCGGAATGTCGTATCCATTTGGCAATACCAACGATTTTGTAGTTGAGACAATAACCGGTTTGGGTATTGAATATGCCAGAACAGTGGGCGATACTTACAATTTCAGTATGCCCACTGAATATCTTAAATGGCAACCGACAATCCATTTATTCGGAAAAACAAATTATATCCCCAACGACACAGCAAACGACAGAAGAGAATTGAAGGCCTTTTATCAGCTTACATCTGAATTTCTAAATGTAAAAACCTTAGCCTTGTTTTATGTGTGGGGACATAGTTGGGAATATGAAGGGCCCGGAAACAAATGGGCAGAAGTGGAGAAGTTTTTCAAAATGGTTTCCCAAAAGCCGGATATTTATTACACGACTCAAATAGGATTAGTGGATTATATCAATGCCTTTAAAAACCTAAAATTCTCAGTCGATAAAGACTTGGTTACCAATTTAAGTTCGCTAACTGTATTTATAAAAATAAACGGCAAAGCGTTTACTATTGAAGCCGGCACCACAAAACAATTGAATTAATGAAGTAATCAGACAGAAATAAAATCCAAATAATAATGAAAAAATACACTTTTATAATTGCCCTACTCATCACTCAATTTACTTATTCTCAAAATAATAAGCAAAATATACGAGGTGTGATCACCGACAAACTATCTCAGATAACACTTCCGGGAGCTACAGTTCAGATTCTCAGTAAAACAGAAAATAAAGGTGCAACAGCAGATGCAAATGGGAATTATGTCCTAACAAATATTTCACCCGATCGATATGATATTAACGTATCTTACCTGGGCTACAAGAATGTATTTGTGCCCAATGTAGTAGTAACATCAGGGAAAGAGACGATTCTGGATATAGCAATGGAGGAGAATGTCACCAGTCTGAATGAGGTTGTTATTAAGGCAAATACCAAAGATAAAGCGATTAACAATCTGGCCACGATCAGTGCACGTACCTTTTCGACCGAAGAGGTTAACCGGTATGCGGGCGGGCGAAGTGATCCTGCCCGTTTGGCCGCCAATTTTGCTGGCGTCAGCGCTCCCGATGACAGTCGGAATGATATTGTGATCCGGGGCAATTCCCCCGTGGGTGTTTTATGGCGTATCAACGGGATGAATGTCACAAACCCGAACCACTTTGCTTCGGTGGGGACTACCGGGGGTGCCGTAAGTGCACTAAATACCAATCTGTTGAAAAGTTCAGATTTCTTAACATCGGCGTTCCCCGCAGAATATGGTAATGCGACAGCAGGTGTTTTTGATCTGGGTTTTCGAAATGGAAATTCCCAAAAAAAGGAGACAACCCTCCAGGCAGGCGTGATTACAGGACTTGAAGCAACAACCGAAGGGCCCATCAATAAAGAAAAAGGTTCATCTTATCTGGTGGGATACCGCTATGCATTGGCCGGTGTTGCACAGGCCATGGGCGTGAATATCGGAACTACCGCTTTGCCATCTTACCAGGATTTATCCTTTAACCTGAATAGCGGCAACACCAAAGCAGGGCGTTTTACCTTGTTTGGAATACTCGCAACAAGCAGTATCAATATTACAGGCGCGAAAAC
>CANJNY010000261.1 GCA_947475715.1 Prolixibacteraceae bacterium
ATGGTTCCTGGAATACACACCCATTAATCATTAATAATAGGTTTAATTTAAAAAACGGGTTTAACTATTCGAAAAAACATACATTAAGCAAAGATTATTTACTGATTTCTGTTTGGGATGATAAAATCAGTCAGTCTATTGTTAAATTGATGCGAATTAATGATGGCAAGGAACTCTACCGATGGACTCCGGATATTGACGAGTTAATCAGTCTGTTTAAATCAACAAAGATTTACGGAACTGATTATACTCTTTCCAAATCCGAAACCAGGTTAGAACATCCGTTATTAACCAATGATGGTTCATTAATTATATCTATTTGGGATAGAGGTATATTTAGAATCAATAATCGTTCAAAATTAAGCTGGGTCAACACAACTCCTTCGCACCATTCGATTGAGCAGGATTCAGATGGAAATTATTGGATATGCAGTTATAATTCAGTAAAAACAAATTCGGAGAAATACCAGATCAGAGACGATGCGATTCAAAAATTATCTCCTGCCGACGGAAGCATCGTGTATCAAAAATCAGTTTTTGAGATCCTCATGGAAAACGGATACGGAAGAGGCGATTTCTTTAAAAATTCTCATGTATCAATTGACGACACTTATTTAGATTATATGCACCTCAATGATGTGCAGCCCGTCCTGACCGATTCTAAATACTGGAAAAAGGGAGATCTGTTTTTAAGTTTACGTCGCCTAAACCTCATAGGGTTATACCGGCCGTCAACCAATAAGATGATCTGGTCACAGACAGGCCCCTGGGTTCATCAGCACAATGTGGACGTCCTCGATTCAACCCGTATTGGCATTTTTGGAAATAATGTGATTGATGCCAAATTCCCAAACGAAAATGATCGCCTGCTTGATGGCCATAACACGGAATACGTCATTGATTTTACAAAAAATGAATGTTCAAAACCTTATGATGCCTTCTTTAAATCGGCAAAAATAGGTACCTTTACCGAAGGTCGATCAAGAATACTGAGTAACGGGGATATTTTTGTTGAAGAAACCAATCACGGCAGAATCATCTATGGTTCGCATAATGAAGAAATCTGGTCGTATGTTGAGCAGATTAATGAAAATACAATAAGCATGTTTAGCTGGAGCAGATATATTACGGAAGAAGAATTTAATAAATTTACATTTTTAAATCAACCCAATAAATAGTCATGTTATACCTTTATATTACCCATACTATCTTATACATCGGCCCGGGAATGGGGGGAGGTGTAATCGCTGCTATTCTAGGTATTTTAACCGCATTTGTACTCTCTTTGATCGCCATTTTCTGGTATCCGATAAAAAAAATCATTAGGTTCATAAAATCTAAATTAGGGAAATAATCAATGATTCTTATCCTAATTGGAATAACCAGTATGGTTTCCGCACTAATTTTTGATGCTCTGCCGATCCTGGAAATCGGCAAATTTATTTTAGATCTGCAAAAAGAATCATTAAAGATAATTATTGGTTCAGAATTCACTGACGATGAAAAACAAAATAAACTGTTAGTGATTTCTGGTAAAATCCTACTTGCTACGATTAAATTGATTTTTTTATTTGTACTTATTGCCTTGCCACTATTAAGTTTACCGGTTATTGGCCATTGGATATCAGACTCGATTAATGTCTTTGATACCCTAATCTCTGTTGAAGGTATTTGTATTTCCATACTTGCATTTTTCGTATATTATTATAGTAAAAAGAGCTATGCCAGGTTCCGGTTATAATTTTTTATTGCGGGTATTTCATCGGTTAAGTATCGGTTCAAAAGCAATCTCTGCTCTAAGTTTTGAGATTGAGAAGCAACTGTTCCTGAAAAAAGAGAACTCTGGTTTGACCAACGGCAACCATGTATTTGTTAGCGGGCTGGCAAGAAGTGGAACCACTGCTTTAATAAATTGCCTGAATGAACGTAAAGAGTTTGTTTCACTGACATACAGAGATATGCCATTTATCCTTGCACCAAATCTGTGGAGAAAGATTTCATTCAATCAAAATAAAACAGAATTTAAGGAACGTGCGCATAAGGACGGTATCTTTATCAACAGTGAAAGTCCGGAAGCCTTGGATGAAATATTCTGGAAGATCCATTTAAATGACAGGTATATTCTGAATGATCGTTTGTTGATCAACAAATTGTCTTCTGAGATTTTAGATGAATATAAACATTATATAGATCTGATTCTGCAGAAGAATTATCAGGGAAAAAGGCTCAGGTATCTGTCAAAAAATAATAATAATATTCTGAGGTTCGATTTAATTCTTCAGAAATTTCCTGATTCTTACCTCATTATTCCTTTTCGGGATCCATTACAACATGCCTTATCCCTTTTAAATCAACATAAACATTTCTGCCTGATCCAGCAACAGGATCACTTTTTAGTAAATTACATGAATTGGATTGGTCACTATGAATTTGGACTTAACCATAAATCATTTTTCCTGGACAATAAAGAGATCTTTGAACAAATGTCTCTATACAAAAAGGAGGACATCAATTATTGGTTATTAACCTGGTTAAACTATTACTCCTATGTACTCGAGAATTATTCAGAAAAATACATTCTATTTTCACATGAGCGTTTTTGCAAAGAATCATTGATTATGATGAGCGCACTATTACGTAAGCTTAATATCCAGGAATCAAAATTAGAAATCGCCCCATTTAATTTAAAGGTCCGAAAGTGTGACCATACAAACAAGCAAATTATCGACAAATGCATGGATGTTTATAATAGTTTGCTGGAATTGTCTTAGCTGCAGTTTATTACATCAAACTAAACGGGGGAAATAGCGGAATTAAATAAGCATATCCTCCATGCAACATTAAAGAGTCACTTATCCTTCTTCCAATAATCGCTTCACCCAACTCTATCAATTGCAAATTGACCCTTTTAAGGATTTTAAAGAGTCATTATTAGTTTACCTAGTTTCACAATTTTAATTTTAAACAAAAAATGCAGAAGATATTAAATCTTTGCCCTACTGGAACACAGGCTACTAAAGCCAATTCGAGGGCACCCATTTATGCGAATGAAATTATAGATGATGTATTATCGTGTGCCGAAACAGGAATCACACTAGTACATCTTCATGCACGCGATATTGAAGGGAATAACACCTGGAAGAAGGAATATTATCAGCAAATAATTTCAGGAATTCAGAAATATTGCACCGATCTTTTAATTGGAGTTTCGTTAAGCGGCCGTTATTTTAGTGACAGAAATTTAAGAACAGAGGTTTTATGTCTTCAACCAGATTTTGCATCCCTGACAATGTCCTCATTAAATTTTCCAACCTCGGCATCTGTTAACGACCCGGAAACGATTACCTGGCTCATTGAAGAGATGAAGAAATATGGAGTGTTGCCCGAAATTGAATGTTTTGATTCGGGAATGCTGAATTATACGAATTTTCTTGTTAAAAAAAATATTCTGCCTGAACCACTTTATGTCAATTTGATTTTAGGAAATATATTCAATGCAGGGACGGAGCCTTCGTCAATCGCAAATCTGAAGAATCATTTTCCTGAGAATACAAAAGTGTGCTTTGGTGGGATTGGGAAAGAACAGTTAAAGGCCAATGTACTGGGTTTGATCGAGGCTGACGGGGTTAGAACCGGGCTTGAAGATAATTTCTATTATCGCGGAAAAGAGAAAGCCACCAACAAGGAATTAATTCAACGAATACACCGTATCGCAGCGGAATTGGAATATGAAATAATGTCTTCAGCAGACCTAAGAGCTCTTGGTTATGGAAATAAAAACGCTTAACATACTTGGAATAAGTGAGCCCACTCTTACCATGATCTTCGACAATCTGGAATCAAATGATTGTTTTCCCGAAATATTTTTGTTGAATAATATTGGTAAGAGTGACTGGATTAACTATGAAAATCCACGGTTTAAGGTAAACCATATCACTACAATAAATGATACTTATCAGAATGGGTTATATTTTTTAGGTGTAAATAAGCCGGTAAACAAGCAGTTAATTTTTCAGGCTTTTCAGGATAACAGAATGAATTTTGCAACCATTATTCATAAGTCAACAGTTATTTCCTCTACCACAACACTGGGTAGAGGAGTTCATATAAACAGCCTGGTCTCCATCGCAGCTCATACTCAGTTACTCGATTTTGTGTCGGTTAACCGGAATGTTTCTATCGGACATCACACTGAAATTGAGCAATTCGTTACAATTAATCCGGGTGCCAACATTGCGGGATTTGTGAAAATTGGCAGTGGAACCCTAATTGGAATGGGAGTGAATGTGATTGATGGAATAACCATTGGTGCTCATGTCGTTATCGGCGCTGGATCAGTTGTTACACGCAATATACCTGATGGGGTGGTAGCCTATGGGAATCCTTGTAAAATAATCAGAACAAATGAAGCATAATCCCTATAAAATTGTCCAAATGTTTGAGGAGGAGGTGGCGGAATACACCGGGGCTCCTTATGCCGTTGCTTTAGATAATTGCACGGATGCGATTTTTTTATGTTGTCTTTTTTTAAAGGCTGAGGAAATTGAAATTCCCAAAAAAACCTATCTCTCCGTTCCTCAGGCTATTTTATCATCGGGTTGCAAAGTAAGATTTGCGGATCTTGAATGGAAGGGGATTTATCAACTTAAGCCGTACTCAATTTATGATGTTGCAAGAAGATTTACGAGTCA
>CANJNY010000262.1 GCA_947475715.1 Prolixibacteraceae bacterium
GCGGAGCAAAAAAGAAGCGGGGCCAAAGCCCCGCCCTAGATAGACTTCGGCTCAACGAATCGACTGAAGCCTTCTTTTGGTCAGTTCAAAGATAAAAAAAATAGACAATTAATTTGGAATTAACCATAGTATCTGAAAGGGTGACATAATTTAACTAAATAAAATGAGGTTAAATCCACTGGTTTTAAACAAAAATCAGGATAAGTCAAAGAACTAAATGAAGTCTTAGCACAAAAACTTTAAACAAAAATCAGGACGAGTCAACGGAGCGGTGAGGAGAAGGTTGTTGGTGTGAAATACATGAGAGCACGAAACATCGGGTTTAGGATGGTGCCTTTAACTCCGAGGTTTAAAGGGGGTGGTTTATCGATCATTAATTTTGATAGTTGGGCGTGCTGCAAGTTATCAGCCATATAGCTTAATGAATATGTTTTAAACGTCTTAAACCAGAATGGATGGCCTGATTTTAAGCTCCAATTATCTGCACCTCTCGTTCTAAATGAATGTTGAATTTTTGCAGGACATCTTCGGCTATTAATTCGGATAACCTGAAGATCTCTGTTCCGGAAGCCCCTCCTTTATTAATTATAACAAGAGCCTGTTTATCATGAACTGCAGCCTTTCCAAAGGATTTTCCTTTCCAGCCTGCTTTGTCGATCAACCATCCTGCTGCAAGCTTAACAACTCCTGATCCGATCGGATAAACAGGAAGTTCAGGGTGCGAATTTTTTAGGGAGTAGGCAACTGATGCCGGTACAACTGGATTTTTAAAAAAACTTCCGGCATTTCCATAAACAGCAGGATCGGGTAGCTTTGATTGACGTATCGCTATGATTGCTTTGCGAATGTTCTGCAGATTGATCTTTCCGTATTGGTCTATTTTATGCTCCAGACCCTCGTATCCTGTTTTAAAATCAGGTGACTTACTAAGGCGAAATACAACGGAGGTAACCATGAATTGTTCTTTAAGTTGTACTTTAAATAAGCTTGATCTGTATTCAAATTTACAAGCTTCACGGCTAAAACTGGTTTTTTCAAGTGTAGTTAAATCAATTCCTTTTACCAGTTTAATTACCGAATCTGCTTCAACGCCGTAGGCACCTATATTTTGAACAGGCACAGCACCTGTATTGCCAGGAATAAGAGAGAGATTTTCAATGCCATGCCAACCTTTTTCGACACAATGGGCAACAAAGAGATCCCAGGGTACTCCAGCTCCCACTTCCACCTCTACCTCATAATTATTTTCGCTGGTCAGGCAAATTCCCATGATCAGCGGTTGTATTACAAGGCCTTTATAATCAGAGACAAACAGTAAATTACTTCCTGCCCCGAGAAAAAGTCGTTTCTGATGCCAGGCTGAATTGTTTTTTCGGAAAAAATCGGGTAGGTCAGTTTCTGATTCAACTGACAAATAGTCCTTCGCAAGAACAGTTATTCCAAACGTATTTTTTTCTTTTAGCGGGAAATTTTTCTGCAGCAGATACATATGATTATCTTTTTTGTCTTTAATTCTTAGGCTGCAAATTTATAAATTGTTAATTAATAAGGTCTTATTGGTCAGATAGAGGTTCATCAAGCAATGATTCAAAATCGATCATGGTAGTTTCATCATCCAACTCTCTGATCGATCCTGCCTCACAGATTATCTTTCGGGCTGGGAATTTTTGAATAATCGGATAATCGTGTGTTGCCATCACAATTGTTTTCCCTTCGCGGTGAATCTCCATAAACACCCTTAACAGCGACTCTGATGTTTCAGGGTCAAGATTTCCGGTTGGTTCATCGGCCAGAATAATTTCGGGATTGTTCAATAGGGCGCGGGCTATGCCTATACGTTGCTGTTCTCCTCCCGAGAGTTGATGTGGCATTCGTGAACCGGAATTTTCCATTCTGACAATTGAAAGTACTTCCTGAATCCGCTCTTTGATTGCTTTTTCATCTTTCCATTCGGTTGCCTTTAATACAAATTCAAAGTTTTTATAAACACTTCGATCGCTAAGCAACTGGAAGTCCTGAAAGATGATTCCGAGTCTTCGTCGCAGAAAGGGGATATCTTTGGATCGGATCTTCTCAAGATGATATCCGCAGACGGAGCCCGTCCCTGCGAATAAGGGGAGTTCGTTGTAGAAAGTTTTCAACAAACTAGACTTTCCGCTTCCCACTTTGCCTATAATATAAAGAAATTCTCCTTTGTTTATGGATAAATTGATATTCTTTAGAACCAACGTCTCACGTTGATAAATGTCGGCATCTTTTAATTCAATGATTGGTTCCACGGTTCAAATAGTTTTTAAAAGTCTATATTTGTAAAAGCACTTGACTGCAAAACTAATGATATTCATTGATTTTTTAATGAAGTCGTTGAAGGCTTCTGATCTGTCTTTGTAAGAAATTTTGCTAATTTGCATTTTTAAATTTAGGATTTTGAAACTTTAGAAAGGCGACCTTTAAAAATAAATTATTATCCAATGAAAATTAAAATCCAGTTTATTAAGGTATTTGTGATTTTCTCCCTTTATGTTTTTCCCTTACACGCTCAAACCGTGGATGGTCCCGAAAATTACAAGGAGATTTTCAATACGTCAATGGAGTTATTTAACTCTGAAAATTATGGGGCTGCACTCTTTGAATTTCAAAAGCTTAGTGATAAATCGGAGGCTGGTTCTACTTTTTCCAGTGAGGCCGACTATTTTATGCGGGTATGTCATCTTGAGATGGGTAATGCAAACGGCAGAGTTTTATTGGAATCATTCATTGCTGCTAATCCTGAATCACCAAGGATTAACAATGCCTATTTCAGACTTGGAAATGCCGATTTTAATCAGAAACATTATTCTAAGGCGCTGGCCTCATTTAAGAAAGTCGATCGGTATGCCTTATCGGGTAAAGAGCTGGATGATTTTAGCTTTAAATCGGGTTATTGTAACATGGAGGCCGGAAATAAGAGTGTTGCAAAGGTCTTGTTTGCCGGATTAAAAGATAAACCTGGTGTTTATTCAGATGCCTCAAAATATTATTGGGCCCATATCAATTATCTGGAAGGGAAATATGATCTGGCACTAAAGGAGTTTGAGCAAATTGAGAAATCGGCACAATTTGCGGATATCATTCCGTTCCACAAAGCTCAGATCTATTTTGCTCAGCAGAATTACGATTTGGTCGTTCAAATGGGACCCCCATTAATGAAAAGTGCATCAGATGAACGAAAAATAGAGTTGTCAAGAATTCTGGGCGTCTCGTTTTATCAGTTAAAAAACTATGCTGAGGCGCTGACTTATGTTAAAATCTATTTAACCGGTAAGGAGATTACCCTGTTGGAGTACTATGTTGCCGGATTCTGTTATGCCAAAGAGGAAGATACTGATCACGCCATTTTAAATTTTGAAAAATCAGTCAAAGGAAAAGACGCCCTGGCACAAAATGGTTATTACGAACTTGCTGATCTGTATATTAAAAAGGGGGATAAGCAACGTGCAATGATGGCTTTTCAAAATGCCTCTAATCTTGATTTTGATCAGGTGATCAAGGAGGATGCCCTGTTTCAATATGCTAAAATAACTTATGAACTTAACTATTCCCCATTTAATGAAGCGATAAAAGCCTTTGATCGCTATATTTCGGCTTATCCGAATTCGGAAAAAAACGCTGTCGCTTACGACTATCTTGGCAAGGTATTTATGACCACACGCAATTATAAAGATGCACTTGTATCCCTGGATAAGATAAAGGTTAAGAGCACTCCGATTAAAAAAGCTTACCAACGGGTAGCCTTGAACAGAGGTATTGAATTTTTTAGAGATCTTAAATTTCAGGATGCTATACAGCTATTTAATAAGTCTTTGGTATATGGAGATCAAAGTAATAGTTTACGTAGTTTGGCCTATTATTGGCGTGGCGAGGCCAATTTCCGGCTTGCCAAAGGTGATGAGGCTGTATCAGATTTTAAGAAATTTCAAAGTAGCCCGGGAGCATCTAAATTGAATGAATATGCTATTTCAAATTACAATATTGGGTATATTTTATTTAACAAGGAAGAGTATGAGCTTGCAATCCCCTGGTTTGAGAAATATATTGATGGGAAGATTAACAAGAGTCTGCCTCTTTATACCGATGCATTAAACCGGCTTGGAGATTGTGATTTTGTAGCCAGTCGGTATAGTGAAGCAATTAACTGGTATCAGAAGGCTTATGAAACAGGCTCCTCGGATGCTGATTATGCCTTATTTCAACGGGCCTTCTGTCATGGCTTAATGAATGATAATGACCTTAAAATTAGCGAACTAAAACAGTTGCAGACGGAGTTCTCTCATTCGAATTATATTGATGATGCCATGTTTGAAACTGGAAAGTCCTGGGAACGGTTACAGGATCACACTAACGCGGTTGAGAGTTATGAGTCTTTGATCACTAAATTTCCTGCCAGTCCATATAAACCCAAGGCATTGGTTCAACTTGGATTGCTGGCTTACAACAGCAATGATCTTAATGCTTCAACGGAATACTATAAACAGGTAGCTGAGAATTATCCAAATAGTCCGGAAGCAAAAGGGGCTATCGCCGGAATTCGCAATAATTATGTGGAGAATAATAAAGTTGGAGATTATATTACTTATACTAAAAAACTGGGACATTCAGCTAC
>CANJNY010000263.1 GCA_947475715.1 Prolixibacteraceae bacterium
AACAATTACGGGACTGGCTGCAGGAAATTATACCTATACTGTAACAAATGCGGCAGGATGCACATCAGCAATATCTGTAAATATTATTATTAATGCAGCACCTTCAACGCCGCCAGCTCCAGTGGTTGGAACCATCATCCAGCCAACATGCGACCTGCCGACCGGAAGTGTTACCTTATCAGGGTTGCCGGCAACCGGAACATGGACCTTAACCCAAAATTCGGGAGCCACCACTATTACCGGAACAGGAGCCACAAGAACAATTACGGGACTGGCTGCAGGAACTTATACCTATGCTGTAACAAATGCGACGGGATGCACATCAGCAATATCTGTAAATATTATTATTGATTCAGCACCTTCAACGCCGGCAGCTCCTGTGGTTGGAACCATCATCCAGCCAACATGCGACCTCCCAACCGGAAGTGTTACCTTATCAGGGTTGCCGGCAACCGGAACATGGACCTTAACCCAAAATTCGGGAGCCACCACAATTACCGGAACAGGTGCAACAAGAACAATTACCGGTCTGGCTGCAGGAACTTATAACTATACTGTAACTATTTTAGGTGGGTGTACATCTCCACCATCAAATTCTATCATACTCAATACGGTCGCCATCGTTTCCCCAATATTTACACAGATCGATCCACTTTGCCAGAGCTCCAACCCTCCGACTCTACCTGCAACCTCAACAAATGGCATTTCCGGCACATGGAATCCGGCAACGATTAATACTGAAATTATTGGCATAAAAACTTATACCTTCACGCCACTGGCAGGGCAATGCTCCAATAATGCCGTGATGCCGGTAACGATCACTTCTCCGGTTTTACCTTTATTTGATCAAATCGCATCCATCTGCCAATACAGTGTGCCACCAGAACTACCTGCCACTTCAATAAACGGAATAACCGGAACATGGAGTCCTGAAAATATCGTAGCAGAAATGGTCGGAACCTCAGTTTATACCTTCTCTCCCGCAAATAATGAATGTGCAGCAGGAGTACCAATGTCAATTACGATAGATGCACCTACTTCCCCTCTCTTTACTCCGATCGCCCCGGTTTGCCAAAATAGTGCCGCACCTGCCTTGCCGACCACTTCCACAAACGGCATTTCCGGAACCTGGGCTCCATCAAAGATCAATGTAACAATTCCCAAAACAAATATCTACAAATTCACCCCCAACACAAGTCAATGCGCCTCAGGCAAATCAATCCAGGTAACTGTTTTTAATCGGATAACACCAACCTTTGTAGATATCGGCCCGGTTTGTCAAAATACCCTACCCCCTGAACTACCACTGCAATCTATTGAAGGAATTACAGTTAAATGGGATCCGCCAGTGATCAGTTCAGCTAAATTAGGATCGACATCGTATATGTTCACACCATCTGAAGGGTGCGCTTGGACCGACCAAAAGGTGGTTAATGTTATCTCCAGGATTACACCTGATTTTACACCAATTGGACCGTTATGCCAAAACAGCGAGCCTCCGTTATTACAGGCTAATTCAATCAACAGTATTTCAGGAACATGGATTCCATCTACAATTAATACAAGTGCGACCGGAAAATCAACCTATTTATTCACCCCAGCTGATAATGAGTGTGCCAACCCGTTCACATTGGAAATTTTAACCGATAGCAGTATTACCCCTGCTTTTGAAAATATAGATCCGATTTGTCAGTTCGATTCTCCTCCAAATTTACCACTCACCTCAACAAACGGAATAACCGGAATATGGAATCCAACCCTCATTGACACATCGCTGCCTGGTGCGACTTCGTATACCTTTACACCCGCCAAAGAGGCTCAATGTGCGAATATAAAAACCATTAATATCTCAATTAATACAAAGGTTATCCCAATATTTTCATCCATCGGCCCGCTTTGTCAGAACGGGGTGGCTCCGGTATTATCTGTTCGGTCGACAAACGGAATTTCCGGAACATGGAGCCCTGACGCAATTGACACCAAAATTGCCGGGACAAAAACTTATAAATTTACTCCTGAAACCGGCAGCTGTGCGACTGACAAGACCATTGAAGTCAGTATTGTTCCAAAAATCAGCCCCACCTTTGCAACTATAGGCCCGCTTTGTCAAAACTCTGCCGCTCCTGCTCTACCTTTAACTTCGGGTAACGGGATAAAAGGATCATGGTCACCAAATACGATCAATACCGACAATGAAGGTAATTTCACCTATACCTTCACTCCCGGGGCAGATCAATGTGCAATTCCAATAACCCGTGAAATTGTCATTAATCCACCAACCATATCATTAACTGAACAGACCATTTGCATCAGTCAGTTGCCCATTAGCTGGAATAGCCTCATAATAAACACATCGGGAACCTACAACGCCAAATTAGCAGGATCGAAAGGGTGCGATTCAATTGCCACATTAAATCTCAAGGTACAAAGTGAGACAATTCCAACCTTTGACCAGATTGGTCCTCTGATTTATGGCTCTATCGCACCTCAACTACGCTTATCTTCAACCAACGGAATAACTGGAATCTGGAATCCTTCAGCCATCGTAACGGGTAGTGCCGGAACAATCAGCTATAGCTTTATACCCGATCCGAATCAGTGTGCCACAACTGCCAGAATGGATATTCAGGTAGATATTCAGGCAGTTATTTCTGAAAAAGGTATAATCCCCGATCCAACTGGAATACAAGCCGGGTCCTGTGAAATTATAAAACTCGATGGTTCAAAATCTGTTGGAGATAGCCTTCAATACCAGTGGTCTTCTCCGGATCGGGGCTGTGTATTAAGCCAATCTACAGGAATAAACACAGAATTATCGCTCTCCGGTGACTACCAAGGTTCTCTCCCGGCAGATTTCAGGGTACAACTGCAGATCACCGATCGTAATCGAATTTCAAAGAGTGACTGGCTGATCGTCCATATCGACCCACCACCGGTCGCAAATGTCTATTCTTCAGGCACAATCGAGAAAGATGGAAGTATGATTATTGATGGAAGCGTCTCTACAGGGATCGCTATCAGCTATAAGTGGTCAACCAATGAAGGAAAGGTAGTCGGGGAAGATGACAAACCAACTGCATCTTTCTTTGGTGCCGGAATGTATCAGTTGAGAATCGTTGACATTCATGGCTGCCAAAGCATCAAAGATTTTAAGTTCCCCATCGAAATTTATACGATCACTGCCTTACCTGATAACTATCGGATTACCTGGTCAAAGGATACGATCCTACATGTTTTAGACAATGACGTTTCCAATGCCGGATATGGGACGGTTCGTGTGATTAAATCACCAAATTTTGGAATGGTTACTGTAAATTCAGATCACTCAATCACTTACATGCCAACCATCAGAAAGCCTGGAAATGACCAGTTTGAATATGAAGTTTGTAATCCGATCAGTCTGTGCGATTCTGCATTTGTAACCATTGAAATCTTTGACAGCAGTTTATCTATTCCGGAAGGATTTTCCCCAAACGGAGATGGGGTGAATGATAATTTAATATTTAAAGGACTAGACAATTATAAGACATCAAAAATCTACATCTATACCCGCTCGGGACAGCTTGTTTATTCAAGCGGAGACTATCAGAATAACTGGGATGGCAGAACAGGAGGGGCTCTGGGCAACAGGCAACCCGTGCCTACAGGAACCTATTATTATGTGCTGAAATTGGGACAAACGAACCGGTCTGTCAAGGGATTTATTTACATCGGCTATTAAACCTGTTTGATACGTTTTAAATTCTATCGATTAAACGACTAATGTACTGTCAAATTTAATAAAAAAACTAAATTTGTTGATTGCCGTTTGATTTGAAAGATCTCTGATGTTTCGGGGTCGGTTTAATCTGAACTTCCTATTTTCAATAAATGCAAGAAGCTATAATTCGAAGACCTGGTTTTTCAAAGTTAAAAATAGCTTTGATCTGCTTTGAATTCGTATTACTGTTGGTTTTCAACCATACTGTTTTGGCCCAGCACCGATATACTTTATCCGGTTACTTGCGGGATCAGACATCCGGCGAGGCACTGATCAACGGGAACATCTACCCCGAAGGGCATATAACCGGTGTCAACACCAATGAGTATGGATTCTTCTCACTCACCCTCCCAGAAGGGAAATATACCATCACCTTTTCTTACATCGGTTATCAGGGAATTAGCCGGGACATCGTTCTGGATAAGGATATTTATCAAAATTTTTCATTGGCTTTTCAGGATACTAAACTTGCTGAAGTGACCGTAACTGGTAAGCCTCCATCCGGCAGGATAAACCAAAACGAAATAGGGGAGGTTCGCATGAATATTAAAGATATCAGCACAATACCGGTACTTTTTGGAGAACAGGATATACTCAAATCAATCCAATTGATTCCGGGAGTCTCGCCTGTCGGAGAAGGAAACTCCGGATTTTATGTGCGCGGGGGGAATGCCGATCAGAACCTCATCCTGCTTGATGATGCCCCCGTATTTAATCCTTCCCATTTGCTTGGATTTTTTTCGGTTTTCAACTCTGATGCGATCAGCGATGTTCAATTATTTAAAGGAAATGTTCCCGCCCGTTATGGGGGACGTGCCTCCTCGGTTATGGACATCCGAATGAAGGAGGGAAATATGAAGGATTTTAATTTTTCG
>CANJNY010000264.1 GCA_947475715.1 Prolixibacteraceae bacterium
ACGCGGTATTGGTGAATAACCGTTCTGTTTCTGCGAACCGGATCAATAAGGTCATCGATGCCGATGGATTTACTTTTCTGGAATGCTCAGCCGAAAAAGAACAAACCTCTGGAACACCCCAACCCGATAAAATTTTTGAAGATTGGAATACCACCACATACACCAACTGGACAGCCGAAGGAACGGCTTTTGGCAGCGGTCCGATCAAAAAATCGGACATCCCGTCCTATCAGGGCGATGTTGGCGGAGATACTGACAGGGTGGTTAATTCGCACGCTACGGCTCCTGGGTCAACAGTTGAGCAGAAGGACTCGGCTACTGGCAAACTTATAAGTAGCGTGTTCTTCATCGACCGCAATTACATCAACTTCTGGATCGGTGGTGGGGCACATGAGGGACTAACCTGTATGGACCTGATTGTTGACGGAAATGTGGCGCGAAGCATGACCGGAAAAGACAACAATCGGATGACCCTTCAGTCGTTCAATGTAAAAGAACTGGCCGGAAAACAGGCGCATCTCGAAATTATTGATTCAGGCCAGGGAGGCTGGGGAAACATCGGTATTGGTAAAATTACCTTTAGCGATATTTCGGCATCATCTAACAATATTGAAAGTTTGCCTGATTATGGCTCCATGGGATTGGCTTTGTTGGGGGCTCCGGCCGAATTAGCCGAAAATAGCAAGCCAACGGCATCACTTAACGAAAAGTCAACGGGCTCGCTGGGGCGGAAACTGTCGCTTTCTACCGGCGAATCGGCTAAGGTTACCTTCTTGATTACCTGGTTTTTTCCGAATCTGGTACACGATGTTGGCTCTGGACGATACTATTCCAATCAATTTGATTCGGCACAATCGGTGGCCAAATACATTTCAGTTAGCTTCGAGCGCTTATCATCGGCAACCCAACTGTGGCGCGATACCTGGTACGACTCAACTTTACCGTTCTGGTTTCTCGACCGGACCTTTGTCAATACCTCCACGATGGCTACAAGCACTTGCTTTCGCTATAAAAATGGCCGCTTTTGGGCGTGGGAAGGTGTTGGTTGTTGCCCGGGAACCTGCACGCACGTTTGGCATTACGCCCAGGCTATGGCCCGCATTTTCCCGAATATTGAAAAAGACCTCCGGCAGCGGGTAGATTTGGGACTGGCGTTAAATACACAAACCGGAATCAGCGGTTTTCGGGCCGAATACGATATGGGGCTAGCCATCGACGGTCAGGCCGGAACAATTCTGCGGATCTATCGCGAACACCTGATGTCGGCAGACGAAAGCTTCCTGAAAAACAACTGGAGCAAAATTAAACTGATGTTCAATCCGTTATTCATTCGTGATTCAAACAGCGATGGTTTACTCGAAGGCGATCAGATGAATACCCTCGACCGTCAGTGGTTCGGCAAGATTTCCTGGCTAAGCTCGATGTATCTGGCTGCGTTGAGGGCTGGTGAAGCCATGGCTATTGAAATGGGAGAGACTGATTTTTCAAACAGGTGCCTGTTAATTCTGGGTAAAGGGACAAAAAACATGGATGCCCAGCTTTTTAACGGTGAGTATTATTATCAGGAAGGTGCACCTGGTCGCACCAATGAGGTGGGCTCGTACGATGGTTGCGAAATCGATCAGATGCTTGGGCAAAGCTGGGCATTTCAGGTTGGACTTGATAGGGTACTGAGCGAAAAAAATACCCAAACAGCACTTGATTCGCTCTGGAAATACAATTTCGCATTGGATGCCGGAGCATACCGGATTCAGCAAGGTTCTGGCCGGGTGTATGCTATGGAAGGCGAGGCTGGATTGCTAATGTGCTCGTGGCCCAAAGGTGATTCAAAGCGCGTAAAGGTCAGCTACGACTTTTATTTTAATGAGTGCATGACCGGTTTTGAGCATCAGGTTGCGGGACATATGATCTGGGAAGGTATGCTCGAAAAAGGGCTCGCCATTACCCGGGCTATCCACGACAGATATCACGCGTCAAAGCGCAATCCATGGAATGAAGTGGAATGTGGCGACCATTATGGACGCGCTATGGCCAGTTATGGCACATTTCTGGCTGTATGCGGTTTTCAGCACCATGGCCCTAAAGCAATGATTGCCTTCGCACCCCGAATTACTCCTGAAGATTTTAAGTCAGCCTTTACTTCGGCCGAAGGGTGGGGAATTTTTACCCAAACCAGAATTTCAGGAACTCAGTATTCTAAAATCCAAATGAAATATGGGCAGTTAAGACTCAAAACGTTAAAGCTTGATCTTGGAAGTAACATTAATACTGGTTCGGTTAAAATTACATTAAAATCGGGAGGAGAAATCCTGCAGCAAACACACCAGATGAAAGGTTCCAAACTGGTTATTACGATTGTTGGAATTCCTGTAGTCATTCCCGAAAATTCGGAAGTTGAAGCAGAAATTCAATTCTATTCGGCAACCTCATTGCTCGACAATAAAATGGTGAGTATCTTTCCCAATCCCACTTCCGGGGAAGTGACCGTAATGTGCAAGCAAGTTCCTGATTTAATCACTATTTTTGATATGAAAGGGAATCAACTTTTGACTCACAGGGCGAATGCGGAAATAACTCTGTTTGATTTTTCAATCTATGCCAAGGGCATTTATCTGGTTGCGGTACAAATGGAACATTTAAAAACTTCTTCGAAACTTATTCTTATCTAACACTTTATGCAGTAAAGTACTATGCAATTGGTGATTGTCAGATCTAAAACAACCTAAATCTTAAAACCAAAGATCATTCTGCTAAAAGAAATTTAATCGAATAATATCTGATAAAAATGAAAATAAAAACTGCCAACTATGTAGGTTACCCGGCTCTAATAATGGGTGCCGTAATCCTGGTTTTAAATTTCACAGGTTGTAACCAACCTTCCTCAACAGTGAAAGGAATTCGGGTAATTCAAAACGACTCAGTTTTGGAAATTGACAATGGGCTGGTTAAAGGACGGTTTCTGTTAAATAGTAAACTAATTTCGCAGTCCTTTTATGCAGCAAAGGGAAACCGTTGGGAGCTTGTTGCCAAATCTCTTGACAGAACCGAGCACACCGGCAGTAACGTAATGCCATTGTATGACAGAGGTCCCGGTTTTGCCAACGATTTCCGGCTGATGGTTCAGGAGGGACTAACTTCTGCAAAGATCAGTCAAAACAATAAAGAGAAGGTACGCATATTATTTTCCGGGGTAATTGGGACTAACAAGATCGAACAAATTGTATCACTGGAACCGGATCACGATTACTTTCATATAGAGGTTAAGGCATCACTTCCCGGAGATCCTGCCAAAGCCGAATACCTGCTTTCCTCCTTTGTATTTGTCCCGGAAGGAATTCCTGATTTTACTTTTACACCTTCAGTTAAAAGATCGGACGACGATCTTATCGGGGACCGTAAATTTTTCGCTCCTGCTACAATTCTCGAAAAGGATGGTATAATGATGGCTCTTGTGCCTGACCTGGATATGATAAATGAAAATATTATTTTTGCTAAAGGGGCACGCCCCCAAAAACATCCCCGGGTATTTGCTGTACCTTTCGATACAACCAAAATATCCTTCCCAACAGCCATGGATCTTTGTATGAATTCAGGAATTACCCGTAAGCCGGTGATATCTTATGGATTCATAGATTATTGGGTAGAACAGCATTTATACTGGCGGCATGAGAATGAAAACGGTGCTCAGGTTCGCAAATTGTCAGACAACAAACTTAACTATGGCTTTGATTTGTTTCTAAAATCAGGGGTTGAAAAGTATCGGGGCTATGAGCCTGTTTCATCTTATTTATGGAAAAGGTATGGCACTAAGAATTTCCATTTGCCAAAACCTCAGGCGATGCCTTTTTCTGAATATGCCAAAGTATGCTATCCTGCCTCGTTTGCATATCAGGGTTATGATGTTATAAAAGGACCAGACATCCGTCATCGCCAAAACCAGCCAGCCATGGCGACCTGGCAGCAATGGGATGAAAAGGGGATTGCAATGGGCGGACTGCGGTTGAGTGCCCCACAATGGTACCAGTTCATCTACAATACTGCCTGGTGGAACAATGTCTGTGATGCAACGGGAATCTATTTCTGGGGAAAGAAACTGAACGATGCTTCGTTGCTGGATAAGGCCCGACGGATTATTCGTCTTACCTTGTCAGCCCCACAAGCTGATGGACTTTTCCCTGGCCTTTATAACATTAATGATAAGAAGTGGCAGCCCAGCCTATGGAACCCTCCGATGGAAGGATACGACCCAAAGAAGATTGATTGTTATTGGGGGTGGGATAAGGAAAGAGGGGCCTATCAGACTGCCTCTGCAAGTGTCACTGCAGGTTATTTGATGTATTACCGTCAGTTTTGTGAGAATGACACGGCGATTTTACCCTATGTTCAGCGATATGGAGATTTTTTAATCCGGAATATTGATCCGAACGGCTGCATTCCCGGATGGTTTAATAAAGCCCTCCAACCGCTGCCGAGCCTTCGGTGGAATGCCGACGGGGGTGCCCATATCTGGGTACTCAGTGAATTGTACAGGGCAACAAAAGAGAAAAAATATCTGGATGGTGCTGAGAAAATCGCAGCCTTTATGGTAAAAGAAGTAATG
>CANJNY010000265.1 GCA_947475715.1 Prolixibacteraceae bacterium
GAGACTCATGCTATGGCAGCTGCAAATGCTACAATTGATGTATTTCAACAACAGAATGTGATAAATCATAACCACCAAATTGGTGATGCGTTGATTAAAGGATGTCAAGAAGCTATTATTGCAACTAGTTCGACTAACTTGGTTGATGTTATTCCTTGTAACTGGCTTGTTGCATTTAGTTTTAAAGATAGTCAAGGACAACTTAGTGCTGCCATGCGAACTCTTGCAATGCAAGAAATGATAAAAAGAGGAATTTTGTTTCAAGGAGCATTTTCGCCATGTTTTAGTCATTCATCAGATGACGTAGAGTATTTTATAGAAGCTTTTTATGAAACCTTACAGGTTTTAAAAGAAGCAAAAGAGAATGGGGTTGAGAGTTTATTAGTAGGCGAAGCTGCAAAGCCAGTATTTCGAAAATTACTATAAGTTAATGAAGAAGTATAAGGCTCTATCATCCGCAGATTATAAATTAGACAAATTAGTAATAAAAACTATTGATGATTCTCATATTCAGCAAATTAGAGTTTGGCGAAACCAGCAAATAGATATATTACGTCAAAATCAAATTATTACGGAGGAGTGTCAAGTTCAATATTTTAATACTCATATATTTCCTCTTTTTGAAAGTAGCACCCCAGTTCAAGTATTATTCAATTGTTATTATGAGGACAAGTTTATTGGATATGGAGGAATAGTGCATATTTCATATGAAAATAAAATTGGAGAGATATCTTTTCTTTTAGACCCACAAATCACTACTAATCAGTTTTATGAATCTGTTTTTATTCTTTTTTTGGAGTTAATGGATAAAATTGCTTTTCATGAATTGGGATTGAATAAATTGTTTACTGAAACTTTCTCTACTAGAATGATACATGTTCATATTCTTGAAAATGCGGGTTATTTGAGTGAAGGAATTCGGAGGTCCCATGTTATATTAAATGGGCGAGTCGCAGATATATACCTACATGCAAAATTGTCGAAACCTTTAAAATAAATGATGACGATTTACATTATTTCAGGAGTTAGTAAAGGTTTAGGATATGCCCTAGCTGAAAATCTTCTTAAGTCCGAAGATGAAAATACAAAGGTCATGGGTCTAAGTAGAAATATGCCTGATTTTGTAATTAGGTTTCCTAAATATTTTGATTGGGTAAAAACAGATTTTAAAAATCCAAAAGAAATATCCATAAATCTAGAGCTTGCCCTAAAGAAATATAGTCCGACTAAAATAGTCTATATTAGTAATGCTGGAGATATTAATCCAATAAATAAAATAGGAGAAATAGCTTGCAAAGAAATGATAGATTCTCTTTCAGTTAATATTATTTCTCCCGCTAATTGCGTAAATTATTTACTTAATCAGTATTCAAATATTGAACAATTATTAATTATTAATATTTCAAGTGGAGCTGCAAATAAGGCTATCAAAGGTTGGTCTTTGTACAGTTCTGCAAAAGCGTATATGAAAACATATTTTGATGTATTAGAAGCAGAAACGAAAGATACAACTTACGGTCGAATAATAGTGAAACAGATTGATCCAGGAGCGATGGACACCGATATGCAAGAGAATATAAGAAATGCCAATGTGTCGTCTGAACAGCTCAATAGATTAAAAAATCTATATGAAAATAATAACCTAAAGCAGCCAAAAGATGTTGCTGAAATGATAATTCAAAGTATAAGGGAAATACTATGAGAATAGCAGTCCTCTCTGATATTCATGGAAATGTATTCGCACTTGATGCTGTAATAAATCAAATTCAACAGAAGCAAATTGATAGGATTTTTTTTTTAGGCGACTTGATGGGATATTACTATCATCCTAAACTTATATATCAAAAGTTGAAAGAACTTAATGCAACTATGATTTTAGGTAATCACGAACATTTATTTTTTGATTGTTTAGATGGATTAATCTCAACAGATAGCCTAAGAATTAGGTATGGTAGTGGTCATAAAATGGCTAAAGAACAATTTTCTTCTGTAGAAATTGCTGAGTTAAGAAAATTACCTAACCAACATTTGGATACAATTGAAGATGTGTCCATTGCTTGTTATCATGGTTCGCCATTTGATAAAGACTTCTATTTATATCCAGATACAGAGCAAGAGATTTTTAAGAAGTGTGAGACTGGGGCTGACTTTACTTTCGTAGGCCATTCACATTATCCTTTTATTGCTCAAATGTCCAAAGGGTTTTTAGTGAATGTGGGGTCAGTTGGTCAATCTCGAAAAAAAGGAGGTATTGCAAATTGGTGTATATTAAATTTAAATAATGCAGTCATTGAGATGCAATCGACACCATACAATGTAAATTCTCTATTGAATTTAGTTAATAAATATGATCCAGATATTACTTATCTAAGTAGTATTCTAAAAAGAGGAATAAATGAATAATAAATTGAAAGTTCTAATTACGGGTTGTGGTGGAGATATAGGTCAAAGTATAGGGAAGATTTTAAAATCTAAACCAAATTGGTTTCCTGTAGTTTTAGGAGCAGATATACATGAAGAGCATGCAGGGAAATTTATATTCGATGCATGTTTTACCTTGCCTCGGTGTCATGCAGATGAGTACCAGGAAGCAGTTAAAAAACTAATTCAAGAACATCAAATTGATTTAGTTATTCCAATTTCAGAACCTGAATTACGCAATATAGAGAAACATCATTATCAAGATAATTTTTTTGGCAAACCAGTAATTATAGCCAATTGGCAATCTTTACAAGTAGGATTCGATAAAAAATTAACATCCGATTTTTTGGCTAAACACGGACTTCCATTCCCAGAAACTAAGGCAATAACAACATACAATAAATCTATTTTTCCTGTATTGATTAAAAGTAGAGATGGTTCGGGGAGCAAATCCATTCATGTGGTTAAAAGTCAAGAGGAAATGGATTTATTTAAAAAAATTTATCCTGAATTTATCGCCCAAGAATATCTACCTAATGATGGAGGGGAATATACTTGTGGACTATTTCGTTCAAAATCTGGAGAGATTCGTGACATTATCTTAAAAAGAAAATTGATTGGTGGATTTTCTGGTTATGGCACAAGAGAAGAACACCCAGCTATTAGCCAATTATTACATCAATTAGCTATTTTATTAGATCTTCAAGGATCCATAAATGTTCAGCTTAGATTAGTAGATGGGACACCTATGATATTTGAAATTAATCCACGATTTTCAAGTACAGTGCTATTTCGCCATTTAATGGGATTCGAAGACGTTCTTTGGAGTATTCAGGATAAATTAGGTTTGACAGTAGAACCTTATCATATAAATCATTCAATTTCTAAATTTTATAAAGCCTTTTCAGAATATGTCGATTAACAATTTTAACATAGGCCCCTTTGAAGTGGGGAATTCAGTCCGCCCATTCATTATAGCTGAAATGAGTGGCAATCATAACCAATCCTTGGATCGAGCATTAGCTATTGTAGAAGCAGCATCGAAAACTGGAGCCCAAGCTATTAAACTTCAAACTTATACCGCCGATACGATTACTTTGGATGTTCATGAAAATGAATTTAAGGTACAGGATGAAAAGAGTTTATGGAATGGGAAAAGCCTGCACAAGCTGTATGGCGAAGCCTACACACCTTGGGAATGGCACGCACCAATAATGAAGAGGGCAAAAGAACTTGGAATGGTTTGTTTCAGTAGTCCATTTGATGAAACAGCTGTTGACTTTTTGGAGGATTTAAATGTACCTGCTTATAAGATAGCTTCTTTTGAAAACATACACCTTCCATTAATTCGCAAGGTAGCAGCTACAGGAAAGCCATTGATCATATCGACTGGTATGGCAACTATAGCAGAATTACATGAAGCTGTAACAGCAGCAAGAGAAGCAGGATGTAAGAATTTAGTATTACTAAAATGCACAAGTACCTATCCTGCTATTCCTATAAATAGCAACATAGCAACAATTCCACATATGAGGGAATTGTTCCAATGTCAGGTGGGTCTTTCTGATCATACCATGGGAACAGGAGTTTCTGTTGCAGCTGTGACACTTGGGGCCACTATTGTGGAAAAACATTTCACTTTGAGCAGAGCAGATGGTGGTGTGGATAGTGCTTTTTCGCTTGAGCCTTTAGAAATGCAAGCATTAGTTACTGAAACAGAACGAGCTTGGCAGGCATTAGGGGTAGTTCGTTATGGAGCTACAGACGCGGAAAAAAAATCATTAGTATTTCGAAGATCTTTGTATATCTCTTCAGATATAAAAAAGGGCACAGTTTTGAGTCCTGAAAATGTACGATGCGTGAGACCTGGTTTGGGATTGCCTCCAAAATATTTCGATCAAGTAATGGGTCTTAAGTTTAACATTGATGTTGCAAAAGGAACACCACTTACTTGGGAATTGTTGTTAGATAAAAATAATTTTTAGAGTAGTTTAACATTTTATAGATGAAAAAAATCATAGGAAAAGACGGGAATAAATATGAGCTAATAAAGCATGAATTGGGATTTTTGCAAGTTTCACCTATTCCGAATGTAACTGAACTCAATGCATATTATGCTCAAAAATATTACCAAAATCCATCAGTAGCTACTTATTCATTAAATTATTCTGATGA
>CANJNY010000266.1 GCA_947475715.1 Prolixibacteraceae bacterium
ACCGTGTGAGGGACACCCTCCTGTGATAATTCCCATGCCGTAAGTCGCGCCCCCTGATTTCGGGGTCGGGTTTCATCGACCCAAACATGGATCGGAATACCTTTAAGGAAAGCCTTATAAATGGGAGCAGTAGCTGTTCCCCAATCGATGCAGGCCAGCCAGCCAGCGTTACAATGGGTAAGAATATTAACAGGTTCGCCGTTTTTACCTTTACTAATCGCCTCTATTAACTGACAACCATATTCCCCGATTGAATCGGACCAGTCAATCTCCCTCTTTTTTAACCGGTTTGCTTCCTCCAGGGCACGTGTACAAGCTGATTCATGGTCGGGACATCCAGTCAGAGCTGAAACTATTTCATCAATAAGAATGGCCAGATTGACGGCAGTTGGACGCGCCACTTTAAGATATTCACCATTTTTTAAAAGAGTGGTTTTCCAATCTCCGGCCTCTGCGGTAAGTAACCCGAGATAGACTCCATAGGCACCCGTAACTCCAATCAGAGGTGCACCTCTGACGGTCATATTTTGGATTGCGGCAAAAGTATCTTCGGGAGTTATAAGATCAACGATCTCAAATTCAAAGGGGAGTTTACGCTGATCAATTACCTGAATAATCCGGTTATTTGAGGGATGAACCCAGATTGTTTGATAGTTGTTACCGTTGACTTGCATTGATAGAATCTAATCGTAAAGTGAGAAATAAGAAATGCACCCAAGGCATGAAAACTCCAAAGTGCACCAAAAAGAGAGCATTCTATTCTGATTTTCAGAGATGCTTCTCTCTCCTTTTGGGATCCTGAATATTTTGGACGATTGTTTTTAAACTGATATCGCTGAAAAAGGCCGGATTTGCATCCAGCCTTTCTAATTTCCCATCCCATATAAGGCGGTTAATTGTCTGAAGTCCTGAAATTGCATATATTTAATTTTCAGGCATATATATTCGTTATAAACGAAGAGCTATTTCCCCCTCGTTACAAATGAGGGGGAGAAGTAAATATCGCTATTTGCTAAACACAGCATCAAAGGCAAGTGAGCTGGGAAAGAAATCAACTTTTTTCACAAATTCACATGATTCAGCTGCGCCCATCTCACGGTTCATACCACTGTCTTCCCACTCAACAGAGAGCGGTCCGGTATATTTAATATCATTCAGAGCACGGATAATCTTATCAAAGTCAATTCGTCCCCGACCAACGCTTCTGAAATTCCAGAATCGGCGGTTATCACCAAACTCGACATTTCCCCCAAATACACCAATGGTACCTGGATGCTCATTCCAGGTAACGTCTTTCATATGCACATGAAAAATCCTGTCGCCGAATTCGTAAATAAATTTCACATAATCAACCCCCTGATAACCAAAGTGACTTGGGTCAAAATTGAATCCAAAAGCCGGGTGGTTGTTAATTGCGATAAGCGCTCTTTTAGCTGTTTCAATATCAAAAGCGATCTCGGTAGGATGGACTTCCAGGGCAAATTTGATCCCCATTTCCTGGTAGGCATCCAAAATTGGAATCCATCGTTTGGCAAAATCGGCATACCCGGCATCAAGAGTCTCCTGAGAAACTGGAGGAAAGGAGTAGAGGTATTGCCAGATTGAACTTCCCGTGAAGCCATTAACGACCTTCAATCCGAGACGTTTTGCAACTCTTCCGGTTTCGATCATGTTCTCTGCAGCCCTTTGGCGAACTCCTTCGGGATCACCATCGCCCCAGATTTCGGGTGAAATCATCCCCTTATGGCGGCTATCCGGATTATCGCAAATAGCCTGTCCAACAAGGTGGTTCGAGATTGCATATAGCTTCAGATCATGTTTTTTCAGAAATGCGAGTTTGGCATCGCAATAGGCCTGGTCAGCTTTATCGATTTCGAGATGGTCGCCCCAGCAGGCAAGTTCGAGTCCATCATAACCAAACGATTTGGCTTTCTGTGCTAAAGTTTCTAACGTTAGGTCGGCCCATTGACCGGTAAAAAGTGTTACTGTTCTTTTCATAGAAAATACATTATTTGATTAGTTTTAAAGTTATTCGGCAAATTTAACCCATTTTACCTGGTCGTTATAACCTGCTTCAACCACCGTATCGATAAACTGCATACCACGGATTCCGTCTTCAACAGTTGGGAAGTCAAGCCATTCTGCTTTAGGGGTTTCTCCGTTCATCTTAGCCCTCACCGTAAGTGAAAAATTACGGTAGATATTGGCAAATGCCTCAAGATATCCCTCGGGATGGCCACCCGGAGTACGGGTATTATGTGCAGCAATTGCACTCATGGAACCGGTACCGACCCGAACAATTTCGGTTGGCCTGTCACTCCATTTTACGAATAAGGAGTTTGGTTCATGCTGATGCCATTCAAGACCACCCTTATCTCCATACACTCTTAATCTAATATTATTCTCTTCGCCAGCTGCAATCTGGGTTGCAACCAGAACACCCTTTGCACCATTGTCGAAACGCAGGAAGGCGGCGCCGTCATCATCGAGTAACCTGCCCGGGACAAAAATATTGAGTTCGGCGCAAATTTCAGTTGTTTTAAGTCCTGTGACATATTCGGCCAGATGATGGGCATGGGTCCCAATATCACCCATACAGCCTGCCTTCCCGGAACGTTTCGGGTCAGTACGCCATGAAGCCTGAGGATTTCCGGAGTCTTCAAGTTTTGAAGAGAGCCACCCCTGAGGATACTCAACAAAGACTTTACGGATTTTACCAAAATCACCGCGTGCCACCCGTTCGCGGGCTTCCTTAACCGCCGGATATCCTGAATAGGTATGTGTCAGAGCCAATGTCATTCCGGTGGCCTCAATTTTTGCCTTTAACAGTTTGGCTTCTTCAAGGGTAAACGTGATTGGTTTATCGATAACTACATTAAAACCATGATCAAGTGCCATCATGGCTGGTTCAAAGTGGGCAAAATTCGGGGTAACAATAGTCACGAAATCCATTCTTTCACCCTCAGGTAATTTGGACTCATGCTCAAACATCTCAATATAGGAGTTATAGACACGGTCTTGCGGAAGAAAATAGGATTTTCCGGATGAGGCTGAAATCTCGGGATTTACACTAAAACAGCCACAAACAAGTTCGATCTGGTTGTCCATAAAGGCTGCGAAGCGATGAATTGCACCAATAAATGCGTCGCTCCCTCCGCCAACCATTCCCATACGTAATTTTCTATTCATAATATTTTAATTTGATTCGTTAACGATTAATTATTTGGTTATAAAATTACAAACAAAACTTCAACTAAGCATAATGAAAAGAAGAATTAAATAATCGAAAAGAAGAATATTTGAACTCCTGACCCAAAAAAATTTACTGAATGATGTTATTTTCGCGGTTTAAACATTCCTGAGATCGTTTTTTAATCCTGCGGTTGGCAAGATTTACGAAAAGTGGGAGGGATTTCAGGCAAATTAAATAGGGTAAAACAATAAAATTCAGTACATTAATATGAGTTTTAAAAAGCGAAAACTATTATTCCGCCAAATGACAAACATCCTTTTAGGAATAATCATTTTATCTGTCGGATATATTTGTTTTACGATTGTCTATGACCTTCGGATCCACTTTAACAATCGGTCAGTACTGCATAATATCTCGGAAACCAATAAGGAGTGTGCCGATAGGTTTGAACTATTTATTGCCGATATTGAGAAAGAGACTTCGTGGAAAGTTGACATTATCAGTGGATTGCGATCGAAAGAGGCACAAATTCAATTGAAAAGAGACAATCCAAGAAATGCTTCAGTGGATAAAAGCCGGCATGTTTTAGGCAGGGCAGTAGATTTAAATCTTTACAAGCGAGAGGGATTTCAATTTATCCGTTTAAAGAAATCCAATTCAAAGAGTTCATGGCTGGCGACCAAAGTGCCTGAAATAGCCAAAAAATATGGACTTTTATGGGGTGGTACCTATAAAAACTATCATGATCCGGTACATTTTGAAGTGAATTAGGAGAATAGGCTGTTAGGCTGTAGGCTATTAGGCTTTAGGCGGTTAGGCGGTTAGGAACAGAAGCGGCTGGCTGGTGGCGATTGGCTTAAATATCGTAAACAAAGTGAAAAATTGAGATTCCTCATTCCGCTGCGCTCCATTCGGAATGACATTGTAATGTGTTAATAATGTGGGAGACGGACGGGGCGGCGCGGCCGCCCCGTCCGTCTCCCACACCAACATCAAGGGGACATGTCATTCCGAACGCAGTAAGGAATCTCCTTTTTTAATAGCCAATAGAATTCTGTCATTGCAAGGAACGACGAAGGAGTGACGAAACAATCTCCTCTCATTGGCAGATTTTCACGATTCTGTCAATGGTAACGCAGTGAGGAATCTCCCTATTTAAATAGTAAAAATAACCTATACAGCCTGCCCCTATAGCACAGATTAACGGTGACGCCAGCAATCTATCCGGAATTAAAATAACACAAACTTTTAATATTTTTATTACTTGTGTACCAGGACAACAACAATCCCCGCCACTTTTCAGCAGCAGGGATATTTATTTTAAGATGATCTTGTGTGATTATCCTTTTTTCTCCTCTTTAGGTTTTCCAGGAATGCGAACGACATAAC
>CANJNY010000267.1 GCA_947475715.1 Prolixibacteraceae bacterium
CAGGGACACTGGATGGAAAGGTCGTTGATGCAAAAATGGCCAGGGAGATGTCATTCGTTGCCCGTTGGGGATCAGCTTGCGGAATCCCATTCAATGCAACTAAATTCCTTGATGAAAATCCGCAGTTCGACTGGATGAACGGATTGTTAAATGACCGCCCGACACAGCCATGGACAATCTTCAAAGCCGGGGAGACAAATTAATTTTAAGAATAGTCAATTACCAAAACTTAATTGCACGTGGAATAGATAGTAAACCGAAAATAAAAGTACCCATATAAATCCTTTTGCTATGAGTAACGAAAAAGAGACATCCCGCGTTGAGGCTTTCAGTGATGGCGTATTTGCGATTGCTATTACATTGCTGATCCTGGAAATAAAGGTTCCCAGACTCGAAATTCCGATGACCAATAAGCAGTTATTCTCGGCGCTGATCAATCTGTGGCCCTCATATTTTGCCTTTTTATTAAGCTTTACTGCAGTGTTAATCATGTGGATTAACCACCATGCTTTTTTCAAATACCTAAAAACCATCAATACAAAATTTTTGTATGCCAACGGATTTCTGCTTTTAATGGTGACCTTTATCCCGTTTCCCACAGCAGTACTTGCCCAACACCTCAACTCATCGGCCGCAAACGCCTCTTGCGCATTTTTTTGCGGGTCAATGATTCTGGTAAGTATTGCATTCAATATCCTATGGCACGCCACTGCCTACAAAAGGGCTTTAGTTAAAGATGAGATTTCGGACGCGTTAATCCTCAAAATCCGAAATGCCTACTGGTTAGGCTTCGTGGTTTATACGATCGCCTTTATCCTCACCTTTTATTATGCACTCGCTGGCTTGATTCTTTGTATTTCGTTCTGGATTTTCTGGATAATACTCGATTACAGTCAGGCGAGCAAAAAAACATCATCTCATGCGAATAAATCTTAATTTCAAAAACACCCAGCCATAAAATAATTCACCCGATTTTAATTCAATACATTAATTTATTGTTTAAATTTGTTTCGTGAATTCCCGAAATGAAAAACTACAATGAACAGTAAAATAAAATATTTCACAGACAATCAGGAGAAGCTGGCCAGGTACGGGAAAGCAATTTCTCATCCGGTGCGCGTGTTCATTCTTGATTATCTGGCAAATAATCTGAATAAATGTTGTTACAGCGGCGATATGGCAGAGGAGCTTCCTATTGCCCGGTCTACCCTTTCGGAGCATTTAAAAGAATTAAAGAAGGCCGGCTTAATCCAGGGAGAGATAAATCCACCCTACATCAAATATTGTATAAACCGCGAAAACTGGCTCGAAGCCCAACAGATGCTGGAGCGATTCTTTAAACGATAAAAAATTTATTAATTTATTTCGGGATATTACGAAATGATAAAACAAGAAAAGCCATGGAAATAAAAATCTTAGGATCGGGATGTGCAAAGTGCAAAACCCTCGAAAAATTAACCCGTGAAGTTGTAGAACAAAACGGAATAGATGCCACAATAACCAAGGTAGAGGACATATTGGAAATTATGAACTATGGAATAATGTCCACTCCTGCCCTGGTTGTGAATGAGAAAGTTGAAATTAAAGGAAGAGTACCCTCATCGGAAGAGATCAAAAAAGTATTAATCAAATAAAAAACAAAATGAAAAAAATCATCCTATTCAGTTTTACGTTGATTGTATTGAACGCCCTGATTGGAAATGCTCAGGCAGTTAAAAAAGAGACAAAAGGCGGAGCAACAGCAAAGGTTGAAGCGTATTATTTTCATCTTACATCACGATGTGTTACCTGTAAAGCGGTGGAGGCCGAGGCGAAAAAGAACCTTGAATCGCTATATGGCGAGAACGTTACTTTCCAGTCTATTAACCTGGAAGATAATACCAATAAGCTTATTACAGATAAGTTACAAATCTCGGGCCAAACTCTTTTAATCGTAAAGGGAGATCACCAGATTAACCTTACCAACGAAGGATTTATGTATGCGCGTAACAATCCTGAAAAATTCAAATCCATTATTAAGGAAAAAGTTGACGGGTTATTCAAATTATAGGCAATGGAATTCCTCACTAATCTACTTGAAAACAGCACGATGCCCTGGCTCTCGGCGACGGTACTGGGGCTGATGACTGCGATAAGTCCATGTCCGCTGGCTACCAACATTACCGCGGTTGGATTTATCAGCAAGGATATCAAGAGCCGTAACCGTGTTTTCGCAAATGGATTGCTTTATACGCTAGGCCGTGCCATTTCCTACACGACTATTGCGCTGGTTATCTATCTCGGAGCCGATCAGTTTAAATTCTCAGGGGCATTCCAGATTTATGGTGAAAAACTTTTAGGTCCCTTAATGATTATTATTGGCTTGTTTATGCTTGATGTCATTAGAATAAGATTCCCCGGAATAGATGTGTTAACTTCTAAAATGGAAGCCAAAGCCAAATGGGGCTATCTGGATGCGATTTTGCTTGGAATGGTTTTCGCCCTGGCTTTCTGTCCATACAGCGGGGTGCTCTATTTCGGTATGCTTATTCCTATGACTATCACAAGTGCCTCAGGGCTTTACCTTCCAATTGTGTTTGCCCTGGCAACAGGGATTCCTGTTATCATTTTTGCCTGGATTTTGGCTTATACAATTTCAGGCATAGGAAGCGCCTACAATAAAGTCAGAATCTTTGAAATCTGGTTCAGACGGTTTATCGCAGTGCTGTTTATTGTGATTGGTATTTACTACGTTGTTCGGATCATAATTTAAAAAAATTTAGAAATACATTTCGGGATTATCCGAAATGAAAATTCAGCCTTTATGAAGTGGATTAAGTCAAGATACCTGCCGTTACTGATGTTTCCAATCTGGTATATTTTCTACCACAACCTGCAACCGCTGACCAATTGGCTGGTTGATTCTCAATTGGGATTAGTTCGGGGTGGTCATTTCACTGAAGCATTACGTTTTTTTGTATTTGAATTTCCAAAAGTGATGCTGCTGCTAATACTTATTATCTTCGTCGTAGGGGTCATCCGCACATACTTCACACCTGAACGTACCAGAAAATCCCTGGAAGGGAAGCGAACCTTCACGGGTAATGTGATGGCAGCAGCTCTTGGTATAGTCACGCCGTTTTGTTCCTGTTCTGCCATACCCTTGTTTTTAGGGTTTGTTGAATCGGGTGTTCCCCTGGGAGTAACTTTCTCCTTTCTTATTGCTGCCCCAATGATCAACGAAGTCGCTATAATTCTGTTGTATGGAATGTTTGACTGGAAAGTTGCAGCCATTTATGTGGGAACCGGTATGATCATAGCCATCCTGGCTGGCTGGGCTATTGGAAGGCTTAAACTCGAAAAGTGGGTAGAGCCGTGGGTCTATCAAACACATCCGGGCGAGAGCGGTTTAAAGGAGGAGAAACTCAGTTTTAGCAACCGGATTAATCGGGGAGTTCAGGCGATGAATGAAATTGTTGGCAAAGTATGGATATATGTCGCATTTGGCATCCTGGTAGGTGCCGGGGCTCATGGATATGTTCCGGATGAATTTATGGCTACACTAATGGGGAAATCAGTCTGGTATTCTGTGCCCCTTTCCATTCTCATTGGTATTCCTTTATACTCCAATGCCGCAGGAATTGTTCCAATTGTTTCTGTTCTGATTGAAAAAGGGGCCTCACTGGGAACAGCACTCGCCTTTATGATGGCGGTGATTGGTCTTTCACTCCCCGAAATGGTAATCCTCCGAAAAGTCTTAAAACTCCCACTGATATTTACATTTATTGGAATCGTTGGAGTCGGTATCATGATCGTTGGATATCTGTTTAATTATATTTTCTAAAACAAAATGATCCCATTCTTATTAAAAAAAGTTGTAAATTTAGGGAAGGTAAGGGAAAAATAATTCATCAAACAAGACGGTTATGAAAACAAAATCTTTAGGTTTTATAGGAGGTGGACGGATAACCCGGATTTTTCTTCAGGCGTTTGCAAACAGAAACTGTGAATTTCAATCCATAATGGTTTACGATACCAATAGTGAGGTAACCGATACCCTTCAGAAGCAATTCCCCCAAATCGAAATTGCAGAGTCACTTTACCAGGTATCAACCCATTCAACGCTCTTTATTGCACTTCATCCACCTGTTATCCTGGAAACACTCGACAAAATCAGCGACATGGTTTCCAGTGATGCCCTGGTGATCTCATTGGCCCCCAGAATTACCATTGAGAAAATTGGAGCCAAACTTAAAACACCAAACATTGCCAGGATGATACCCAATGCAACCTCCTATATCAACGAGGGGTATAATCCGATTACATTTGCGCAGGGATTCAATATCAATGAGAAAGAAAAGGTGTTGGAGACGCTGAACGTATTGGGACACACCTTCGAAGTTGCCGAATCCAAACTTGAGGGATATGCCTTATTGTCGGCCATGTTACCAACCTATTTCTGGTTCCAGTGGAAGGAGCTAACCCAGATCGGAACACAGATGGGTCTTACACTCGATGAGAGTCAAGAATCGGTTAGTCAAACGCTGACATCCGCCATCCATCTTCTATTCGAATCGGGACTC
>CANJNY010000268.1 GCA_947475715.1 Prolixibacteraceae bacterium
GATTCTAGTTAATCTAAATTTCGTATCCACATTATGAAACTTTAACACAGCATTCATTCTGGTTATTATATTTTCGAAAATTGTGATCATAAAATTAAAACTCAAAAAAAGCAGTACATATTTACTCTACAAACGTTAATCATTATATCTAGCCCACAGTTTGTTTGAACAATATACCAAATCGTACATAATCTAATACCCTTTTGCGTAGTAACAGGATGTTATAACGGTATAAACTGATAGTTGTGCCTGTTAAAAAAGATTTAAAATCCTGGGATTAACACTTACCCAATTTTAAATATTTTTTGGATTCCTAAAGTAAAAATTCGGTGCTCAAACGGATGCAATAAATTCGGTAAGCTTGTTAAATTTCAAAATTGTTAAACGTTAAAAATAGAACATTCCAATTCCCCGATGAGTTATTTATACAAAAGAATTGAACCTGCCCCTTAATTATAAGCTCCAGCCAGTTTTAGGTAAATAATAGATTTAGCAATCGGTCACGTATTCATCCTAGACTTCTCTGTTGTAACTGTAATTCCGATCAATTGCAAGGTAATATGGTCATCAAGTTGTAATTCCTAAATATTAAAGCGGTAAATGCCATTATATGCTTGTTTAAATAGTTCAAATAAGATGAGTAATACCTTCCATTGACAAATTGCAATAAAGAAAAAAAAGATATCGATACAAAATCACACACAGTAAAAATTGAAGGCTCCTCCTCAGATGATCTAAATTATTTACTGTTAAAATTCAAGGAACAGTTAATTCAGGGAGAATCGTTTAACAAATATTCTCATTTGAATATTCTTTATGGCATCCATATTTCTGGGGCATATTTTCAGTGACTTATTATCACCTCTCACTTTTGGAACTGGTTCACGATTATCAAATATTAAAATTCTCTATACGCTATTTAGAACAATGCAGAACTATTTGAGCACTTAGATATTTATTAATTAATGGAATACGTTCCAAAAGAGGTTGGAAGAAATATATTATCTTGGATAAGTACTTAGGGAAAAAAAAGGGAACAAATCCAATGTAAGTTATTTGTTCTATTTTCCAACCACTTTTAATGCACCAGGTTGTAAGTTGCTTAGATGAAAATGATTGTTCCTCATGTTCTATATGGTATTTTGAATTCTTTTCTATTAATTTTAAAATAAAGTTGTTTCCGTTAGGTTCCATAATAACCATCTTTTCACTAAATGAAGCGACTATCCCTATTGCAGCATATGGATCACTAACATGATGAAGAACACCGCGAATTACACTATATTGTACTTTCGGAAGTTTGATGATTTCATCTTTGTTATAAAGGTTCATAATTAAGAACGTAATGTCAGGGAAGTTTTTGATGGCTGCTTCAATAGCATTTTTTGATGGATCAATCCCTATAATATTTATTTTCTCATTTATTTTCTTAAGTTCACTTGTGTAGGTACCGTCTCCACATCCTACATCAATAATTGAAGTTGTTGTTACAGGCAGTATCTTGATTACTTCTTCCGAAATTCTTTTGTTTGCTAAAAAGGAAGATAATCGAGCATTTGTAGTGTAAATATAGCCTGTATTAGAGTTTACATCCTCATCAAATTTCTGGATATTAGTTTTTTCGATTGTCATATAATTTGAATTTCATTAATATAAGTTTTTATTTTTTCAGCAGTATTATAAAAAACTTTTCCTTTTCGAATGGAGGTTCTAATAAATTTAGGCCGATTTTTGGTTTCCTCAAAAATCTTACTGATATATTCACCAATAATAGATATTGAGAGAATTTGAACTCCTCCAAAGAATAAAATTAATACAATTACTGTCGTAAATCCTTGTGGTACCTCAGGCAATATTAACCGAAGAATAATTTGTGCAATAATGGCAATGAATGAGATACCCGTGAGAAAAACACCCAGATAACTCATAAATTCCAAAGGAAGAAAGCTGAATGAGAAGATCGCTTTACGAGCCCAGGCAATATTACCCCTCCAGTTATTGGTTGATTTACCAAACATCCTTTCAGGGCGGTGGTACGGAATTCCCGTTTGATTAAATCCCACCCAGGCCCTCAATCCACGGAGGAATTGTTCTGTTTCAGTGAGTTTTACCAGCTCTTTTACAACTTTACGGTCGATGAGAGAGAAATCTCCCGCATCAAGTGGTATTTTGATATACGACATTTTACTGAAAATCCGGTAAAATGTTTTGTATAAGAGATCCATTAAAAATGGCATTTCTCTTTTAATGCGAACACCGTATACCACGTCGTATCCTTCGATCCATTTGGAATAAAACGCAGGAATAATCTCCGGAGGATCCTGTAAGTCACCATCCATAAGCACGACAGCATCACCGGTAGCCATCTCCATTCCGCTTAAAAATGCCGCCTGAGAACCAAAATTTCTGGAATGCTTTATCCCGATCACGTTTGGATTGCTATAACAAATCGCTTCAATAACCTGTTCACTGTTATCGGGTGAATTATCATTGACAAATATAATTTCGTACCTGATCTTAATCTCCGAAAACATTTTCACCAAACGCTCATACATAACCGGAATAGCCTGATCATCCTTGTAACACGCAATAATACAGGTGATTTTCCGATTCGATTTTTTATTCTCAAAAGAGGGCAAAATAATGTTTTCATATTCAACTTTATCTTGCCACTCTAGTGTCTTACGCAGCCCTTCAGCCAAATTAGTTTGACCGGACCATTTTAATAACTCCTTTGCTTTGGTTGAATTTCCATACCAATCCTGTAAGTCCCATGATCGGTTGACCATCGAATTCCAAACCGGCTCCTGCCGAATGTCAAATATTTCTCTGCACAATTCGACCAATTCTCCAATGGTGGTTTTCTTTTCTGAAGCAATATTAAATGATTGACCCGAAAATTCAGGAGTTATACACAACGCTGCATCAATAAAAGCTTCGATGCAATCATCAATATAAACAAAATCGCGGCTGATCAGGGGTGATACAAACGGAGGAAGATGCCCCTTACGTATGTTTTCGATCAGTCGTGGAATAAGCCTTCCGGGATCTTCCCATTTTCCGTAAATTGAATAAAGCCTAAGATTTACGGCCGGCAAATGATGAAATTGAGCAAAATATTCGATCAGATAATTGCTTGAAGCTTTGGATATCGCATAATGACTGTTCGGCTGCAAGACTTCACTTTCGGTTGGTGCTTCACAATTAATGCCATACTCCGAACTTGTTCCTGCATGAACATAAGCAGAAACATTATGACAAGCTTGAAGAATATTTAAAGTTCCCAGGTAATTGGTTTCATGGATCAGATTTGCATCATCCTGCTCCGAATAAGCGCCATATGCCGCCAGATTAAAAACCGTTTTAGGATTGTACTTTTCAAACACATTACTGACCGAGAATTTTGAGGTGATATCGCAATGTACAATATTATCAAATGGAATATTCAATAACCTTAGTCGCCAGGCTACATTTGAATCGTGAGTACTTGCATAATAATCATCACGAACGGCGCTTATGATTTCTACCATATTTGCCCCTATAAATCCACTGGCACCAAATATAAATATGGGCCCGGGCAAATTCTTAATTTTTTGCTCAAGTGTTAGCTGATCAATTAGCGGTACTATCCCGATCATAATAAACTTTTTATCGTTTTTGCAATAGAATCCTTATCCAATCCTGATTGCGTTAAATGAAACTGCTGACTGCCATATCTCCCTTCTGGATAACCTTTTGCATGGAGTGAAATGAAATTATCAACTGATATCCCTTGTGAAATCAAATCGAGAGCGAGTTGTTGCCCTATTCCACCGATACTAATATGTTCTTCGGCTACAACAATCTTTTTAGTCTTTCTTACACTCTCAATAAAATCGGGGGTAAATCCGTTGGTAGGTAATTTTCGAATACTAAACACATCAACCCGATCATTTAGCTGATAATCGGTAATGGCCTGGTATATGGGTTGCATTACTGATCCTGTTCCAACTACAGTTACTAAAGGATGTTGGGACGTGTGCATTGTATTGAATGTTTCATTTGCTGTTTGGTTGAAATTATTGGGATGTGAGGCACCAATCCTGAGGTATGCCGGCTTTCTGTTTTCAATAATCTCACGAATGCAAGTACGCACATCTCCTTCAAATGCTGGAATATAGCATTGCATATTGGGTAAGCCCGAAACTATCGACAAATCTTCCAGTGCGTGATGAGAGGATCCCATAATCCCATATCCATAACCCCCTCCGTTACCTATAACGTATACCGGTAGATTATGAAAGCATACATCGTTGCGTATTTGTTCCAGACAGCGATAGGTAACGAAAGGTGCAATGCTATAACAAAAAACCTGAAATCCTTTTGAAGCCAGACCTGCTGCTACTGAAATCATGCTTTGTTCGGCAACCCCCATATTGATAAACCGATCTTTCATCGAATCCCGGAGCTCTTCCAACGCGTTAAATCC
>CANJNY010000269.1 GCA_947475715.1 Prolixibacteraceae bacterium
CAATCATCTCTATAAAATGACCGGTTCAATTGTCGGATTCGCGCTGGAAGATGGGTATGCTTTTTATAAAGGCGATGTACTGGTTTTCGGATATACCCATACGTCTATCGTAGCGATAAATCCGATTAAAGAAGAAAAGGAATACGTGACCGGGTCGATACAAGATGGGAAATTGACATTCGTGAGTTACAGTCCGACATCATCTTTTCGCATCCTCGATGGGTCCTTGTGGGAGCGGCCGAAGTAAGGTGAAAAATGAATGGATTACAACGCATTATTACAGTAGATAGAGGTATCCCTTTTTTTATCCACAGTAAGTTATCCACATTAGTAACAAATTAGCTCACAAAAGAATGATATTGAAAACCAGTGACTTGGAAAAGTTATTAACATTTTGTGAAAAACAATCTTTGACAGGTACCTGAAACATTCTACTTTCGCTTTCGCTTTCAGCAGGTTATTTACTCCGCCTTTTTTTCCTGGCGTCCCTCTACTCATGTCGAGCTTTTTCAAACGGCTCCTCCGTCGTTCGGGAAACTGTCTGACTTCAATAAAATGGCTCCTATGCCCATTTTTTTGAAAAGGAAAAGTGTCGCGGTAATCCATAAGTTTTTTAGAATTGTCTTCAATGCTCGCCATACTTGGGTGCATTCACAAAGAACAGCCAAACCAGAAAACCAAACCATGAAAAAAGAAGTCATCCAAAAACTCCACACCTCTTTTGAGGACGTGGCGCATGAACAAGATGGAGTTGAGTTCTGGCTTGCACGAGACCTGCAAGTTTTATTGGGCTATGACGAGTGGCGCAACTTCATGAAGGTCATTGAAAAAGCACAAGAGGCTTGTGAAAACGCTGGCGTAGTACCCGGTGATCAATTTGTTGATATCAACAAATTGATCACCCATGCCAAAGGTGGGCAACGGTCTATTGCTGATTTCATGCTCACCCGATTCGCCTGCTACCTCATTGCGCAGAATGGCGACCCGGCTAAAGAACCCATCGCATTTGCGCAAACGTACTTCGCAGTACAGACGCGTAAACAAGAGTTGATTGAAGAACGGTTACAATTGATGGAGCGGCTGCAAGCCCGCGAAAAACTCGAAGCCACGGAAAGCGAACTGTCACGGTTGATTTACGAGCGCGGAGTGGACAATCAAGGGTTTGCAAGAATCCGAAGCAAAGGAGATGCGGCCTTGTTTGGTGGAAGCACAACGGCTCAGATGAAGAAAAAGTTGGGGGCACCAGATAACCGTCCGATTGCCGACTTTCTGCCAACACTGACGATCAAAGCGAAAGACTTCGCCGCAGAAATCACGAATTTCAACGTGAAAAAGGACGATCTGTATGGTGAACAAAAGATAACCAAAGAGCACGTAAAGAACAACACTGATGTGCGCGACCTGCTGACAAAACGAGGCATCTATCCGGAAAACCTGCCGCCCGAAGAAGACATCCGAAAATTAGAACGACGGGTAAATAGTGAGACGAAAATAGCACTGGGAAAAACGAAGAAATTGAAACGGATGAAGGATAAGTAAAAATTCAGATTCAAACAATGAAGAAGAGACCCATTCATCGCCTTTGATTGAAGACTCATTCCAGAGGAAACAAATTCATTAACGCTGCTGTGTATATGGTAATTTCATTAAGCACGGCAAAAACATTTTTAAATAATGACAACCAAAAATTCAAAACAGACCAGTAAGGAAGTCGCAAAGAAAGCATCTGAAATTCTCCGTGATGGCAGATATTCGGACAAAGCAAAATCTGCTGCTGGAAGCGCACTTGCCCAAACACCAAAGAAAGAAATCAAGAAACAATCCAAATGAATCAACGCCTTTTCCAGGATCATGTCTGGCAAAGGCGAAACCATCGCCATCCAATCAAAGGTTTGGATGCTCGCACTGGAGGTGATAGAAAGTAACACAAAATTAATTACCCCCCGTTGTGTGCTCTTGGTGAAAATACCAAGAACGATGAGAGAAACTAACTTTTTAATTTCGCGATCTATTTGGCGAAAACCAACAACTTAGATATGGAACTACTAAAAATCCAAGACCCTTCTATTCGCGCTACTGAGTACAAACAGTGGCGTGAAGGAGACTCTTTAATTGAAGTTTATAAATGGGGAATGGGGGGAAATTTTGCTCATCGACACCTAATTAGGGAAGAAAGTGGTGTATTCACTGAAAAAGAAGTACGTGCCGTAACTAAATCCTATTATGAAAGCCTTTCCGTGAAGCCAATTAAAATCCAATATTTTTAACCATAAATGATATTTGCGATTCATTGTTGCATAAGATGAAAAGAAGGCAAATAAAAACATATTAGTCATGGAACCTCAAATGCTTTTGACACTATTTTTACCAGTAGCTCTGTTTTATTTTCTTGTGATAAGATTTTTGAAGATAGGTGAAAGTAAAGGTAATCGGAGAATTTGGACAACACTAACTGGAATCTGGGTTGCTCTATTTGGCTACTTCTTATTTCAATCAAAAGATGCATTAACTAATCACTCATTATTTTTTGGGATTGGGATCTTCATCACCTGTGGATTTATACATCAAAACCTGCCGTACCTGAAAGCTTTTTTCAAAGAACGCATGGAATAGAAAAGAAGCCTTAGCTTTTTGATTCTAAAAATAAAAAACAACCTTGGGACATTTTTACTCCGGAATTTTAGGAGCAATGCCTATTTTTTAAAATGCATCTGTCATGAAAAAAATCAACATCTCGGTTATTAGAAAAATAGCCTTAGTTTTTTTGGTTTTTCCTTTTGCTTGTAAAGATGAACCTTTAAGCCCCTCTTTTGAGGATTTATTGACTGGCCACTCTTGGAGATGGGCAGGATGTATTAAAGGGAACAATGATTGTTATATAAACCAACCCGATTGTGATAAAGATGATGCCACAACTTTTTTCCCGGAGGGCGGTATTAAATTTGAGGATACTGGAATAGACTGCGATTCAAACCCGAACAATAACATCAGTATAGGAAACTGGGAAAAGATTAATGATCTTAGAATTAAGGTTAATGGAGTTACATGGGATATTCTAGAACTTACAGAGAATAAATTAAGGATTGAATATACTGCAACAGGCTCTCCAGGTGCGGGCGGAAGAGAGATATGGATTTATGAACATTGATTATAGATGAACATTATCCAGCGCTCTACAAATTCATCACTGCTCTTTTTGCCTTATCCATTCATGGCAGAAAGAATAAAAATCGCCTTTTAAAATGCTCGCTAAAAAATTATATTTCAGTCCAAAAATTTTCGCTGTTGTGAAAGAACTGGTCAACCAAAAATGGTTTGCCGTTCGTACGGCTGATACTCCAGAAGGTAAATGGAAATCTCTTGGAGATGAAGAGATTGATTGTATTCCAATTGACAGGAGTGGATATTTGATTGAGCTAGCATCTCGACCGATTTTGCGTAAGGAACTAGATGATAATTATTTTTTTCCTGAAACGGCATATTCATATCAATAACTTTCTATCGGTTAATGATATTCAGACTCTAACCAAATCTATTCAATTTTTTTAAATTAAAAAGGAATGGTTTTCTATAAAATTTTGAATCTTTATGTTTTTACGACTCTTAATTTTTTATTAATTATTTCATGCCAAAATGAAAATAAGCAATTCTCCTTATCAAGCATAAAAAAACCATGTGATTTACCCAATGAAATGCGAGTAAAATCTGATACTACTTTTAACCCAAAAAATCTGAGTTTTCTCTGTGAATATTTAGATATTTCTGATATTCAAGTACAATCAATTACAAAACATTGGCAAGACAATTCTGGGACACCATGGTCTGAATCAACATATGATGTTGCGCGGTTTTATATAAATCCAAATAAAATGGAGTTGTTGGTTTATTTGAATGGCGAAATATTAAGAAAGCATTCAAATATTAAAATAATTCATGAGTATGGTACTGTGTTAGATCAAAATTTATGCAGGTATTTTGTTGGTTCATGGAATTATTATTATTTTGAATCAAATGGAAATAGAGTTCTAACGTTACAAATGATGCCAATGGACGAAAATAATGGATTGCTTTATAGTCCAGGCAAGAACCTTAAATACTGGTATTCGGCTAAATTAGTCAAGAGATATTAGAGTCATGCGTGAGTTGTACGTATGTTCATGAATCCATTACAAATGGTTTTTTGAAAAATAAACCCAAAATGAGATTTATCAACGAATACGCCCTGCAAAACACCAATCCTTATGGGAAAATAAAATAAAAATGACCAACTTCTCCACCATATCAGCCACCCTAGCCGCCCAGCGCGCGCACCTTTTCAGCAAGTACCCGCTGAAAAGCCTGGCTATTTTCGGATCAGTCAGTCGGGGTGACAACGGGCCGGATAGCGATGTGGATATTATGGTGGAGTTTAATGAACCGGTGGGCATGGATTTTCTCCGA
>CANJNY010000270.1 GCA_947475715.1 Prolixibacteraceae bacterium
ATTCCTTACGATGGTTGTTTGATCCACATCCTGATAGACGGCCGCAAAAGTGACGTAGCCATAGATGGTGGATCCTCCCATTGTAACCACTAGACTATTCCCACTGGCCGAGGCAATATCCGATTCTTTTAAATAATAAAGATATGCAAATACTCTGTTCCCGGCGCCTGGGTTAGTCGATAAGAAAGTAAGAGTCTTACCGCCCCATGTAACGGTCTTGGTTGAAGCCACCGTATTGACGGCAATTACTGAGACCTCTACCCCGACGACCAACAATCTATTTGAACCGGAATTAATTGTGTATGCTGTGGTCTGCGTTGCCGGGTTTCCGCCTGTGGTGTTAGTACCGATAAGTGTCCATCCATTTCCACTGACAAGTGAAACAGCCGCCATAGCCTTCTGTTCCGTTAACGCTATCCACATGATTAGCGTCAGAATAAACACCCTACCTAAAGGCATCCTCAAATGGTATTTGGTTTGTACCTTTTGCCTTATTGGAATAATGGAGCAGACTGTCCCTAACGCCTCCTTATTTTCACTGTCGAAGAATCGGGTAACTTCTGTATGCTGTAGCCAAAGGCACCCCAGGGGTATTCGGGTTTTTAAACCGGCAAATTCAACACATGACCTAATTCTGTTATCCAGTGTTCGCAATTCCTCAAGAACTCTCCTTCCGGCTTGGCCGATAATCACGAGTAGAAATTTAAATTGGAAAAGCTTTTTCATAAGGAACCAGGTTCGTCAGGAAATGGCTGAATTTGTTTATTCCATTTTGCAGTTAAACAAAATAAGAATTATACAAATGTATATGGTGGGTTTTAAGTTAGTTAGAAATAAACGGATATTTCCGTTTATTTCCGTTTATATCCGTTTATAAACGGATATAAACGGATAAGATTTTGTTATATTGGTTGTTATAACGGACTGGATTTAGAGGTGTTTTTTGGATTGCCGAAGCCGTAGCGCGTTAGACAACAGGTAATTTTCATTATTGGTATGCTTAACCAGTGGTGAAGTTATCCCCCTTTGAGAAAAGGGGGATCAAGGGGATTTTTTCATCAGTGTTCATCCATAACATCCGTGTCATCCATGGTCTATTTTTAACAACGCAGATGACACAGATGGTACAGATTCTCACGGATTGATTTTCACAACAGTGGTTATCCGTATTCCATTTTTAATCATCTTTTAAATCCCCCCTGCCCCCCTTAAACCTCCCCAACCCCTCCAGCGGAAGGGGTTGGGGAGGTGGCCTAAAATCGAAAAGGACGGAACCGGGCGGCTCCATCCTTTTACTAAAACTAACCAAACTAACTAACCTAACTAAACCTAAACTTATGAAAAAAAATGTAATACAAATGTAAGGCTCCTGATACTACCCGCCAAATGTTTTACGTTAAAGAATTGTAAAATATTTGAAAAAAAATGTTAAATAGTCGAAAAACTGACCCTCTGGCTGCTTTTTATGAGAATTAAATCCTCAAATAGTGAGATTACCTTGTCTAATGGTCAGTTTGTCCAACGAAAAGCTTGAAATAGCTGTTATTTGTATGGTATGACTTCCGTAATTTGAAATTCCGCAATGGATAAAATACTGGGGTAAGAATTTTTCGTGAAATCAAACAATCAGATAAGACGTATATCCTTGCACCCAGTCGCCAGCCGGCCGCCTATTTCACATCAAACGACGTGGATCCGATATTCCGGCCATCAGCAAACACATCGACGGTATATTTTCCTCCAATCAGTGGGGCTGATTTCGAGTTATCCCAGTAGATGCTCACAGAAAGTTCACTTCCCTCATATTCAACTTCACGCATTGCGGAAAAAGGGATTTTCATATCCTCAAATTTAAAGAGGTCTTTCTCAGATTTCATTAAGAGAATCTGATCGGGACGTTGAATCCGCACATAGATATTTTTAGCTCCTCGTTTGGCTGTGAGGTTCTTGCTCAGTATAAAATCAATCTTTACCTTGTCGATCCGCCCCGACTTAATCATCTCTTTCCCTTTTGCAGAGATACCTGAAGCATGAAGAGCTGTGGCCTCTAGTTGTGCCGCCAGCGTAACAGTCTGCTCCAGTTTCTTCTTCTCAACCTGCAGCTGCTGATTCTCACTCTTGGCTTCCGTGACTTGTTGTTTTACATTCAGATTCTCAGCCATTAACCGTTGATTCTTCTGGTTGAGGCTGTCGATCTGAATAATGTAATCACGCATAATGCCTCTTAAGGTGGTTACTTCCTTCCGGTATTGGCTGATCTGCTTATAACTTGCATTTTTAACCTGTTCCACTTCTGTTAACAGATCCTTAACCTTAGTCTGGGCATAACCTATCGTCTTATTTAATGAATCATTTTCTGAACGGATAGAGTTATAATTGGTGACCATTTTAGTTAATTCAGAAGCAATCGAATCTTTGTCTGCCTTAATCAGTGCAGCATCGGCCTGAAAAGAATTCCGTTGCCAGAAAAAGAGAATAGCCAAGGCGACCAGCAGAACAGATAAAGCAATGACAATCAGATTATTTCTCTTTTCTTTTGATGTTGACAGTTCCCGGTTTTCCATGAAGATTCTCGCTTTAAAATAGACGTTTTATTAGACAAAGGTAGAGATATTTTGTTACTTACCAAAAGAGAGAGGTGGCTTAAAAATTGAGCAGTAACAGTTTCTGAAAGTGAGTCAATAAGTGGCTTGTAATTACTGATTTTAACTCTGGTTAATGCGCTGTCAGACTTCGTTATTATTGGATAGCGATATTCTGATATTTGAAATAAGCGACGCACCTGAAATCTACAAACATCCGAATAATTTGTTTTTTGATTTTTCGTACTCAGGTAAATATAAAAATCCAAAAAAATTCGTAATCTTACATGCTCAAATTTCCTGTTTAACTCAATAATAACCACAATTAATTTACTTAAGCAAAAAAAAGTATGGAACTGGCAGATATCCGAAAAGAGTACAGACTTAAGGTGATGGATGAAAATGAGATCGATCACAACCCGATGCGACAGTTTGAGATGTGGCTAAAAGAATCCTTTGAAGCTAAAGTAAATGAACCAACTGCGATGACTCTTGCCACCGCAACTCCCAGCGGAATACCTGCTGCCCGTATTGTATTGCTAAAAGCTTTTAACCAATCCGGGTTCGGATTTTTCACGAATTATTCGAGCAGAAAAGGGGAGGAGATTCAAAATAATCAGCAGGTAGCCTTGCTTTTTCACTGGCCTGAACTTGAAAGGCAGGTGCGTATCGAGGGGATCGCTTCACGTACCTCGGCAGCAGTTTCAGATGAGTATTTTAACAGCCGACCCTACGAAAGCAGGTTAAGTGCGGTGATCTCTGATCAAAGCAAGGTTGTACCCGACAGGGATTATCTGGAAATACTTTGGTCATCACAGCAGGATCAGTCATTTGCACAGGGAATTAAACGTCCTTCTTATTGGGGCGGTTATATGGTTGAACCGAATAGGATCGAATTCTGGCAGGGGCGACCGAACCGGCTTCACGACCGGATTCTTTTTTCCCGCAACGAAAACGATTGGACCATTTCGAGGCTCGCACCCTAATCGTCCGGCTTTAAATATCGTTGTGTAACTAGTATTTGTTGGAGAAACAAAAATTCCTCCACCCTCCCTGATATCTTTAAGCGCTAAATATTAGGTGTCTAAATTATTGGCTATCCTGGTGATCCCATTCTTCATCAGCACTACATTAAAATTAGCCAGTAACCCAAGTTTTTTATTAGTCAATCGTAAATAGGTAAGTAGCGTTTTAAAAACAACAGGGTTAACTGCCTCTACTGATTTTATTTCAATTATAACTTTATTATCAACAATGATATCAGCGCGAAATCCAATATCCATTCTTACACCTTCATACCAGACCGCAATCCCCGCTTGTCTTTGATAATTTATATTTAAGGTGGAAAGCTCAAAACAAATGGCAGATTCGTAAACTGATTCTAATAATCCGGGTCCTAAGCTTGTGTGAACCTTGATGAAAATACCTACAAGAATTCGTGAGATCTCATTTTCAGTCATTGGATACGATTTGATAATTTAGCCTTCCTAAATTTACAAAATCGTATTGTGATTTTATGTGAATGAATGTAATTTATTTCCTTGCGAGAGAAAAGGATAAGATTTTCGCGCAGAGTACGCAATGACCGAAAAGAATAAAAAAAGGTGTTTCTTCCTTGCGTCCTTCGCGTTCCTTGCGTGAGATAAGGATAAAATTTTCGCGCAGAGTACGCAATGACCGCAAAGAAAAAAAAAGGGTTTCTTCCTTGCGTCCTTCGCGTTCCTGCGTGAGAAACGGATAAAATTTTCGCGCAGAGTACGCAATGACCGCAAAGAAAAAAAAAGGTGTTTTCTCTTTGCGTCCTTCGCGTTCCTTGCGAG
>CANJNY010000271.1 GCA_947475715.1 Prolixibacteraceae bacterium
CTACCGCCAGACTATTGCCACATCCAATCAAATTAAGGGGACTGGCGCAGCAGGCTATACCTGGTGTACGAAATTCAGTCGACATACCTACCAGCCGCAATCAGCTACCGATTGGGCGAACAATCTGCCAATCATCCGTTATTCGGATGTCCTGTTGATGTCTGCAGAAGCTATTAATGCTACTGAAGGACCTTCCGCCAAAGCTGTAGGTTATGTTGATGCGATAAGGAATCGCGCTAAATTGCCAGCCCTTACTCCTGTTCAGACTGCAACTGCTGCTGCCTTTCTTAATGTTATTAAAAAAGAACGCAGATCCGAATTTATGTTTGAAGGTTTGCGGTGGTTCGATTTGGTACGTTGGGGTGATTTTGTACCGGTAATGACAAGTTTCCTGAACCAGCCAGACGAAGGAAACGGCAGATATTCTGTAAACGTACAATCTTTTCGTTCAATATTTGCCATACCCCAGGGTGAAATTGACCGTTATGCTAATCCCGGCGTCATGTCGCAGAATCCTGGTTACTAATTTTATAATTTTATTTTAATCAATTACCGGCAGGTTTCTCACTCGTTGAGAAGCCTGCCGTTTTTTTTAATCAAAATTTATGGGCTATTTTGATTTCAAAACCTGCCGTGATGTTGTCAATAAATTCATTTGCGCTTTTAGCGACTATTCCATCCCTTCTTCTCAGCGTTAACAGCGTTGCCCGTGAGAAGGCAGATAAACCCAATGTAATTTTTATTTACGCCGATGATATTGGTTACGGTGATTTAAGTTGTAACGGAGCCCGGACAATCCAGACTCCTAATGTGGAACAGCTTGCCAGACAGGGGGTTCGCTTTACAAATATGCACAGTTCCGCGGCAACATGTACCCCATCGCGTTATGCGCTGCTCACTGGTGAGTATGCCTGGCGCCGGAAGGGAACGGGAATTGCCACCGGTGATGCCGGTTCAATTATCCGTCCAGAACGATATACACTTGCTGATGTTTTTAAAAACGGGGGCTACCAGACCGGGGTAGTCGGGAAATGGCATTTGGGCCTGGGCGATCAGACCGGGAGCCAAAACTGGAATGGTTTTATCTCTCCCGGCCCTTCAGATCTTGGATTTGATTACTCTTTTATCCTTGCTGCAACGGGTGACCGCGTCCCCTGTGTTTATGTTGAAAACCAAAGGGTGGTTAACCTGGATCCAAAAGATCCGATTGCAGTCAGTTATGAAAAGAATTTTGAGGGTGAGCCAACGGGCAAACAAAACCCTGAAATGCTCAGGATCTATCCTAGTCACGGTCACGACATGTCCATTGTCAATGGCATTTCACGCATAGGATTTATGAAAGGGGGTAAATCGGCGTTGTGGAAAGACGAGGAGATTGCCGATGTAATCACCGGGAAAGCGCTTTCATTTATTGAAACGAACAGGAATAGGCCGTTCTTTCTCTACTTTGCCACTCAGGATGCCCATGTGCCACGTGTCCCAAATCCCCGGTTCGTGGGGGCTAGTGGAATGGGACCTCGCGGTGATGCGATCATTGAATTTGACTGGTCGGTCGGAGAGGTGTTAAAAACGATTAAACGGCTTGGAATAGAAAAGAATACAATCATTATATTAACCAGTGATAATGGTCCTGTAGTTGATGATGGTTATAAAGATCAGGCGGTGGAACTACTTGGAGATCATAAGCCCTCAGGTGTTTTAAGAGGTGGAAAATACAGCAGCTTTGAAGGGGGAACACGTGTTCCAGGGATTTTGAGCTGGCCCGGGAAGGTAATACCTGGAGTGTCAGATAACCTTCTTTGCCAGGTCGATATGGTGGCAACATTCGCTGAATTACTACGGATAAAACTCCCGGAAAATGCAGCACCTGACAGTGAGATTCAGCTCAAGAGCTGGCTGAATCAAGGTGGGAAAGGGCGCAATATGCTGGTGCTGCAAAATGTGAACAACAACCTCTCTATTGAAGACGGGACCTGGAAATTTATAGCACCCGGACCCGGGCTACCTTACGATGCTGCGACCAATACCGAACTGGGTAATTTAACTCAGGATCAGTTATATGATTTAACCAAAGATCCGGGTGAAAAACAAAATGTGGCTGCTCAAAACCCAATAATTGTAGAAAAACTCAAGGCAAAACTCAAGCTGATCCAACAGAAAAGATAGACTATATTTCAATGGATAGTCTAAACATGATGGATGCAAAATAGTTTATCGGTATTTGGCTTTATAGTTCAATTGTTTCCCTAATTTTATCCCCGATACTTAAGTAATAGCAATGATATAATATCGTATTTAAAATTTCTGCTTTTGACCCCTCTAAATCTCCCCAAAGGGGAGACTTCAGGTTGGAATCTTTAAGAAGTTCAGGAGGTTACTTCCATCCGCTTAGGGGAGGTCTTTAAAAGAAATATACAATTACGACAACAAATTATTCTTATTACTTATGATGGATTCAAATGGATTAAATAAATATCCGATTGAAAAATATCCAACCATTTTTGAATAAAATAATTTAACCCATCTTATAAAATGAAAAAAGTTTTTGCCCTTGTCGTAATTGCAATCGCTGCTTTGGTGATGCTTTATGTTGGAATGCCTGTTATTGCCTACGGTTTTTGGGGATTACCCCTTGGGTTGGCTGCCCTGACTATGATCTGGATAGCGTTGAACATGCAGGTAATACCACAATATAATGCCGGGGTTCAGACTTTTCAGTTGAAATCGAAGGGTAAAATAACCACGGGAATTCTGGTTGCCCTGTTCCTATATTCGACAGTTTTCCCCATGATTACCTCAATGCCACTTCTGCACACCTCCGAATACCGGAATCTCATCGGTAATGTTGAAGTTGGTGAGAACTTATCGACCCACATGGCTCCGATTTCCATGGAAAAGGTCCGTGTAGTGGATCAGTCGCTCGCCAATATTCTGGGAGATAAGGTACTAGGGGCGCAGCCTGCGCTGGGTAGCCAGGTGAGGCTTGGTCAGTTCAATATTCAAAAGGTGAAAAACGACCTCTATTGGGTGGCTCCGCTGCTCCATTCCGGATTTTTTATGTGGAATCAGAACGAACTGGGGACTAACGGATATGTGATGGTAAACGCATCCAATGAGCGCGATGTGAAGCTTGTTCAGGAGATAGGTGGCAAAAAGGTGCGAATCAAATATCAGCCTGAAGGGTTTTTTAATGACTATCTGGAACGACACCTCTATATGAGTGGATTTTATAATGTTGGGCTCACCGATTACAGTTTTGAAATTGATGATGAGGGAGTTCCTTACTGGGTAGTCACCAAATTCAAAAAGACAATCGGATTTTTTGGTGAAAATGCAACAGGAGTTGTCCTGGTGAATACTGAGACCGGTAAATGTGAGGAATATGGGATCGAAAATACTCCCGCCTGGGTTGACCGGATTCAACCCGATAATTTTGTCGAAAATCAGCTTAACGACTGGGGAAATTTTGTGAAGGGGTACTGGAATTTCTCAAACGAGAATAAATTGCAGATTACCCAGGGAGTTACCCTGGTCTATGGCGAGGATAATAAATCTTATTGGTACACCGGGCTTACTTCCGTTGGGGCTGATGAGGCCACCGTCGGCTTTGTTCTTGTAGACACCCGCACCAAGAAGGCCATATGGTACAAACAGAGTGGCGCCACCGAAGCAGCAGCCCAAAAGTCGGCAAGGGGGAAGGTGCAGGAAAAGCGGTTCTATGCCTCACAACCTGTCCCTTACAATATTAACAATATTCCAACTTACGTGATGACACTGAAAGACGATGGCGGACTTGTAAAAATGTTTGCAATGGTGGCCATTGAAGATTATACTATTGTAGGAGTGGGCAATACCCTGACCGAAACTTTAATGGCATACAAAAATGCATTCAATATGGCCGGGAATAAAATCAATCCCAAGGGAAATACCACGAAACTGATGCTTAACTCGGTGGTGCAGCGCATCAATTCGGATATTAAGAACGGGAATAGCTTTTATTATTTTACAATAGAGGGGAGACCGAATATCTTTATCGGTTCGTCACAGATCTCCAATGAACTTCCGGTTACCCTTGCGGGCGATAGTATTGCAATTAGTTTTGATGATGACACACAAGGATTGATCGATATTTCGAGCTTTAAAAATAGGAGTATTGGGAAGAGGTAATAGAAAATTCTTATTTGTTAATTAATGAATAATTAGGATCTTAAATTATTATATTTGTATAAATTAATTGACAATGAGAACACTAGAATTCAAAACAAAAATAAGAAATAACCAAATTCAAATTCCGATAAGTGTAAGATCAGA
>CANJNY010000272.1 GCA_947475715.1 Prolixibacteraceae bacterium
AATAATTCAGCGTCTTTCTCCCTCATCTTCCCCTCCCTGTTCGGGGGACAATTTAGAATTAAAATATTCTCCTGGGCAGTTGCAATCTTATACAATTTTTCGAGTTCATCAATCGACTTATAGGTCGTGTCGGTTGTATTGTAAAACCATCGCTGACTCATGCAAACGGTACTTTCCCAAGGCATGTAATACGATTTTCCATCATGCGAAAAGATTTTAGGATCGGGATTGGCAGGAAAATAGGGATCTCCCAGACGAAAATCGGAAGGGAAATATCGGATAGGATACCCATCCTTTTGGTCCTGAGGTAGAACCATGTGCTGATCCGGATTCCCGGGTGCTCCGATGCTCCAGTTGATTCCAATCTGGCATTGTGGTGCGGTTGGTTTTATCGTTTCATAAATTCGTTGAACTGGCCATCTGTAATTTGGCTTCTCCCACCCTCCGTCGAACCAAAATTCAATGATCGGGGTATATTTCTGAACCATGGGGATAATCTCCTTCAGTTGATTAATCAGATAATCGTTATAGGCCAAATCGAGTGCTGAATCTTTCGTATCACCGTTTTTGTTTCTGTCCCAAAGCGAATAATAGATTCCAAGACCTAAATCATATTTTTTACATGCTTTGGCAACTTCGATCAGGACATTGGTTTTATTCGGAGAGGAGGCAACATCGTAGTTGGTATATTTACTGTCCCAAAGGCAGAAGCCATCGTGATGTTTGGTAATCAGGATCACATATTTCATTCCACCGTTTTTAGCCGTTTGAATCCACTGTTCGGCATCAATTGCTTTTGGGGTATAGGTTAACGGAGATACCGATCCATCAGTCCATTCCTGATCCTGAAAGGTGTTGATGCCAAAATGGATAAACATCCCATATTGCCGTTTAATCTGTTCCAACTGGTATTTTCCCGGATGATCAGAGGGGACAGGTCCGATTTTTTTAACGTTGTCGCTGGCAAAAGAAACTCCGGCAAGGAGAATAAAAATAATACTAATCAGGATTTTTTTCATGGTATTTTTGGTTTACAGCAATACAAAGATGGTTTATTTTTACTGGTAAACCAATCTTTGTATTCTAAACCCTGAAAAAGAGAATTTACTATTCCTTGGCCAGTAAAAAAGTTGAAACAACAGCCAAAACCATTCCAAATCCGACCAGCATCGCAGGCATGACCTGATAGATAATCAGCGAAAGGATGATCGTAATTACAGGGGCAACGGCATTGGTCATCGGGCTTACAACAACAGCTTTTCCGTACCTGAAAGCATAAACGATAAATAATGCGCCCAATGAATTGAGCAGCTGAATAAAAAATGCAAGATACATTCCACTGAATCCTGTATTAATAGTTGCAGTGAAATCGGTCATATACAGCGGAATAGGAGCAAGAAGTAATCCGGTTATAGTCATGTAGATAAATATGCTTTCGGCTTTCATGGTCTCGTTGGCAAATTTCATCACATAAGCCTGAAATCCCCACGCTCCCATAATAATCAGCGCATAAACAAGCCACATTAATCCTGATCCGGTTCCCGAAGCAGGTGAAAGAGAGAGTAGCGGAAGTGCAATAATTGCAATGATGATTCCCCAGACGCCTCGTTTGTCAACCTTTTCTTTTAATAGTATAAATGAGAGAATGATGGTTATAATCGGGCTTAACGAGATGATTGGAAAAATCAGGTGAGCAGGACCCTCCGTAAGGGCACGGGTAAGCAGCGCTAATTGTCCCCCTGCTCCGGTAAGCCCGATAATACATCCCAATACGATTGACTTGAGATCGTATTCCAATTTCCAGTTAAGACGCTTAAATGCTACAAGTGCTGGAATAAGCATACTGACTGACCAGGCCACATAGACTAACGTTCCGGGAAAACCTGCCTTTTCGGTTGTAGCGCTGAAAGCCCCCCAGATGCCCCAGAAAATTGTTGTAAGAATTGCATAAGTTAACCACGAGTTGGTTGCTTTCATAAGGAATAAGTCGTTTTAAAATTTAATTGTTAATTAATAATTTAACCTGATTAAGACCATAGGTCATTGTTTTATATTTATGATTTAAACGATGCGGCAGATGATTTTTTTTCCGGATTCTCTTTTCGCCATTCATTATAGGATTGTTCCAGGGTCTGCAAAAAAGCCTGAGGTGGCTGAGCTCCTGAAACGGCATATTTGCGGTTGAAAACAAAAAATGGAACCCCACGTACTCCAATATTTTGGGCCTCCTGAATATCTTGCTTAACTTTGTAGGCAAAATCTTCACTATTTACAGCTGCCACGATTTCTTCCTCCTTAAGACCGATTTCCAATCCCAGTTCCACCAGAGTTTCAAGTTTTCCAAAGTCTTTTCCTTGGGTGAAATAGGCAAGGAAAAGCCGTTCTTCTGCTTCATCACCCAAGCCTTTGGTTTTTGCCAGCTGAATCATCTTATGGGCGTCAAAAGAGTTCGCCACAATGGCATTGTCGAGATTACAGGTTAACCCTGCATTTTTGGCGGTCTGAATCACTGACTGGTGCATACTGACAGATTGTTGGTAGGACATCCCCTTTCTTTCGGCTAAATATTCATACACCGATAGTTTTTTTTCTGTAGAGGCAGGAATCGTTGGGTCAAGCTGAAAGCTGCGCCATTCGATTTCTACATTATTGCTTTCGGCGAATTGAGCAAGTGCTGCTTCATAATTCCGTTTGCCGATGTAGCAAAACGGACACATAATATCACTCCACACTTCCACTTTCATTTTTGGCGCAGCGGCTAACGAAAAATCATTTTTATTCAATGAAACCATTTCTCTATTTTTGAATGTAGGGTTAAAAAAAATTAAAGTTCTAAGGCTGTTCTGCATCAGGATTAAATGAATTCAGGAAAATAAATTCACAAGGTAATAACAACAAAGCGAATCATTTTGTTTGGTTATATATATGCTGCATTACCAGTCCCGCCAAAGTAAAGCCATAAATGGCGGTGATATGGGCGACTGTCCCGTTGATTACCGCCTTCTGGCTGCACCACTCATGGTGGTCAAGCTCCGGATCACCCGTGCCATTTTTGATTTTAGGACAGAGGCATTGCATTGTTCCGCATGAGGTTCCTGAGCCCCGGTTTTCGAGTACCTCTTCACTGTAAACACACAGAAATGGTTTCGAAGGAAGTTCTCCCTTGCGAATATACTTCCTGATCTTCGATCCTAAAGGACAGCCTTTTACACTCCAGAATTCGGCAACGCGTATCTGGGTCGGGTCTAATTTCAGCGAAGCTCCCATCGATGAAAAGAGTTCGCCGTGGCATTTCGTAGCCATCCTGATCAGATGAACTTTACTCCCAAGGCTATCGATTGCATCAATGATGTAATCGTATGATTTGAGATCAAAAAAATCGTGATTGGCAATACTGTAGATCTTTTGAATGGCTGTAATTTCTGCCTCCGGATTGATCTCCAACAGCCGGTTTTTTAAAGCCTCGGTCTTAACCTCACCTACAGTTTTCGAAGTTGCATGAAGCTGGCGGTTTATATTGGTAATGCAAACCCTGTCGGAATCTACGATGGTCAGGTGGTGTATTCCCGAACGAATAAGACTTTCAGCACACCAGCTACCTACGCCGCCAATTCCAAAGATAATAACCTTCTTGTCCGCGATTTCATCCATTTTATCCTTTCCGAATAAAAGCTCAGTGCGCTGAAAGATCCCTTTTTTAGTTCTCATTAATCCTTTGAATAGATTAAATAACTGTTGTTCTGATAGCCAAACCTTGCCCCCTAAAGAAAGATTTTCTCCAACAAGCATGCCCACCACCAAATAATAACCGCAAAGTTCGCTTTTTTCAAGCAAAGCCACAAAAGGTTAAGAATTTGGCTCATAATCTTTTTGTGGTATTCCTGAAATTATTTGTGCGATCCTTGAGGTTACAATCCTGTCAATTTAAAATAACTTTCCTGTTAATTACTTTGAATTTTGAATTTTAATTTTTTATGCTTTGACGTGATGCCCTTTTAAAGCATAATAAAAGATAAACATAAATAATGGTATTGGTACAAAGAACCCTATTGACATGGAATGGAAGGTGTCAGAAATATATCCCATAAACGGAGGAAATACTGCTCCTCCAACAATGGCCATCACAATAAAGGAAGCTCCTTTTTTGGTCTGAGGTCCCAGATCTTTTATTCCCAATGCAAAAATAGTAGGGAACATGATTGACATAAAGAAGAAAACAGCATAGAGCGAAATCAGTGAAAGCCATCCCAGATTCAAGCTCACA
>CANJNY010000273.1 GCA_947475715.1 Prolixibacteraceae bacterium
CGTATACAATTCCCAAAAATTTGATCTCCAGATTTGGCGTAAGCAATTTAAGAGCTTCATTTATCACACGCAATCCCTTTGTCTGGACAAAAAAATGGAATTTTTGGGATCCTGAAAGTGGTGTAAACTTGTCGCCTTCCAGTGAAATACAGGAAAATCGAATTGTACCCGTTACAAATTGCGAATTCAGATTAGATATTACAATTTAACAAGGAGGACCATAGTCATGATAAGAATATTTTATAAAAGCCTGATAGTATTAACAGCATTGCTGATTACTGTTCGGTGCTCAACAGATTTTTTAAAACCAGAACCTTTGTCTTTTTATAGTCCAACCAATACCCTCACGACAGGTGATAATCTGCGGGCAGTTCTTCGGGAATGCTCACGGACGGAGTATCTCGAGTATTTGGGAGATGGTGCACCACTTCTTTTTGAAATGGCTTTCACTGAAAGTAATATTTTGGGAGCAACCGATCAGAGTAATCTCGCAGTAAATATGGATATTCAATGTAAGCCTTATCCAAGCGATCTATTGTATAATGGAACTGCATTGCGAATTGGAACATACTGGCAATACGCTTATAACTGTATCAAACTTGCCAATATTGTGATAAACAGGTTACCAAATGCAAAAGTTAATTCCAAGGAAGAATACAATCAGATACTTGGTGAGGCATTTTTTCACAGGGCTTATCACTATTATCGGCTGGTACACCAGTTTGGTGATGTACCGTGGATTGGTGAAGAGTTGTTGGAACCGAGAATAGATTACTTTTCGAATACGCGTAAATCAATTCTTTCGCAGATTGAAAACGACCTGAAATTTGCTGCTTTATATGTACCAGATCTTATGGCCAAAGGCTTAGTTAACAAGGCAGCAGTAAGACATCTCTTAACTAAGGTGTATCTTGCTAATCAGAAATTTGATGATGCTATTACTGAATCATCAAAGATTATTAATGATCCAAATTATCAACTTATGAGCAATCGATTTGGAGCCTATCAAACCAAAGACTCACTGGATTATTTCTTTCGTAAATTGGACTATATTTGGGACCTTCACCGGACGGATAACATGGCTCTTGCAGCAAATAAGGAAGTAATATACCTTGGTCTTGCTACAGAGGATTTCACGCTGGTCAGCCAAGCGCAATCGATGCGGACTTTTATACCACGTTGGTTTAATAACATTACATCCCCAAATGGCGCCACAAGTGCAACAGGAACCAATAATCGAGACTCAAAGATAGAAGATGAAATTTTTGGACCAACAATGACTCAAGTATATCTGGTGGGCCGAGGGATTGGTAAATGCAGAACAACAGACTATTCAGCATATTATGTATGGGACAACCCAAAAGCCAATGGAGATCTGAGACGTAAAAAAGGTAATTGGATGACAATGTACGATTTAGTTTATGATGGTTCTGGTCTTGCTGCCAAAAAGGATGCGGCAGGTAATATTATTAAGCCAGCACATGTGGATTGGGGCAAAAATTTGCAGCTCTTTTCCAATGGTAAAGTTTTATGCAGTGATACAATTTTCTCTTGGGGTTCCTGGCCTGCTTATAAAGTATATACACCTCAGGTGCCTACTAATACGCCAGGAGGGGCGCAGGCTCATAAATATATTTTCAGGTTAGCCGAAACATATCTTTTAAGGGCAGAAGCTTATATCTGGAAAGGTAACCTGACACTTGCTGCAGCAGATATAAATAAGGTCAGGGTAAGAGCCAAGGCCGATCAAATAACTCCTGCTGCTATTAATATGGATGTACTTCTTGATGAAAGACAACGGGAATTATCGATCGAAGAACCCAGGAAAACCGAACTAACCCGTATTTCTTTTATATATGCACAATCGGGGATAGTAGCCCCAAATGGTAAAACTTACAGTGAATCAGGATTTAGTGACGGTAGTTACTGGTATGACAGGGTCATTAAGTATAATACATTTTATGGAAGAAAAACTCCTCATCCGCAGCAAAAAAACTTCTCAATGTCCCCTTTTCACGTTTTGTGGCCGATTCCTGGCGATGCACTTGATGCAAATAAAAAAGGCGTCATAAATCAAAACAAGGGTTATGAAGGTTATTCAAAAAACGTTCCCGCAAAAGATATTAGCTTAGTTGTGCGATAGACTAAGGTGAAAGAATAAAAAGGGAGAAGTCATTGTTTTCTCCAAGATGATTTGATTTTAAGTTATTTGCAGAATATTATGCTGTAATTCAGGTGTTCTGAGTTTTAAATTTCATGACCACTGGATTATAGCATACTATTTCTGTGCCGCGTTAGAGGGAAATAGTTCTTATTCCTGGAAACCTATCTTTAAGCAAATCCTTAAACAGACATAATATCTCATTGATGTAGCAGACCAAAAAGGATTCCTGTGTTTATTGCAGATAAGGTCTATTACACACCATTTTATTTTCTAAAGAATATTTATTTAAATATGAAATACTTAGTTCTCTGTTTTGTGGCGTTGATTCCATTTTTTGCCTTAGGTCAGAACAGATGGAATATACAACCTGACGGCTCCGTAAAGTGGGACGTAAAGCAGGATATTCCCCATTATGATCATATTGAGATGAGCGGAGAGAAAGTATCAACGATTCTACGTTATGGTGTCAATAGTGATGGTTCTTTTCAATTGGAGCGATCATTGGTTTGGCCCATGCTTCGTACGATTCCAAATAATACGCATGCCAGCCTGATGCAGCGTTATGCAATTGACTTTCCTTCGATGTTGACTGTTAACTGCGGCACATTAAAAAAGGAGAAAGTAAAATCGGTGTCATTGAACGGTATATTAACTGTAATCAGCGAGTACATCACCCCTGCCCCTATTATCCTGACACGTTCAATTTTCCCTTCTACTGTAAAGCCCATGATCTGCGAACGATATAAAATTAAAAACAATTCCGGCAAACCGGTAACAATTACCATCCCTGAACAAAAAACTGTTTATCAAACCGATGAAGAAAAAGGAGTGGAAGGAAGCTATTCGGTTGAGATTGTGATACAAAACAGCGGTGTCTACATCTTGAAACCTGGTCAGGAAATTCAATTCGATACATCCATCCAGGCCTATTCAAAAACTCAGACTCCTCTTGTCCCCAATATTGGACTAGAGCAGGAAGCCCGCAGCGAATTTGTACAGCAAATGTGGAACAATCTGGTATTTGAATCACCCGATAAAGCTATCAATAAGATGTTCGCCTTTGCCAAGATCAGGGCATCTGAAAGTATTTACAGGACAAGTGGTGGATTGATGCACGGACCGGGAGGTGAATCCTACTATGCAGCCATTTGGGCAAACGACCAGGCAGAATATGTCGGGCCCTTCTTTCCATACCTGGGATATAAAACCGGGAATGAAGCCTCCTTAAATGCCTATCAGCAATTTGCCAGGTTTATGAACAAGGATTACAAACCTATTCCAAGTTCAATTATTGCAGAGGGTAAGGATATCTGGAACGGGGCGGGTGATCGTGGTGATGCTGCTATGATTGCATACGGTGCTGCAAGATATGCACTGGTTCGAGGTGATAAAGCAGAAGCAGAGAACCTTTGGCCGCTCATCGAATGGTGTCTGGATTATTGCCGAAGAAAACTTAATAATGACGGAGTGGTGACCTCCGACTCTGACGAATTGGAGGGTCGATTCCCATCGGGTAAAGCCAATTTGTGCACTTCAACACTCTACTATGATGCGCTGCTGTCGGCCACCTGTTTGGGTCGCGATTTAAACAAGCCGACATCTTTGTTGGCAAACTACAGAAAACGTGCTCAGGAACTTAGTACTTCAATAAATAGTTATTTTGGCGCTACGATTGACGGATTTGAAACCTATCGCTATTATGATGGAAATACGGTACTTCGTTCATGGATCTGTACGCCTCTTGTTGTAGGAATAAAAGATCGAGCTAAGGGAACTATCGATGCATTATTCTCTCCAAAGTTATGGACCAAAGATGGTTTGCTGACACAGGCGGGCAGTGAAACATTCTGGGACCGGTCTACGCTTTATGCGCTGAGAGGAGTATTTACAGCCGGAGAAACTGAAAAGGCAGCCAATTACCTCACCTACTATGCCAATCAGCGGTTGCTTGGTGAGCATGTCCCTTATGCCATTGAAGCGTGGCCGGAAGGTAGTCAGCGACACTTGTCCGCAGAGAGTGGACTGTTTTGCCGAATTATCACGGAGGGAATTTTTGGTATCCGTCCCAC
>CANJNY010000274.1 GCA_947475715.1 Prolixibacteraceae bacterium
AATATGTATTAGCGGCTTAAAACGAGAATAACTTTTTAATGGCATTGGAAGCCAAAAAGTTGTTTCCCGTTTAAATCCGAATCAAATTGCAGCAAACAAAATATCTTAACTCGCTGCATTTATTGTCCGACCAATGGGGAGTAGCTTAGTGTGCGATTTTAAGAAAGATCAATATATTGATGATGGGTCATATTAAATTAGGATCTAAAATTTCATACTGGATTTTTTTATAAATATAAGAATCTCCAGCCTAAAAATCTTTGTTAAGGAATTCTTTTTTAACAATACTCTAAAATTTCTTTTTCATTAATGTAAAAGTCAATTATTGTTTATGAATTTTTGAATCCATTTTAAGCCTCCTCAGAATTACAATAACATAATAGTGCATGATGTCCTAAGAAAATACCTTCATCAAAAGCAGTCAATTATTGATTAAACCTGGCGTCTTTCTGGCGTGAAATAAAAAACACCTACAGATGATCTCTGTAAGTGTTTGATTCAGTGGGTGGGCCCAGTAGGGCATGATCCTACGACCCCCTGATTATGAGTCAGATGCTCTAACCAACTGAGCTATAGGCCCTCAAAATTCGGTTGTGAATTTCGGTTTGCAATTTTACTCATTTATGCCGTATTTACCAACTATTTTTGAGCAAATTAAATCCGCGGAATAACTTTTAGCAGAATATTGACCACGTTGTGCACATTGTGACCAAAAACCTTGAGGATCTCCTCCCATGAAACGGGTGCCTCATCCTCTTTCCAGCTGTCGAAATCGGTTGCCATGGCAACTGCGGCATAGGGAATCCCGAGTTCATTGGCCAACATACACTCAGGGGCCGTACTCATATTGATCAAATCACCTCCCCAGGCGCGGAACATGTGCGACTCTGCCCGTGTCGAGAACCGTGGTCCCTCAATAGTCAGGATACACCCCTTCGGATGAATGGTTAGACCAAGATCATTCCCTGCTGAAATAAGCTTTTCCCGAAGATAATCATTGAAAGGGTCGGCCATTGGGGTATGATTCATCACATGAGGCTCAAAAGACTCAAAGAAGGTGATCTTGCGGTGGCGCGTAAAATCGATAAACTGATCGGGAATAACCAGGTCTCCCCTCCCGATATTTTCGCGCAGTGATCCGCAGGCCGTTGTTGCCAGGATATGGCTGCACTCCAACTGTTTGATTGCATACATATTCGCCCGGTTGTTTACCTGTGTTGGAGGAATGGTATGTTCACGACCGTGTCTCGAAAGCAGAACAACATCAACACCTGCGATTGTCCCACAGATAAAATCTGAACTTGGCTCACCATAAGGCGTTTCAAGGGTAATATGTTTTGAGTCTTTAAGGATTTGGGGATTCTCGAGTCCGGATCCTCCGATAATTGCAATTTTTGGCATGATGAATATTATATAGTGGACTGAAATAATTTTCTATTTTAGTTAAATACCATTCGATCAGAAAGCTATAATTCACGTTTTTAATTCCGAACACAGACGGTTTTAATTTTATTCACTCTAATCTTCGCCAATCGCATAACCTGCGTTAGGTGTAGAGTTTTTAATTTCAAAGATCTTTTCTCTATATAGTGCCACGAAAAGTATGCAAATATAAATGAGATCATTAAACTGTAAATCATCAACTCTAAATAATTAAGCTTGAAATAATACATTAATGTTTGTTGTATCGGAAAACCATATATATATATCCCATAGGACAAATCACCTATTCTATTTCCTATGTTATAAATAAAGGGTATTGGATTTAGTCCAAAGAGAACGAATAAAATGGGAACAGCAATGTATTTTAAATAATTATAAAAATCAAAATAGATTGCGGCTATGATTAATAAAAAAGTTAAAACTAATAATTCGTTCTTTCTGTTAAATTTTTCAATTTTTATTGCTGCCAGCAGAGACCCCGCGATAAAAAAAGCTCCAAATTCTAGAACCCATTTACTGTTTAAATTAAATACAAATTGTTTAAGATCTTTAAAATAGAAAATATTTCCGATAAATAATATTAAAAATAAAACTGACAGTATTATCTGTATTATTATTATTTTTTTCCTCCTAAAGACTATTAAAAAAGAAAGTAAAATATACAAAGTAAACTCATAAGGAATAGTCCAAAGACTTCCATTTATGTTAGATTTATAGGGATTATTCTCAAAAATACCCTTAATTATAAATTGAGTTCGATATAATAAAAGGTTGTTAGGAATATAGGTTATTAGAGATTTGTTATGATAAATAGACCCATCGCCTTGATAAACAAAAGGGGATAAAATAACCGTAAGTAATAAAACAATAAAAAGTGCTGGAAATAGTCTCAGGAATCGTTTCCAAAAAAAATCAATAATATTATCACTCCTTTGAAGGCTTTGAAATACCAAATAGCCACTGACTACAAAAAATCCCATAAGCCCAATAATTGAAAAACCGATTTGTCCGTGAGAGATTCGATGTAGAAAATCGCTGTCATTTCTGCCGGAAAGTGGATAGGAATGAGTAATTATTACAAAAGAAGCAAAGAGCAAACGAAGAAAATCAAAATTGTTTTGTCTATTGTCCATAGTTTTTTTTTAAAGTTGAATAATATCTCCTGAAATTATTTTGCGGACTTCATGTTTGTAATGAATGCCCGCTTGCAGAAATGTAATTATGGTACCTGAATTCTAAATCTACGGAATCACCCTTTCTCCTCTTCTTTTCAATGACCCCAGTTCACTCCTTTCAAAGGCTAACCGTCTAGATTCACACCCTGTTAATTCTCTTCCAGTGCCAGAATCGTCCGGGCTGCCTCCTCAACAGTTTTTCCAAACGCGACAATTCCTTCGGCATGCCCACCCATCACAAACACTTTTTTGTTTTGCGTTTCGGGCAGTCCCATCAACCGGATAATTTCATAAGCCATTTCGGGGGTACCATATTCCACCTCTTTGGCAGTTGTTGGCAACACATCAAGGTATTTATCCCAGAGTTGCCGGTTGTGTATATGAACTACGGCGCCAATTTCAGAATCAACTGAATAGATTGCCCCATGACTCATCGATTCGGATGATGCTTTTACTAAACCTCTGCACCACAGTATATTTTCATCCAGATCAAATCTTTCGACCAATGGATAATGGATCTGAGCAAGTTCCGGAAGAGTGCCGGTAGCAGTTCCTGAGATATAAAACTGGTCACTCTGCGGCACCCTGATTGAGATATTTCCAAACCCTATACCATCGGGATAAGCCCCGATAAACGATTTCTGCCACATCTCCTCTCTCCAGAAGTTCAGGGGATCAAATAGAGAGGAAGGGATCACTATTTTTTCGGAGATCAGGTGGCAGGTGAATTTTATATAGCCATCAACGGGGTTAACAGTATTCATTTATTCGCTTTGAGTTTAGATAGTTAATAGTCCGGGTGCGCCTTTGAGTCGCGCTCGGACTTACCTCCCCTTTCCGGGAATAATTTACCGATCGCTTCCAGGTTTGCTCTGCAGATTCCCCTTTCGGTGATCAAGGCAGTAACATATTTTGCGGGAGTAACATCGAAACCATAGTTTGCCACAGGGGATCCCGGATTCACTATTCTAATTTTTGTGATCTGTCCGTCACCAAGTTCCCCCTCCATATGGCTGACCTCCTCACCATCGCGCTGTTCGATAGGTATCTCGCGCACTCCGTCACTCATCGTAAAATCGATTGTTGATGATGGAAGCGCCACGTAAAAAGGGATCTTATTATCAAATGCGGCCAAAGCCTTAAGATATGTTCCGATTTTATTCGCCACATCGCCCGTCGATGTTGTGCGGTCGCTTCCTACGATACAAAGGTCGACAAGACCGTGCTGCATCAGATGCCCTCCGGCATTATCGGGAATTACCGTGTGAGGGACACCCTCCTGTGATAATTCCCATGCCGTAAGTCGCGCCCCCTGATTTCGGGGTCGGGTTTCATCGACCCAAACATGGATCGGAATACCTTTAAGGAAAGCCTTATAAATAGGAGCAGTAGCTGTTCCCCAATCGATGCAGGCCAGCCAGCCAGCGTTACAATGGGTAAGAATATTAACAGGTTCGCCGTTTTTACGCTTACTAATCGCCTCTATTAACTGACAACCATATTCCCCGATTGAATCGGACCAGTCAATCTCCCTCTTTTTTAACCGGTTTGCTTCCTCCAGGGCACGTGTACAAGCTGATTCATGGTCGGGACATCCAG
>CANJNY010000275.1 GCA_947475715.1 Prolixibacteraceae bacterium
CTTACTTTTCTTGAAAAACAACCGGAGGTAAATCCTAAAAAACTAGGAGTTTACGGCCACTCAATGGGGGGCAAGATTACTGTTTTAACAACAGGGTCAGACTCAAGGGTTAAAGCTTCAGCCCCTTCTTGTGGAGGTGTAAGCGACCGATATAATGAAGATCCCTTATTTCGAAATACGTTGGGTGATGATGTTTACTTGAGAAAAATTGCTTGCCCAATAATTTTTCTCAGTCCGGCAAACGATTTTCATGGACATATTAATGATTTACAATTGGCTGTAAAAGAAATCAAAAGTAAAAAGTGGCGCGTTACATGCTCTCCCCACCATAATCATCAGGACAATGCAGAATATGAAGTCGCCACACAGCTTTGGTTCGATCAATACCTGAAAGGCATTTTCACCTTCCCAGAAACACCTAAAAGTTCACTGAAACTAAAAACAAAAAATGGAGTACCAATATTTTCAGTGATACCTGATGTTTCAAAAAAAATCCTTTACGTTGATATTTATTATACCCAACAAGGGCAAGTAGATGGAAAGATGGATGACCGGGAAAACACCATGAGCCGCTTTTGGCATTATGCACATAGCACGAAAAAGGAAAATTCCTGGTTAGCAGAATTACCCGAATTAATTACTGACAAACCCATCTGGGCTTATGCTAACATCGTTTATTCATTGGGTGAAACTGTAAAGGGTGCGGGATATTATTATGGAATTTATTCGGCTGACAAATTCAATCTGTCTTCAACCATGTCAGTGGTTAGTCCGGAGCAACTCAAAGCTGCAGGAGTTAAAACAACCATGAAACCCTCTCTATCCATCGAGACCTTTAAAGGTGACTGGAAAAAAGAATGGTTCACCTATAAACCGGAAGAGTGGGAGCTTAAAACACACAAATTGCATGATGATAAATGGAAGGCTCCTGAAAATGCAAAACTTGCTTTTGAAGTACTTTCAGCAGAGCCCAAAAAGATGGTGGTAGGAATCGATAATTATGCCACTGAAATTAAGCTTGCGGGAGGTAATAAATGGCAACGAATAGTTTTGTCAGCTAAAGACTTCCAAAGTGCCGTTGGAAAATCATTACCCACCTGGACTGGAATAAAAGAATTGAGGTTAAGTATGAATGAAACATTAAATGAAAACGTTGATTCAAAAAATATAAGACTAAATCTAGGAGCTAAATGGATTGGAGAGAAGCCTAAGTACCGAGAGATGCGATGGATAAAATAAATTTAACTAATCAAAATGAAATTAATAAATCCTAAATATTTTCCTTTTGTAATCTTAATGGCTATAATAATTTTTTTAATCTTTAGTCTAAAAGCTCAAAACACCATTATCCCGAATTGGAAAATTAATCCTGAAAAACAGCTTAACCCCAATAACCAATGGTTGCGTGATGCAAAATGGGGCCTTTTTACTCATTATCTAGTGCATATGCCTAGTGCATCTGTTCCTGAAAATATGACTGCTGAAATCTGGAACAATAAAGTAAACTCCTTTCAGGTAAAAAAGTTCGCTGATCAGTTGTCCGAGCTTAAGGTTCCATACTTTTTCATCACTATTGGTCAAGGCGGGGGTTATTACTGTAGTCCCAATAAAGTCTACGAACGATTTTTTGGCCCAGGCAATGGAAAACTATCGAATAGAGATTTAGTAATTGAACTTGCTAAGGAGCTTACATCAAGAGGAATTAAAATGTGTGTTTACCTGCCAGCTGATGGATTCAGGGGGAAGTCTTTTGAAGTTCAAGAAAATTGGCGAAATGTTATTGCAGAGTGGTCTACTAGGTGGGGTATATTAATATCAGCATGGTGGATTGACGGTGCAGTATTAGAAAGTCCAGAAGTATATAAAGTCTTTACAGCGGCATTTAAATCAGGTAACCCAAATGCAATTGTATCATATAATGTCGGACCAGTTGGAATGAATAGAATACAACTTGTTCCGGTTACTGAATACGAAGATTTTTTAGCTGGTGAGTGCGATTACATTTTACCAACTTGTGCGATGATTCCAAGTGACTTGGGTAAACATTTTAATATCAATGGAAGGGGGAATTATTATAAGGGACCTAATATCTCTGGTGATCAGTTACATTTTCTGAGTTTTTTAGGTTCATGGTGGGGAACAGGCAACCCAAGGTTTTCAAACGAATTGGTATATAGTTGGACCCAACATATCAATGATAATGCAGGAACAGTAACATGGGATGTTCCATTGAGTGATTCGGGTACCATTTCAAAAATCTATTTTAATCAATTAATCTATCTATCCAAACAAATACTTAAAACAAAATAACATGTCTCTATTAAAAAAAATTTACTTAGTCGCATTATTAGTATTATGTGAATATTCATCTTATGCCCAAATTGTTGAAAGGTGGGATAAGTCGGTTTCCAATCAAAAAGTTGATGAGAAATCAAAATGGTTTCAAGATGCTAAATTTGGCTTATTTGTTCATTGGGGATTATTTGCCCAGCACGCTGGGGAGTGGAAAGAAAAGCGATATTATGGCATTAGCGAATGGGTGATGAACCGTGGAAAAATACCTGTAGCGGACTATCGAAAATTGGCACAGCAGTTTAATCCTTCAAAATTTAATGCAAATGAGTGGGTTAAGATGATCAATGATGCTGGAATAAAGTACATGGTAATTACGGCTAAGCACCATGAGGGGTTTGCCATGTTCGGATCCAAAGCTTCTGACTATAATATTTTGAATACGCCTTTCAAACGCGATCCAATGAAGGAATTGTCCGTAGCCTGTAAAAAAGGGAATGTGAAAATGGGCTTTTACTATTCTCAATTCCTTGACTGGAACGAGCCTAATGGAGGAGGTAATGAATGGGATTTTATTGAAAAGAACAAAGATTACAAAGCCTACTATAATAGTAAATCTATTCCACAGATTAAGGAACTATTGTCCAATTATGGACCTCTTGGATTGATTTGGTTCGATATGCCCGGTGGACTTTCTAAGGAAGAAACTCAGTCTTTAATCGATGATGCTAGAAAGATACAGCCCAATTGTTTGTTAAGCAGTCGTGTAGGTCAAGGGCTTGGTGATTTTCGTGATTTCGGTGACGGGGAAGTGCCTTCTACTGTTGTAAAGGGCCCTTGGGAGGCAATTTTTACACACAACGATTCATGGGGATATTCCAAATTCGACCAAAATTTTAAAACCCCTGCCGAAATAATCCACCTGCTAGTAAGTGTTGTTTCAAAAGGGGGCAATTTGATGTTAAACGTTGGGCCCAAAGCTGATGGAACGATTCCTGAAGCCTCCGTCAAATGTTTGAAAGCGGTAGGAGGATGGCTAAAAATTAATGGAGCGTCTATTTATGGAACTACTTACGGCCCAATTGCTCCACAGCCTTGGGGAGTAACTACTTTAAAACCTCGAAAACTTTTTTTGCATGTAAATAAAGTTCCTAGCAATGGAGTATTACTTGTTCCCGGGCTGAATGTAAACATTAAGCAAGTAAGTCTGCTTAGCAACAAAAATAAGTTGCTTTGGAAGAAAGATAAAAACCTCCTTACCATTACACTTCCAACAAAACTTCCCGATGATATCAACACAGTTATTGTAGTTGAATATGATGGTCAAATCACTGATTCTTACCTCGATGCGCCTGTAGTGGTTTCCCCTCGATATCCGGAATGCAGTCTAGAGGTTATTAAGGCCAATCCTTCGGGAAACACAAAAATAATTCCCGTTACGCATAGCCTTTATTTTGGAGATTGGAAACATACCACCTGCGCAACTGATATGCAATCTCCTAGTGACGGAATTACTTACAATGTTCAGTTTACGGAACCAGGCGATTATAAGATTATGCTCGAATACAATTGCCCGATTGAAAACAGTAAACAGGAAGGATTGCTGCAAGTAGGTGATCAAAAATTTTATTTTGAAACCCTCGGTTCGGGTAGTTATGACACCTGGCGACCACTCATGTTCATAAAGCAGTCTGTAGCCATGATTTCAGTTTCGGCCTCTGGTGTAAAGACAATTAAAGTATCACCTGTAAATGAAGGTAAAGCTGAGTTGTTTAAACTGAGTAAGATAATTATTGAGCCAGTTAAATAATTATTTACTTGAAGGGCATTAGCTATGCAACAATATCGAGTACTAAAAAGATAAATTGAATTGTTATAAAACATTAAAAAGCGGACTTAACTAATGTCATCCGAAATTGA
>CANJNY010000276.1 GCA_947475715.1 Prolixibacteraceae bacterium
CAATAAACCAATTTGTTGCATCGCAAAAGAAGGAGCTTACCAGGGAGGTTCTATTTGGATTAGCAACCATCGAAATTATTGCAGATTTTAAACTTCCCCAGGAAGGAACCACCAGCGAGTTTGGATTTGAACTGGCAAATACCAAAGGAGAAAACATTCAAATAGGATATAATTGCCAGACAAAAAAATTCCTTATAAACAGAATGAATTCCGGGAATTCCGAATTCTCGAAGGATTTTAAAGGTATCCACTATTCTGATGAAGTATTACCTGGAAAGATAATTTCTATGCATCTGATTGTAGATGTCGCCTCTGTTGAATTATTCGGACAATCCGGTAAAATTGTTATGACCGATATCTTTTTTCCTAATGAAATATTCAATAATTTAAGTGTCTATAGCATAGGTGGATCAGTTGAATGCAAAAGCGTTACGCTCTACAAACTCAATAATATCTGGAATCATTAAAAACCCTCTACTCTTTTGAAAAGATAAAAGTTCTGTTTTGAAGAGTTAATTTTTCAATAATGGCTGGCCCACTTCTGTCTGCGTCAGCCATTATTGCTTGCATTATTTTGTACAAATTCGCTTGGTGAGATCTTTAAATAATCTTTAAAACTCTTGGAGAAATAGGAAGGACTCGAAAAGCCGGTTTCATAAGCCACTTCAGCTATTGATTTTCCACTCTCCTTTAACAATACAGTTGCCTTATTAAGCTTTATATTTCTGATAAATTCACTAACCGTTAGGCCAGTCAGGTGTTTCATTTTCCGGTAGACATGGACGCGCGAAAGACCAATTTCAACGCTTAATTCCTCAACTCCATAATCGGAATTCTGGATATTTCGTTCTATTGCCTTCATGCATCGTTTCAAAAATGAGTTATCCAGCATTGACATTTTATTTTCCGAGCCACCAGGTAACAGCATGCTTTCCTGATAGTGTTTACGAATTTTTTGCCTGATCTCGATAAGTTTTCTGACTCTGACAAGTAAGTGATTGCTATTGAATGGTTTTGGCATATAAGAGTCAGCTCCGGTCTCCAGTCCTTCTATTTTTTCTTCCTGGGATGAACGGGCAGTAAGTAAAATAACCGGAATATGACAAATCTGAATATCTGACTTTAGCTTTTTGGTAAATTCCAGTCCGTCCATAACAGGCATCATCACATCACAGATAATGAGGTCAGGTTCCTCCTGATCGATCATCTCCAATGCCTCTTTACCGTTACCAGCTTCAATAATTCTATAATCATTCAGTAATGAATTCTTGATAAATTCCCTAACATCGGAATTATCTTCAACAATTAATATCGTTGATTGCTGATCAAAATTGGTGTTTAATCGTGTGGTTCTCTCCTGTTTGGGCTCATCCGTCTTTACCGGTTCGTAAATTGCTTCTATTTGTCGTTCAACACGATCATACTCTTTGTCCTTAAGAATAATCTCCTCCGAATTGATATGGTCTTTTCCTAGGCGCAAAAACACATAAAATGATGAGCCTTCCCCTTTTTTACTTTCAACAGTCAGGTCGCCTTTGTGTAAATCAACAAACCCTTTAGATAAGGCTAATCCAACCCCTGTTCCCTCAATAGTCCTGTCATTTTGTTGATCACCACGGTAGAAGATTTCAAAGATCCAGGCCAACTGATTTTCAGAAATTCCAATCCCATTATCCATTACTATTATTTTGATAGCATCACACTGTGCTTCTTTAAATTGGTGCTTACAGGTTTCGATAAGTATCTCTATCTTACCATAATCAGAAGTAAATTTAAATGCGTTAGAAAGCAGATTGAATAGGATTTTGTCCAATTTATCTTTATCAAAAAGCAACTCCTGTTTAGCAATAGCCGGTTTAAACTGGTACTCAATATGTTTTTTGATTGCCAATTCGTCAAATGACTCTTTTATACCTTTTGTAAATTGTACAATATCATATAATCCGGCATTAAGCTTCATTTTCGAACTGTCCATCTTTTGGAGATCCATCAACTGGTTGATTAATCTGAGCAGCCTGTTCGCGTTGCGATGCATCATCTGCAGTCTGTTCAGTAAATCGGGCGTAAGACGGGAGTTATTCATTATATCTTCAAGAGGCCCTAAAATAAGGGTAAGCGGAGTCCTGAATTCATGCGAAATATTTGTAAAAAACCGTAGCTTAGCCTGAGTAGCTTGTTCTAATTGAAAACTTATTCTCTTCAACTCCTCATTTTGACGGATAATCTCCTTTGTCTGGGCTTCCAACTTATTATTTGCCAATTGTTTGTTTCGAAATGCCCTAAATAACAAGGTAACCAGGATGATTACCAGAACTAGTGATACTAATGAAACAATCAGGTAGATTTGCTGACTGTAAAATCTTTGCAATTGCAGATCAAAGTTTTGTTTTGAGGAATCTATATTCTTATGAAGCGTAAGAATCTCCTCAGACTGAGATTTTATGGCCTGCACATTTGCCGAGTCGATAACCATCGTATTGAGGTCGTTCTCTTTATAAAAAGGCTTATTATTAAGAATGTCGGCTGCCAGTGAAATAGATATCCTTCCACCTGTAGGGTAAAGTAAGGTTGCATCGAATTTTTTGTCGATTACTGCCTGTATACCTCCGTCAGGACCGGGTAATCCATCAATTCCAATAATGAAAATATTTTTTTCTTTCTTTTGTTTAATATACGAATTATGTGCCCCCATAGCCATCACATCGTTGTGGGCATAAACCAAATCGAAACTGAGCTTCTGTGACAGTGCCTCATTCATTGTCTGCCACCCGCCGGTATATTCCCATTCTCCAGATTTAGATTTCACTATTGTAATATTGGGAAACTTGGAGATCTCATCTAAAAAGCCATTGTGCCGATCTTTTGTTGGAGAAGAACCCATTAAACCTTCAATCTCGAGGATATTACCTTCTCCTTTTAACAACTTAACAGCATATTTCCCGGCAGACTTGCCAATCTGATAATTATTGGCACCAATGAACGCGGTATAATCTTCAGACTCTATTTTACGATCAATTAAGATTACGGGTATTCCCTGTTTATAAACCTTCTTCACAATTGGAGTGAGTGGTTCTGATTCATTTGGTGAGACGATCAGCAAGTCAATATTCTGAGCAAGCAGTTCGTTTATATCCTGGACTTGTTTTTGACTATTGTTCTCGGCATTTTTTGTAATAAGTTCAAGACTTGGATAATAAGTTAATTCATTTAACATCTCCAAAAGCATTGTCTTGCGCCATGTATCGGCGTTTGTGCATTGAGAAAATCCAACTTTATATTTTCGCACTTCGGTTGACTGGCTCAATCCTAAAAGTACAAGAAAGCCAAAGATTATAGTTGCAATTAGCTTTTTCTTCATTATTTCACAGTGATTTAGGAGTAAAGTTATAAATAACTATGATTTGTCCTAATAACACCCATTTTAAGTAATCGCAAAGATATAATATTGCATTCTACAACTTTGCGTCGTAGCTCCTCCAGCGGGCGAATTGCGTGGGATAAAAAGAAAATCACGCAAAGGCGCAAAGTCGCAAAGTCGCAAAGTTTAGAACCTTAGCGTCTTTGCACCTTTGCGTGAGTTTTTTAAGCTAAATCATTATTATTTATTCCGTGATTCCCCTCCATTTATCTGTCCGGAACGGCGATGCGGGAAGATCTGCACTGTTGTAAAGGTTGGCATCATCAGGATTATTCCCCCATGCAAAGCGAACTGCGACCGGGTTTTTAACCTCCGGTGAGGAAACTTCGAGGGTATTCTTCCCTGTAACTTTGCCATTTGCCCAGTAGAATTTATGATCTTCGCCTGCTACAGCAAAACCTTTGACGTAGCCATATTTATCCTTGATTTTAAGGCCGTCACCAGTCTCTTCAAAAGTAAGTGTAACCTTATTTCCACTGACAGTCATTGATTTGTAAATCGGTCCGGTGCAGATAAGATCCTGTTTATAGGCCACTTTAAGGGCAGAAAGGGCCAGGCGTTTCCCGACTGTCTGCTTATCAGTCGGATGAATATTGACTGCATCTCCCACATCAGTGGTGACCGCCATTCCCGTATTGGGCAGGGCAAGTGTCATGCTTTGAGC
>CANJNY010000277.1 GCA_947475715.1 Prolixibacteraceae bacterium
AACCAGAGCATAGGGATTTTGTAAAATATATTGAATATTGTCTGCAATGCAATTCTCCAATAAAATGTCATCGCCTGCGATTATCTTGATCCACTTTCCGCTCGATGCTTTTACACCCCTGTTGCAATTGGCAGGTATACCGGTATTCTTTTCGGCCCTAATCAATTGCGCTTTAATGAATCTGCTGTGGTTTTCATTGATCCATTTTTCGGATATTTCAACGGTGTTATCCGTTGAACAATCATCACTTATAATTAATTCAATATTCAGGTAAGTTTGCGCTTTGGCACTTTCAAGAGTTTCGGTTACGTATTTAGATGAATTATAGGTTATTACAATAATAGAAACAGTTGGTTCTGTCGTTAGCGGGTTATCTATTTCCTGTATTGGTTCCATTTTCTAAAATTTCCAGCAATAATGTTTAAGACCGATTCTATTTCAATTACTAAATTTTACAGCAATTAAACAGCTCAGCTCCCATGTCAGGGAGATATTTGATCATTTTTTCAAGTCCTTCCAGGCAAGATTTCTCAACAATCCCTTGAATTAAAAGTTTATCCATTTGATCATGGGTAAAAGGTTTAACAAAATATGATCCTGAATCGATTATTTTAAATCCGTTATTCGTCATTAAACTATTAAATGTTTCATTATCAAACACATTATGCCGTTGAAACAGCACGTCGTGACCCGATTTTACATATACATTTGCTATAATTCCCATTTCGACTGCCAAAAGCCGGTGAAATGATCTGGCATTTGGAACAAATGAATAGATGATGGTATTTTTAGAACAGATTTCTTTAATCGCTTTTAAAACAATACCCGGATTCTCAATCTCATGTAAAAAACCGCCTACTATAATAAAATCGAAAGTATCCTGAGATAGCAGATCAATTTTATTTTCAATCAAGTCATTGATAATTACTATTCGTGGATCTTTATTTGATAATAGTGTTGCCCTTTCGTAAAATAACTGGCGAGGCTCAACTACGGTCATTTTGTCAAAATCCATAAAATCCATAAACAGCGGATATAAGCCACACCCTATTTCAAGAAACCTGCCGCAAGGGTATTTTTTAATGGTCTCGAAGATTTTTTTCTTTCGGTACTCACGAAGTACATTTTCAAAAGGTAAATCCTTGTAATTTAGTTCATAGGAATCGAGTCCGATTTCGCTTTGCTCCTGTAATTTAATTCTCATATGTGTATTTTTTTTCTGGTTAGAATATGAATAATGCCTTAAACAGTAAGAGCTTATGGAAACACCATGAATTTTAATTTGATTTTTCACTAAGTATGCTTAAATCTTAAAATCATATATCTCGTAGACAACTCCTCGTCCTCCAAATCCCTCTTTTTGAAAAATCAGATTTTTATTGAGATAGTTTCCCATTTTTTCAGTTGATATTCCAAAGTCGAAAATTGGAATATCTGGATAAATTTCATGGATTAGTTTATAAAATAGTAAATCTAAAGCACCCGCTTTTTTCCCTTTTTCGTCTGCCGAGATATATTGTACTTTTACAACTTGATTCATAATGTAAAGGACGACTCCTCCAATCATTACTCCCTCTTTATGGGCAGTATAGAGTTTTATATTTTCAGGAAACCGGCTTTTAAGAAGTTCTATTTCCGGAAGGGTGTGAACAGGTTTTACATTAAATTTTTGTGCCAGGTTTGAAACCAGAATTTTCCAGAATGGTGAGAAATCATTGCTTTCACATACTTGAATGTTTTCGCGTAAACTTTTCTGGATACAGCGTCTTCTTAGTTCAGAGAATCGAAGTTTGTTATTTTGATAAATTACTGATGAGATATTGCATCCGGATTTCGTGGCTTTTTGAAGAAATAACGCATAAATATCTTCCTGTGCAGGAATTCGATGATAAATTAAAGGTAATGGTTTATAAACAACCTCTGAGATCTCTATTTTTTTAAGTTCTTCAAGGAGAAGATTGAATATATCAACTGTCTTATTTGCTGTAATTTTATCGGAAAGAACCAGCCCTCCAAAAGTAAGACCTTCATGAGAAAAAAAGCAGTTATCCCTGCAATTGCCAGGGAGTACTGCCTCAACTTTGCCCTGATTTAAAATCAGGAAGGAGCAATCATTAAACCGGTCAGCATGATAATCCATGTAATTACGCAAAAACATAAAGGTTCCGTTTCTGGCTGAATTTATAAATTCATCCCATCTGGTTTTATATTCAGAAGTATATCTTAAAATTTCCTGCACAATGACAGTTTTAAATTAAATCAATCATTTAAAATGTTTGTTCCGTACTATAATTTGTAATGGAAGTTTTTTAGTAAGCTAAGCAATCCCAATCTTTTATCCAGTTCCTTAATTGAGTACCCTCCGGAGAAGAGGATCAATAGTATACCGATTAAAAAGTTAAAGGGTTGATTCATAAATTGGGTTACCCCAAAACCAGCGATGGCTAAACTAAACTGAATTCCGAAAATTTTAATAAACTCACGATCAAATTTAAAATCATATTTGATGCTGCTAACAGCATAGACTTGAAATAGATAGATTGCATAGGAGATGACAAATGAAATTCCTAATCCAGTCAGTCCCCAAAAATAATATCCCAGTATGTTAAGCCCCAAATCATAAATATTAGACCCCAGATTATTCCAGAAATATAGATTATTAGCCCCTTTTGCCAAAAAGACAAAGGCAATTGACCAGCTACAGGTTTTAAAGAACATCCCTAAAGCGGCCCAATAGATCATGCCGTTTACAGCAATAAATTGTTTTGAAAAGAAGATTATCACCACCCAATTTATAAAGATCAGAAAGATTAATAATATCGGGGCAAGGATTAAAAGGGCAATCTCAGATTGTTGATTAATAGACTGTTTGCATAGTTTGTTATCCATGGCGACTTCTGACAATCGTGGAAAATAATCGGTACTGATGGCATTAAAGACTAAGCCAACGTAAATGTTTATAATTGTAAATCCGGCATTGTATAAACCAACTTGTTCGACACCTCCAGTATGGCTGATGAAAAGGCGAACGATATAGGCGGAACAAGCAGAAAACAGACCACTCAGACTGATTAGGAATCCCATTCGAAGCATGTTCTGTCCCTCCTTAAAGGTCTGTAATCCCGAGAGTCCAATTTTTTCAATATTTACTTTTCTGGAGAAATACAACGAAATTACCAGGGATATCAGTGCTGTAGTAATAATAGATGGAACGATTCCTTCAATTCGCCAGAAAAAAAAGAATGGAATGGTTACAAATAAACCTATTGCAGTGCCATAAATATTAGCTTTTGCCAGAAAATTCAACCTGCGCATCCCCTGAAGAATAACCAGCTGTCCGCTGCTCAGTTGGTTGAATAATAGGGTTAACGAGAGCCAGATAAAAGCAGAGGTATAGTTTTTATTTGCGAAGGTTAGCTCACTGAGCCAGGGAGCGAGAATTATTGTTATAATAAGCCCCAGGAATCCTGTGATCCAGACGATTCGGCGAAATACAGATATAACGGTACGAATTCTTTTTTCATCTCCTGTGCCGTATGCAGCAGCAATATCCTTCACTGCGCTGGTCCCTAATCCAAAATTGGACAGATTGCTGATAATTCCTGTTGTTGAGGTGAGTAATCCCATTATACCCATCCCTGCAGGACCCAATAAAACGGCAATGAACTTAGACCGAATAATGCTAATTAAAATATTGAAAATCTGAACACCTCCAAAAAGAGATGTAGCTTTCATAATCTGACGGTAAGAGGATTGTTGTTCTATCATTTCTATTAATTCACAAGCACTCTTACTTTTTTTATTTGTTTACGATAATGGAAATGCAACGGTCTGTCACATCCATATTGTATTCCACTACTTCATTAGCAACCGAAAATTCGTTGTTTTTATAATAATGAGGTTTAGATAACTACCGGACTATTTTTAATGAAGTAATTATAATAATCCTCTGCCTGAGCAAGGTATTGGATATCTTCACTACCTAAATAGTCTTTATAAATATCCACGTTCATTTTACTTAATGGTGGTTTAAAATAGGTATTCCTAAACTTGTGATTC
>CANJNY010000278.1 GCA_947475715.1 Prolixibacteraceae bacterium
CAAATGCATAACTTGGACAAGCAAAAAAACGCTAAAACACCTTAAAACATTGAATTGTTAAAACGGAAATATCGTGTTTCCGCTTTAATCTATACCCTTTTCGCGATGATTTTCTCATAGATTGAAAGAGAAAAAGAAAGCGAACACGGTGTCAGTATTAAGGTCGGTGTAAATAGCGGTGTAAATGACCTGCAAAGATTAAAGCCTTGATTCAAATTGTGTTTTAACTCATGCTCGAGCCATAAATTCGAAAACGAAAATTAATGCAAACCAAATATCCTATGACACGAGTATTACTCGCTTTGATTAACTTTTGTTCATGAATTTCTGATGTTCATTAATCACGAACATGGTAAATTAATGAACAGAAACATACATGTGACCAATACCTTAAATCAAATTTTCAGAAATTTAGTAACATAGTTTCCTACTCTTATAAAATAGATTCCCGGGGTAATCGATGAAATATTAATTGATGTTTTATTCTCAGTTAGATTCCCGAATAAAACTGTTTGCCCCAATAAGTTTTGAATCTCAAAGCCTCCCCTTGTCTCCAAATCTTCATAACCGAATACCACCAACTCACTATTCGCAGGATTCGGATAAATTTGAATCTTTCCAGCTTGCGACTTCGAGTTGGAAAATCCAAGTGCGGCAACATTAATATAAATTTCTAGCGTTTCCGGGCACCCAAATGAATTTTCTCCAATGAATGTGTACTTGGTTGTTTGAGTGGGTTTTACTTCAACTGAATCAGCCCAGTTACTTATTATGGAGCTTCCTTGCCAGTTATACGTTTTGGCTCCTTGAACAAATAATTTTGCGGTTTGTCCAACCGCTATCTGTGTGGTTGAGCTATTTATGGATAATAAATTAGAAGGTAAAACCGTTAAGTTAAAACTATCTGACATCATGAATCCACACTTATCACTTGAGATCACCAACAACTTGATTTTACAATTTGAATCAAAGGTTGTGATCGGGTTAGCTTGGGAACTAAATAGAGTATCATTCCGATACCAATAATAAGTGTATGGTTGAAGCCCTCCTTGAACCACTGCTGACAATTGCAAGGAATTTCCATGACAAATACTAGTATCTTTTAACTTGGATATTTGCAAGTTGTTTGGCAAAAAACTGACTTTGAAAGTATCCTTATAATCCTCGTAGCAGCCTCCATTTGACAAAATGATTAAACGATATTCACTTGCGACATTAGGAGTATCAATCAGCGTTAAATTGCTATCAATAAAAACATTATTCCTGTACCAAAAACAACGAATTGAAGGGGATGGCTGTGAAACTGCCGGAGTTACTTGTATGGAATTCCCTTTACAAACGGCAATATCATTGATGAGCATAACATTTAGTTTCTTTCTTAGAAAATTCACTTTAAACGAATCTTGATAGGCAGTATAACAACTGTTGCTTGGAATCACCAATAATCGGTAGGTAGATAAAACATTGACAGTATCCGTAAGTGTAGAATTCGTATCAATTAAAATATTATTTCTATACCAAAAATAATGAAGATTAGACGGGATACTGACGACTTTCGGACTTACAATAATTCGGCTTCCTATACAAACAGAGGTGTCGTTTAATTTAATGGCAGAAATATTGCTTGTCTGAAAGTTGACTTGAAAAGTATCACGAAAAGCCATGGTACAGACATTCACAGAAAAAGCATAAAGTCTATAAACGCTTGGATTTGATGGTGTATCAATTAGGACAGAATCATTGCTGAATAAAATATTGTTCTTATACCACCGATATGTTATTGGATAGTTCCCTGAAAGTATCGCTGGAATAACTTGGATGGGCTTTCCTGGACAAACTGAAATATCGGACAGATTGGATATGCTTAAAAAAACAGAATCAATAATAACATTTACGGTATCATCACCATAATTAGTGCAGGAATCGGAAGATATTACTTTCACGGTATATTGACCACTTACAAACGGAGTATGAATCAGTGTTTTATTCGTGTCTACTAATATCCCATTAAAATACCATTCATATTTATATGGAGCGACACCACTTAAAGGGTCGGTATTCAGTGCTACTGATTGCCCTTTGCAAACCATAGTATCATTCGAAGAAATCAGAGCTAATGGGTTTGGGCAAGTAACCACAATCGTGTCATATCTATAGGTTATACATCCATAAATACTCGCCGAACTCCTAACCACATAAACACCCGCCCTTTTAAATTGATATGTAGTATCTTTTCTATTGCTGAATGCACTGAAACTATTTGAACCTCCAATTAACTTCGGAGTGTACCATAAATAATTATAATTTTTTGTTGAAATGTCCGGAGAAGCTCTAAACCTGTAAATTCCTTTATTTATATATGAAATCTGTGTGGAGAAGTTCACAACATCATGAACTGTGATTGAATAGGATTTGATGGTATTTCCAATAAGCGGACAATGATTATCTTTTACAGAAGCTGTAAAATAATACGGAAGTGTGCTTACGTTACTGTCGTTAGGCGTCCAACAAAGCTTACCTAAACTGTGTAGCACGGTATCAACAGTTGTCCAGGTGGCATTTGGTAGGCTTTGATCCCATGTAAGCCTTGTGGTGTCTACATTATAGTCATTCGTGTTAATGGTAATGCAAATTTGTTGGCCTGCGCATGCGTCATAGTTAGACACTGACATAGAGGGTGGTCTATTGAAACCACTCGAATTAACCATAAACTGCATGTCGCGTGAAGTCTTTCCTACCAAGCGATAAATCCCATTGATTTTCCTCCATTCGGTAACCATGACTTTAAGTACTGTTATTTGAACTGCTATTGGTCTGAATGAAATGTCACCGGTAATAGGGTCCAAATTAAAGCCTCTTGGAGGACTTGATCCGGGAAACGGGTTATTGCCACCAAAACAGAATAACGGATAAGTTGGGCTGTACGGTGAAGCGTAAAAGCTATTCGGCAAAGGCGCCATAGCATAGGAAAGTGAATCCCTGTCTATGTCATTTGCACCATAATTGTAATAAACATCCTGCCCTGCATTACATATTATTAGTGGCGGATTTTTAAAATCCGGAGAATTGTCGCCGGGTGATATACAATTGTTGAACCAAGATTCCGAAATTAAATATGGAGTCGAATAATTTGTGGCAATGGTACCTTCTCTGCAACAAATTTGATATTTTAATTTATACCAACAACAATTTCCCATCAATTTAAGATGATACAGCCAAACATGTTTTTCCACTCCAAGAGGAATTGAACCTGTTGAATTACCATTACCGCCGGAAATGGTGCAAGGGTTATAGCTTAATGCGCAGGTTGGTGTAATGTCTTCAACGGTATGAGAAATAGAACTACCAAGACTAGATGTGTCGAGGTTGGTGCAAGAATCAGTTAAAAGCTGAAATCCGGCATCTGTAGCCGTGGCAGCTCCGTCTGTACAACGCCTGTATAATACCAGTTTAACTTCTACGGAATCATTACCCAATTTCTTCCAAGCAATATCTACCCCTAATATATGATTAGCCTTTGCTTCAGGATTATAGAAACCTAAACTGAGCAATATTGTAAGAAGTATTTTTAAAGTTAATTTCATTTCCACCATACTTTATGTATTGAACACATAAATCAGCAATGGTTGCAATATTAATAAATCTAAATAGGTAAAGCATTTACTTTTATAATTCATTTTTGCGCGAAATAAATGAAATCATATTCAGATTCCTATCCCGAAAACACCGTGTTACACGGTGAATTTCTATTGGGTTGTCATAATGCATGTTTTTAATCAAATAAAAACACTCAAACACCTATGAACATTGAAATAAGAAAACGAAATAATGTATTTTCGCTTTCATTTATGGCATTTTCGCGATGATTTTCGCGTATAATTAAAGCAAAAAGGAAAGCGAACACGGAGTGTAACACGGGTTGAAAAAGGAAAAATATCCCTTAATTAATGGCGTCTTAGAAATACGTATTCACAGCAAATTCAAACTGCTCGATGAATATTTTCTTGAATGCACTGATATTATTTTGCTCGTAAAAAATCA
>CANJNY010000279.1 GCA_947475715.1 Prolixibacteraceae bacterium
ATGTCCTGCAAGGGATGCAACCGCGGCAAATTCTTTGAGAAAGTAACACAATTGCATCCCATACATGATACTTTCCGCCTTCCCTTCACTGCTCATCCGGTTAATCTCATCATTCCAGTCACCAACCCCTTTATTTACATAAGGAAGGCCTCTCGGACTGATCCCGTTCAGGCTGTATTCTATACCCTTTACCATATGATCAAACACTGTTCCAGGTTCTCCCAATACAAAGGGGATCTGCTCCTTGAGAAAATCAAAATCGCCAGTCTCTCTTAGATACAATGAAACAGAAATGAGCCCCAATACTTCATGATGATGTGAAACTTTAAATCCATTCAAAGGCGTTTGGGTTGGCATTTTAAAATCAACATCGTCATAGATCATCGCAGGTGCAGATGCAGTCAGCAGCGTAGTTTTAGGATCTTCATATTGCATGGCCATATTCCTCCGGATAGACTCTTTGGTAATCTGTAAATCATGGGGTTGCACTGCAAGTTCGGCATCTCCGCCCCAAAATCCAAAACTTCCACCCTCAATGGCATAATTCCAGAAAGAGAGCCCCCTTTTGCCGGTGTTGAGGTCTTTGCTCATGGTACTTCGCCATTGGTAGGGTGACCAGATATTGATGATTCTGTCGATCCCCTTTTCGGGCGTGGAAACCTTTAAAGTAGCGTTTAAGAAAGATGTATAAAATTCATTCAGATGATCAAACTCCTTCCGGACCTGATCCACATCACCGTATTTTTGCTTCAATTCAGGAATTTGCTTTGGATTCCTGGTCATACCCAAGACGATCACGACCTCTTTATCTTCGTTGCTTTTCAGTTCGATACTGTTTTGCAGGACTCCCCAGGGGTATTCGTTTTCGCTCCAGAAATTTGTATTTGAACAAGCTCCCTCAATCACCTGTGCCGGATGGTTAAAATCGCCCGGGATTCCCATAAATCGTTCTTTGATCGTTTCAAATCCTTTAACAGGTAAACTGGATGCCATAAATCCTGTATAAGGCCATGGTTTGCCTGCAGGTCCCAACGTTTTCCATACCAGCTGCCTTGCAATCATAACCTGATCTTCGAAAGTAACTTTCTTGTAAAGATTGAACTGACTTCCACCCCTGCCGTCACCTTTATAAACAATACTCTTTTCTGCATCGCCAAGGTTCCATTCCACCTGGCTGAAGAGGTCAAGTGTCCGATCTTTATCTGTTTGATTATGAAGTTTTATCATCATAACCAACACGTTATCTTCTCGTGGCACGAAATAAGTAACACGACAATCTATTCCAAGCCCAACTGTTTCCAATCGCGTATAGCCAAGACCGTGCACAGATTTCCATGATGTAGAATTTTGACCTTTGTTGTTTAGGAGGAAATATTTGCCATCCAGACGATCACGAATGTACAAGTGACCAGAAACATCTTGCGGATTTACGAGTCCGTTAAGTTCAGGGTTGAGCAGGAAACTTTCAATATATCCATTCTGGGTTATCCAGGTATGAAACACATCATTAGTCAACCGATTCAACCAGGGTTCAGGCAGATTTGGCTCATTAATGTTTACTTCTTTTCCGTCTTGGGAAAATGAATAGGTGATTTTTAATCCTTTGGGTTTGTATATCTCAACGGCTTGTGTCAAACCGATAAATGATATCAATATGAAGATTATTCCCGGCAATACTCTTTTGAAAAATCGTGATATGCCCATTGAATTTGATTATAAGATTTGAATTCTGCTATTCTTCTGATGTTTAAATTTCCCTTATGATTCCGTCGGGCTGAAGCTCAATTTTAATCCTGTGATTGGCATCGGGCTTCTTCAAAATGGCAGTCTGATTAATCGTGATTTTAAGGTTTTCATAGTTTACCCCTTCAATGCACAGCTCAATATTATAGGGTTGTGTCCATGGCAGTTTAAGGTTGAAAAGGTCTGATGTTATCTGGATGTTCAAACTATTATTTTCCAGGCTAAAATGGCTGATGTTTATTCCATCAACTCCAACTGAGAGTTTTTTTGCAACATTGATATAGGCACCACCAAAGGCACGCATGGCATCTGTCAGTCCACCAAATACGGCGGATCCTTCTCCCCAGCCCGGATGTGTCCGCATGGCTGATTGCGGTACTGCCTCATGATCGATATTCTCAGGACCTAACCCTAAAGGATAGATATTGGTGAACTGGTAGATTTCATTAACCTTATGGCGCGGATGATTAATTAACACCATCGAAGCATGGGCAGCCGCAACAGCCCGTTCGATAAGGTCTTGCCTTCCGAGAACCTTGCCCCAATAAGCAAACGGACGGACACATTCGGCCTGGCGGGCGTCGAGGAAATTGCCTGAATCGGCATTGTCAGAGACAAACCCTCCAAAAGGATAAGCCGTATAAATAAAGTGGGGATTCCAACTGCACTGGTATAAACTCAAATAATCGACGCAAGCAGCCCCGGCCCTCGCTGATTCAGCCGATCCTGTTGCACGGTGTAATGCTGCAAATCCTTCTGAAGCCCAAATCTGGCATAGGGTTCCACGTGCAATTTCGTGTTGTGCAATATCCCGGTCAAAAGATATTGGACGACTGCCGCAGGAGAAGAATTGTTCCATATCGATCCATTTCGCTTCAGGAATAATCTCCTTTTCCATATACCCGGCTATTTTTTGAGCTCCTTGGAGAAAGATTTTTTCTCCTGTTGCATTATACATCTCGGCAAGAAACCAGAGTGAAGCACCCGGATGGGCAGAGTATCTTAAAATATCTGAGGGAGTCATATCGTCAGAAACATACGAAGGAACAGCTCCCCGATCATCAATAGCTGTTACTAACCATTTGGCATAGGGTGTCAGATAGCTGATAATCCGCTGATCTTTTTCGCAGGATAAATAATACTGAAGCAGATGGGCTCCGGTTTTACTCATCGTTGGTATATCATAGGAATGACTTTCGGTTTTAAAAAAATTGCACTGTCCGTTTACCGGATCCATAAACTGGAGCGCCCATGTTTTTGTATTGGCATTGAAGAGCGTAGCAAAAAGCCCCTCTTTATTCCTTGGAGCAGATAAACACCAATTGATAATGCGGTGTGCCTGATCCTTTTTATTCTGATCCTTAAGCAATTCACCCCAGTACCAAAATCCTGAAGCATCGCGTGCATTATTCCAGAAGGCTGAATTGTGCATCTTATCGTTCCACCAGTTGATTGCTGAGCGGTATCCCCCCATTGGAACGCCGTTTTCTTCCCATTCTAGCCATGATCCTGTATTTTTATAACCATCAAGCGGTTTATCAATATCGGGATACGGACTTGGCTGAAACGTAACGCTATCGACCAGATGTTCGTAGGCATGAAAAGGCATAGCTAAATGTGTTTTCCTTTTAAATTGATCCGATCCGTATTTTGACCAGATCAGTTGACTCACATCCTGATAGTTAAGTTTATTTTGAGCATCCAGAACAAGTGTGAACCCATAATGAATTGACTTGGAATAGATTGTTCTTGTCAGGTTAGTTGTATCGGGTCGATTGTAACGGATATGATGTGATATTATAGCATCCATGTAACCGAATGAGAAGATCGACTTTGAAGTGAGGCCGCTGTTTAGGGAGTAATCGAGTGCTGTTGGCATTGTAAAACGGTCAGGCACTTCAGCGACCCAGAAGATATTTTTACCGATTCGGTTTTGTCTTCGGGCATCGGGGGAAATAACCCTAAACTGATTTATTTTTTCAAGATCCGGAATCAGGGCTGCGAACAAATCTTTATCCTTGAGAATAATAGCAGGCGAATGAAAAGATCGGTCACCTATAACCTGCTGGTTTGATGGATCAATCTGAAAGCGGTTTTGATTAAACTCAATATTGTCGAACTTCATTGATGGGGTATGCACAAAGGCTGGAGCATGTCCAAGCTGAAGTTCAAAGATGTTTAATAAGAAGTCAAGTTTGTTGGTATCAGTGGGGAATTCAGCATCAACTGAAATGTAAATTTGGTTTGTATTTGATAGTAAAC
>CANJNY010000280.1 GCA_947475715.1 Prolixibacteraceae bacterium
ATTTATATATGATCGAATACGGTTCCAATTGGATCAGTAACACAGATTCGAGGCTGGTTAAAATCGAATATATCTCAGGCAATCGTAATCCAATAGCCGAAATATCATCTCAAGGTGAATATGGAGCGCTTCCATTCAATGTTACACTTTCGGCAAAGAATTCGATGGACCCTGATAAGGATTCCCTAACATATCTATGGTCTATAGATAATGAAAAAAATATTTCAGATCGAGAAAATTTCTCTTACAATATTTCGACACCAGGTAAACATGATATCACGCTTACTGCTACAGACCCATCTGGTGCAATCGATAAAAAATCAATTTCTGTTTATGCTGGTAATGCAATGCCAGATGTTCATATCTCACTTTTGAATGAAACTTTTTATTGGGAAAAACTGCCTTATAGTGTGCAGGTAATTGATAAAGAGGATGGGAAATTGGGAAAAGAGATATTGTCCAATCAAGTATTTGTTCAATTAACAACAATGCCTCGAAACACCTTATTAACCAACAAGAAAAATGAAAAAATTTTTCAGCGTGGGGAAGTATTTATAAATGAAAGTGATTGCAAAGGTTGTCATTCTGTAAATGCAAAATCAATAGGTCCGAGTTTTGAAATGATTGCAAATAAATATGAAAATAATGATAGCAATTTATCTCGATTAGCTGAAAAAATATTAAGAGGGGGCAATGGATCATGGGGTAATCAAGCAATGGCACCTCATCCTCAGCTAACCAAAGATCGAACTACCGAAATGGTCAAATATATTCTTTCTTTATCAAAGCCTAAAACATCCTATCGAAAACTCGATATTCAGGGGGTGATTTCATTTCCGTGGGGTAATTTACAAATCGGAAAAGAAAATAATTATTTACTTTCAGCTTCATATAAAGATAAAGGAGCATTTCAAGTAGATCCTATTATAGTAGTAAAAAATTATCTGCTTCGGTACCCAAAGCTGTATGGAGATGATTTTGAAGATCTATTTGAATCTAACATCCGGGATCATAAGCTTTTAGGGAGAATGGGTTCTTATGCTAAGCTAAGCAATATCGATCTTGCTAGTATCAAACAAATTGTTTTAAAAACAAATGGGAATGGAATAATTGAAATACATTTAGATAATATTGCTGGAACTCTTATTGGCGAAGCAAAAGTGAATAGTTCAGATAAGTTAATAATTGTTCCTGTTAATATCCCTTCAATTGCAGCCAATTCAGGAAAAAGAGATATTTATTTTGTAAGAAAAAATGACAAGTCTAGATTTAGTGAATATACAATTGAATGGGTTTATTTTAGTAATTTAATTGATGAAGTGTTTAAATAGAATTAACTCGTTTCGCATTTTGTAATAAATATATATTTCAATTTACTATTTTTTAAACAATCAATTATGAGTAAACAACTATTTTTAGCAACCGCATTTCTGTTGCTATTTAGTTTTATCTCAGGTGCGAAAAACTGTTCTGATAGTAAATCAAAAAAAGAAAATGGAAGTGAAGGAACTTTTGACCAGTTCCCAACATTTTATGTGAATAAATACCTGAATAAAATCACCTCCATCTCTTTGCCCGCCCCGCTGCAGCCGAAGATGAACATGCTACATTTACAGGCGACGAAGTCTGTTTTACTTTTGCTCCCGTCGGGTCAGGGCCCGGTGTTCGAGAATATTGCTCTTGTGTTTGCCCGGCAGGTACAGCAACGGTGCGAGGCGAAGGTCATTACTACGGGCGATGCGCCGCTTTCGGTCGAACTGGCGCTTGCGCCTGGACTCGGTGCGGAAGGTTTCCGAATCGAGGATCGTGAGGGTGGAGGTATACGGATTGTCGGCAATGACCAGAAGGGCGTGCTCTTCGGTATCGGTAAGTTCTTGCGAACGAGCCGATATGACCTAGGTGGATTCACGCCTGGCAGTTGGCGTGGAATGTCTATCCCGAAATGTCCGGTGCGGGCGATCTACTTGGCCACTCATTTCATGAATTATTATGAGGCAGCCCCGCTCGATGAGTTGAATCACTACATTCAAGATCTGGGTCTCTGGGGTTACAATACGATCCTCATTCACTTTCCAACTTGGCAGTTCAATGGTATCACCGATCCCGCTGCCCGAAAATGGCTCGACCGTTTCAAGCTAGTGTTGAGTGAAGCCCATAGTTGTGGGTTGCAGGTGGGTTTGCTTCAGGTGCCAGGAGAAGGATATAAAAATGCGCCCCGCGAATTTCTTGCTACAAAAGTTCCCGGTAATTTCCGAGGAAACTTCGGAGTAAACCTTTGTGTCAGTAAGGCGGATGCCCGCGCCCATTTACTTGAAATACATAAGGCGATTTTGGATGAATTCCAGCAAGTCGGCCTGGACTACTTCTGTTTCTGGCCCTATGACGAAGGCGGCTGTGCCTGTCATAACTGCTGGCCATGGGGAGCTAGGGGATATCTGCGTATTTCAAAGGAAATTGCATCTGGCATTCGTTCCCGATTTCCTACTTGCAAGATCATCCTTTCCACTTGGTGTTTCGAGAATGAAAACGACAATAACCCAGATGGTGAATGGGCGGGTCTAAAGAAGGCGGTGGTCAAGGACAAGAGCTGGCTCGACTATATCATGGCAGACGGGCACAATAATTATTTCCCAAAATACCTCCTCGAATCCGGATTGCCAGGAAGATTGGGGATGGTAAACTTTCCCGAAATCAGCATGTTTGGTATGAATCCTTGGGGCGGATATGGAGTCAATCCAGCTCCAGCCCATTTTGAAAAACTCTGGGGTCGGATTAAGCATTTAGCCTCAGGTGGGGCACCTTACTCGGAAGGTATTTATGAGGATCTCAACAAGGCGATTTACGCCCAGTTCTATTGGGACCCTGAGCGGAAGGCTGATGAGACGATCAAGGAATATGCCGCCTTCGAGTTTTCTAGGGATATCGCGGATGATATCGTTGAAGTGGCGCGAATCTTTGAACAGAACCATAACCGCGATGCAATCGGTGTGAAAGCCGTTCATGCATTCGAGTTGGTCGCTAAGGCGGATGCCAAGATAATGCCAGCAGCACGAACTGCGTGGCGCTGGAGGATCTTTTATCTGCGAGCCCTCATTGATAAAGAAATCTTTGAGCACAAGGGGAAACTCCAAGGCAACATATTGAAGGCATCGTTTGAAGAGTTGACCCGGATTTATCATGCTGAGAACGCCCATTCTATGCCTATAAAACCGCCGCAGCTAAATTGATCGATAATAATTTTTTGTCAATCTTTGAGATAGCATGGTTTATATATCCATATTTTGAATTCAATAGTACGATTCAGCAGCTAGAATAAAAACTAATGAATAGTCTATCATGAAAACTTATTTTCCAACACCTAATCTTTTGCTACAATAAAAAATTGCACTTATTACTTGAACTTACAAACTATTAAATTACAATTATGAAACATTTATTCCTGAGTTGCTCGATTATATTTTTTGCAATTAGCAATTTTGTTATCGCACAAAATAGTAAGCCTTCATCCGGTCAATCAAAAATAGCAAGCCTTAAAATTATTCAGGATGATAAATCAAGTACGATTTCCATTTTTCGAAAAAACGGAAAATCGCCCATTTTAACGCAGGTTGCCAGGGATAGTTTTCGACCATACCTTCATCCGATAGTGGCTCCTGATGGAAATGGAATTTTAACTGATTATAGTCCGGGGCATCATCGGCACCAAACTGGAATTTATTGGGGTTATACCCGGGTAAATGGTCGTGATTATTTTCACCACCCAGATGGAGATTATTGGAGAAAATCCAGCGCCAAAGTGATTAAAAATGCGGGTAATGAGGTAAAATGGGAGACTGTGTATGATTTACTAGACGAAAAAGGGGACCCTGTATTAATTGAAACCCAAACTTGGTCAATGCGTGAAGAAAATGGAAAATATTTCCTCAATTTGGTATGGACAGGAGAAGCAGTAACGGATATTACAATTGGCAAATATGATTATGGTGGACTATTTGTTCGC
>CANJNY010000281.1 GCA_947475715.1 Prolixibacteraceae bacterium
GAAAGGCAGGACAGTCCTGAGAAATTGCCTGGCTGCTAATCACGCACGGAGAAGAGCACTTCAATTTTGAAGAAAAGTCTCAATCGTTCAAGAAAAATTACTTCAAATTTGAAGAGCCGGTAATCAAATTTGAAGCAAGACTAAGCAAGCATGCAGTTCGAATAGGCTCGCGTGATAAACGGTTAGGCAAGTTGGAAGATCCCCGCTGATCTTTCGGAGCTCACCACTGTAACTCTAGAGCAATCCACTGGTGGGTAGGTGTATTCGAAAGCTCCTCTATCAATGAGTCAGGCAATAAAATGAATATAATGTTGTATTTACAAAATTGACCTCATTCTTAAAGATCAAAAATAAAAAGATTGCCACAAAATCACCATCCGTTCAGCTGCCGGATACCAAAATAAACCTTATTAATACCTTTGGTGTCCGTCAGATGATGGATGTCTTCGTGTTTTGGTGGCGTTTTTTTTATCGACTTCAGGATAATTACTAAAGTTGGACATGTTGGAAGGCATGGATTTTGAATTTATGATTCAATTTCCTTTGCTCTTCAACGATTAATTTTATTAGTATACCTATGGATATTAACCAGTTACCAATTATTCAGCAGCCCCTACTTAGTTGCCATTTAAGAGCCACCGGCTCGACAATCCTAATACTTCGGATTTTAATCCGGAGTCAGTAGCTGAAACCCTGCAATAAGGCTAAAGTGCCGTAGGTGCGGTGCATATTCATCATTAATGGATTCTGGTTAAAACAATGAACTTTTAAGATGTCGCGACTACGTTGCTTTTGATGTTTAACAATGAATTAATCTACAAAGATATAGCAACTACGTCGCAATAAACAGGCGGCGGAGCTGCCCAAATCTTTGTAGATTAGTGTTAAAAGTAAAAAGTCCAGCCACATCGTGGCGACATCTTTGTAAAATACTTATTATATGCCTATTATAAAGAATGAGAATTCAGTTCCAATTATTTCTTGAATTCTTCCATTGCCCGTTTTTGAACAAGCGCCAGACTAAGGCTATTCAGGTGACATTTATTAACCTTTTCAAGTTGTTTTAATGCATTTTGTCTGTCTCCTTTTTTATTATAGGCAACTGCAGAATAATACCAAACCCATGGATCTTCGATATCTCCTTTATTAAAATAGACTATTGCCCTATCGTAGTTTCCTTTTTTAAGCTCCAGATAGCCCATATAGGAATTAAGACTTTTTTCCTCGCCCGGATTTTTCCGGCTTTCAATCTTTATAATACTTTCTTGCTGAATCAAAATCACCTTTAAAGATATAGCTATTGCCCAGGCCGGCTAAGGATGAAAAAAAAGCGGGATTCTTCACCAGAGCTTTCTTATACTGCACAATGGCATCATCTACTTTACCCATTTTAAGTAGCAGAAATGCATAAGAATCATAGGGATCAGCATTACCAGGCGCCAATTTAATGTATGTCTGAAAGGCCTTTTCGGCTTCGGTGTAATTATTTAAGAAGCTCTGACAAATCCCTAATTGATTGTAGGCAGGTGCGTACTTATTATCCAGTTCTTAAGCCTTTGTAAAATAGAAAATTGCTTTAGGGAAATCACCAAAGCTTAAATAATTCCATCCGGCAGATACCTGAACTCGATTATCGGAAGGAAAAGAGTTCAGAAGTTCATCGAGATATTGTTTCTGCTTCTGGCCAGTGCCATCAGCCGAAGCCTGCTCATACAAAATCATAAGCTTCTCACCTACGGAGATTTTGTTGATCAGACTTACCGCTTTATCCAGATTCTGTCGGCACACATTATAACCTCCTCCGCTATATAACCTTAATAGATAGGCCATTGCAAAGTCTGGATCCTTCAAAACCGCTTTTTCAAACAAATTTTGTGCTGCCTCTGCATCAGCGACATCCAGTTGATTTCTCCCTGACAAAAAGAGATCCAAAGCTTTCCTGGACAAGGTGGTAATCGGTATCTCTTTGACTTGTGCCATCATATTAAGGGGCACAAGAAAAAAAAACAGTCAGTATAAATAAACTAAATCTCAGTGGTATTATTATTATTTTCAGTTTTTATTTTTTCCAAATATCGAGTATCAGATGGTTATCCGAAGGAGGCAAATCAGTCCATATCCCCTGAAGTGCAAAACCAAGCTCAGGCGATAACAGTGCAACCTGGTCATCCTGTAATTGCTCACCAGGAGTTATATGTTCATCTCCGGCATAATGAGCCATAAAGGCATTTCGGAACAAAGGGGCAATGCCACCAATATATTCTGATGGAACATTATAAGGAGGTGATGAAAGCATATAGGTAAAGATGCCATCCAGATGACCTGCAAGGAACATTTTTGAATAGTTCACAAAGCTCAGGCCCGCAGGAAGCATTGCATGGATTGAGGTAATATGCTTTGTGTCGATATACATACGGGCTGCGTTCATCGTAATAATCCGGTAAGGACTTGGAGGAGTTAGCAGGGAACCGGTTTCCACATCAACCAGGGTATTATTCCCCCTAACACGCATTGAGATATCATTGGCATGGTAATGTCCGGTGAATACAACTTTAAGTCCCGCATCAGCAAGGATATCAGACACGGACTCCCAGTTATCGATAACATACCCCGGATTCAGAGATTGCTGTCCGGTATAATGTTCGACTAATCCATGGTGCATCATGGCCAGCACTTTAATATTATGCCTCTTTGCATCTGCAAGCCGCTCCCCGATCCACTTCAAAGTTCCTTGTTTAATTTCACCACTCACCGTTGCCAGGCCACCTGGAACATTCTCATCATATTTACAGGCATCAATACCCAGGATCCAGGTGTTAGGAAATGGCCTACACACGTAACTCAACGAATGGTCATCCTTTGAAATTGCATTTTTATATCCAAAATCAGCATAAAGATCGGCAAAATCATTCGCACTTATCGATGGAACCGGACTTGAATTGTTACCATTATAAGCCACTGCCTCCGGATTTTTAATATCATGATTTCCGGGGATCACAAAGACCTTTATTCCATGATCTGAAATCTGTTTTAGCAACCTGACCATCGTGCGATGACCAACCTTCTCACCATCTTTGGTCAGATCACCAGGGATTAAGAGGATATCGGGCTTTGCATCAATAATCTGAGACATCGCTTCTCTTAAAATCGGATCACTAAATTCAATTAATTTTGGATCTGAATTCAGGTACGTCTGAAAGGCCAATCCCGAAGCTGCGCCATTTCTCATCAGACTCTGGTCCAGATAATGAATGTCTGACATGACTGCAATTTTCAGGCCAATCGCAGCAGATTTTAATTCGTTTGTTGCATCGGCCTCCTGCTCAGGCTGAATTGTTACAAAATCTTTGGTACAGGAAACTGCCCACAGCGCCAAAAAAAGAAACAAAAAAGATCTCATTGCTTTCATACTTCCAATTTTTTTGATTGATACTAAACTAAAAATATTAGCTAAAATCTAATATCCTGTAATTTACGAAAATCAGAATTAAAATGTATGATATTAAGCTATTATATTTTTGGAGGGTATCTCCTTTACCAGGAAATCCGGGGAGATTAGCCTGCTAAACAAAATAAAAACCGGGAATAATATTTCGGTACGATGTACCTGGTTTTAATAAATGTTATCCCTTATTTACAGATATAACAGAGGATGTCTTAAAAGTATAAAATTTAACCGCAGAGAATTGCATTGTATTAAAATTTCGAAGAATGACTCTGAGTCCGCCAGTTGGAGGATTGCGTGATGAAAAAGAGTTGTAGCAGAGACTCTAATTCTCAAAAATTAAGAAGGCTGTTTTCATGAAAATCCAAGAACAGGATGCGGTTCATAAAGTTCCTCCAGCTTAAGAATCTCTTCGCTCGATAATTTCACGGATAGGGCTGCGACAGCATCCTCCAAATGGCCCGGTTTACTGGCACCAATGATAGGCGAAGTAATTGCTGGCTTACTCAGCATCCATGCCAGGGCCACCTGGGCATCTGGAAGA
>CANJNY010000282.1 GCA_947475715.1 Prolixibacteraceae bacterium
GTTTCAGATTCATTCCCACCAAAGATATATCCGGCTAGTTTTCTAAAGCCCGGACTGGATAATTCGCGGTATGTTTTTGCATCCGATTTGATGGTTGCAAAGGTAGCAGAGGGATAAAACCTGATTTCGAACTCTTCCTCTGAATGCACAACACGGTATTTTTGTATCTCAGTTTTTTGCGTTGACATCACTGTAAAAGATTGAAGAATTAGGAATAAAATTAAAATAACGGAAATAATCAGAATTAGAATCTTCATTTTAATCAGAATTTATGGTTTTAAAAGGAACGAATGAGACTCCAAATTGTTCATAATAAATTCAGCGTGATCACCTCTGTGGGGTGTTTCCGGGAGGTAACGACCAGATTGAACCGCTCTTCGAGGTGTTTTAATGCCTCATAGGCAATTTCAGGAGTGTTGTTTTCTCCTGAGAGATGGCTTAATAAAACCCATTTCAAATCAGGACCTGCATGTTCGGATAGTAAATCTGCTGCCTGGACATTCGAAAGATGCCCCACATCGGAGGCAACTCTTTGTTTTAAATGGTGCGGATAAGTACCTTCCATCAACATTTTTTCATCATAATTTGTCTCAAGGAACAATGCGTGGCAGACTTTTAAATGTGAGGTGACGTTTTTACAGGGAGAACCTATATCTGTAAATACGCCAATGTTTATCCCTTGGTATTCAATGCGAAAGGAGGTCGGCTCCCTGGCATCATGGTTTTTTAAGATCGGGTGGATGATAAACGGAATAAGCATAACCGGTTGATCGGGTGCTACAAAGCGTACCGCTTCAGGCCTGTTTGTAAGATAGAGTGCCTGATGGGTCCCTTTGGTCATATAAACCGGTATGTCGAGTTTTTTGGCAAGTACACGCGCACCACACACATGGTCGTTATGTTCGTGTGTAATGAAGATTCCTCTGAGCTTGGATGGGTTGAGCCCTTTTATGCGCATTCGGGTAAGGATCTGCCTGCAATTAATGCCGGCATCAATTAGGATTGCATCTTCCTTGTTTCCAATATAATAGCAATTTCCATTGCTTCCCGAAGCTATCGCACATATTTCAATCATCCCAACTTTTTTAGACTGTAAATTTAAGCTTTAAAGGGAAAGAAGGAAATAAGTAAATGCAAAATGCAAGGTGTAAAACGGAAAATACACCTCCTGAATCCTAATTGCCAGCTCGCCTGGTTGTTCCGATCAGCCAATATGAGCGATATTCCGGTCATTTAAAAGGGTGATGAGCTGATCACGATAACCCTCCGAGACAACTACTTTATGTTTGCCGATAATCACCATATTCCCCTCGATATGGTCGATTTTTTGTAGGTTAATCAGCACAGAGCGGTGTATTTTTTGAAACGAGTGTCCCAGGAGTTTCTCCTCCCAGCTTTTTAGTGTCTCATGGGTGATGAGTTTTTTATCGGTGCAGAAAACCGAGGTGTAATCTCCGCACGATTCGATATAAAGGAGCTCCCCAAGATCGATCAGGTAGATCCGCTTGTCAGCCTTAACGGTAATTTTATGTGAGGATAATGCCTCCGGTTTGGGTAATAGTCGTTCCTTTGCCTTGTTCACAGCCTTGTAAAATCGTTCAAAGGAGAATGGCTTGAGCAGGAAATCAACAACTTCAAGATCAAAACCATCGACAGCGTATTGTGAGTAAGCAGTTGTGAAAATGATCAGGGGAGGCTTTAGAAGTGAACGTAAAAAACTGATTCCCGACATCCCCGGAAGGTTGATATCCAGAAAAATCAAATCTACAGTATTTTGATCAAGAAAGGTTTGTGCGGTAAATGGATCTTCAAATAAACCGCAGCAAACCAGATCGGGACAATGGGAAATATTGCGTTGCAGTATCTCCCTTGCCGCCGGTTCATCTTCAATAACAATGCATTTTAAGATCATATGGCTTAATCTAATCCGATTGTCATATCCACGTTGAAAAGACCCGCTTCATTGGTAAATTTTAGCTGATGCTTATTTGGATACAACAAATTTAATCTTTTTTCGACATTGAGTATCCCGATCCCCCCCTCATTATGATTTAACGGATTTTCGCGCCGTTCAATGCTGTTTCTGGTGGAGAAGTGCAGCTCATCTCCTGAGTACTGAATATCAATTTCGATGGTCCCATAACTCTTTCCTATTCCATGTTTAAAACAGTTTTCGGCTAATGGGAGTAAAAGTAAGGGGGCGATTTGGGCTCCGGTAAAATCACCTTCGATGTTCAGGATTACCTCTGTCGTATTTTTGGTAATCCGCTCCTTTTGTAATCCCACGTAGGTTTTAATGATTTCAACCTCTTTCTCCAGATCGATTTTATCGCTCGATGTGTCATAGAGGACATAACGCAAAAAATCAGATAGTTGAAGGATTACCTCTTTGGTCCTTTGATCACCCTTCTCTGCCATTGAGTAGATTGTATTCAGGTTATTAAACAGGAAGTGAGGATTGATCTGTCCCTTCAAAGCTGCAAGTTCGTTATGCGCTTTCTCGCGGTTTGCAATCAGCATCCGGCCATATTGCCAAAGCAAAAAGGCAAGGGTCGTGGTTGTGAGGTAGCCTGTTGTAATCAGGATAAGTTCCCCGATTTTAAACCACGAGATGTAGAATAGTTGAGGGAATAGTTTATCGACCACGAGATTAAATAGTGCATAATTAATTAATCCTGAAATTATTGAAAGAGGGACAGCTAAGGCCAGGTAAATCATGAACTTTCCTTGTGACAGATATTTTCTGATTAATATCCGGGTATTGAGATATACCGCTGCGATGATCGGGATATGGAAGATCAGTACATAAAGAAAGTTATCAAGAAAAAACATTAAGATAATTGGTAAAATAAAATTTTTATCATGCGGTAAAAGACTTATTAAAATTGACCAGCCAATAGTAAGTAAAAGCACGAATGTGATAACCCATTTAATCCTTAATTTAATGGGTTTTATAAACCAGATAAATGGGGCAAGGATGACAATGATTATGATATTGCTGAGTAATAGCAAGTCCCACATTGATAGAACAGAGTCCTCGAAAACATATCCCGATTCTATGCCACGACTGAAGAAGGCATTAAAGAGATTGAAAGAGAGTATCCAGAAAATAATATGGAGCAGAGTCACGCCGTATTTGTTGAATATCAGAGTTTTCATGGCTGGATTAATTTAAATGTGTGAGAATAATTCTTGCTTGTTGGCCATCCCAATCAATAAACCGGGGTTGGTCGGCGTACCGCTCGATCATCCCTGTGAGGTCACCCGAAGAGGCAGTAAGCAGAAATCTGCCGGTCTCTTTTACCCACTGATAATTTACGCGTACCCGCTTCTTTTCGATCATCTCCTTCATGCAGTCGGCACCCAGCCACGAAAGCTCTGCTTTAGTTTGGTTGAGTTTTACACGGGCTAGCGTATGCACTTCAAAGAAACTGTTGGAGGCTAGTTTGCTCTTCATCAGCTCCTCTTTAGCATTTGGAATAAAATCGGCGTAGAGTATGTTTTTTACCTTAAACAGCACCACCTTAAATTCGTAGGAGACAGAATCTGAAGAACGGACCAATTTTGCAATGTAATAATTCTCGGGTCGGTAGGTTGTGGAGTCTTGTCCCTTTTTGTTCTTTACAACTACTTTAGAGATAGCACGTTTGATTCTCCAGGTTGAGGTCGTATCGGCAAGGCCCCAGATCTTTGAAGCGGCCGAATCGGGAGAGCTTTTTAAGGACTCAACCGGTTTGGCCAGCCAGGAGCCTTCCATCGCCGGTGAGAGGGTAATGTTCTTTGCGATATAAAACGGATTCAGCGAACAAATCATATAATAATTGTTGCATCCGATAAAAAGCAGCAAAAAACCTGAGATGAGAAATAGTTTTCGTTTCATAATTTTCGTTTTTTATGATTCACAAAGCTAAGTTAATCTGATTTTTAGCAGCTTCACAATTTTTTCGACGGGATGCCGTTTATTTTCGA
>CANJNY010000283.1 GCA_947475715.1 Prolixibacteraceae bacterium
ATCTGATCTCCGCTATACACACCAAAAGATTCACCCTTTTTCTCCATCCTCATCACAAAATATCCTGAAAATCCGGCCTTTTTACCGTACCCCTGATAGATCCGGCGAATCGGGTTATACCCGGTGATCTCATTTTGCTCAGGGATAACCTCTACAAAACCCTCCCCCTTATCGTTATTTGGATTGACCACGATATGCCCCTCGCCCTCCTGATTATAGGTAAAGCAAAAAATGCCGCAACGGGTAGTGGCCGACATTTCCGCAGTTATAAGATAGGTCTGGAGATCAACTTTATAATAATTTGGGGTTGAGATCTCTGAAGCGTGCGAAAAGCGAGAACCTCGTTTATAGGGATTAACCGCCAATGGTCCGGAGAGTGGCATGATGGCCATGGAGCCGTATTCCTGAGTGCAGGAGCCACTCAGCCAATGAGAACCGCGAAAACCCGTAAGCACTGAATCCTTATAATAATAGGAGGATATGCACTTCTTCTCGGTATTGGTGGTCTGAGCACACCAGTTGGTCATTGCAAAAGGGGTTGTTACGGAGGGTTGTACCATGGCATTATTCTCTGTCCCGCCACCATGCTTTAATCCTGATATGGTAGTTGTAGGTGCTGTCCCAATCATCGGGTTGACGTAACGGGTATAGTCTTTTCCATGAGTTGGATTTTTTGAATGGCTATACGTACATAATGTGAGGAGTATATATCCTGCCGCGAATGCTTTTTTCAACATTTTATTTATTTTTCCGGATTCCTATTTTGTCGAAAGGGATTGGTATAAATCCGAATACTTTACGAAAGATCTTTGAAGAATCTTTCAATTTAAAGTTATGATCCTTTTCGCTTATAAAACCGGGGTCTATTTTAGTTATAAGGTTATTTTCTGAAAAATCAAGATACTTCTTATCTCCTTGTATTAATTTATCAACCCGTACAAATACATTCTTATCAATTAAATTCCGTTTGGGCACTGCAGGATTTTCATCCCAGTATCCTGCGAGTTCAGGATACCTGACACTGTATGGCGGTTGATTGTAGTTTATATCCTTCAGATCCTTATCAAAAATATCCCCTTTGGCAACCATCTCTTTGGCCCAGTTTAGAAGACGATCGTCGATATAAATACCTACAGGACAATCGATAAAGATATTGTTGGTATAGGAATTGTCACTCCCACCGCCAATGAGTGAAGGCCAGCTGCCGGCTTTGTAGAGTATATTTCCATAAACAGCCATCCCGCAGGCACCGTCATCATGGTAGATGGCGGAGGTGTGGGCATGATTCAGTCCGATTTCATGAAAATAGTTGTATCGCACCTGATGTCCCCGTTCCGATGGGTTGCGCCCGTAATAGAGTGCACCCACATCATCAGTCGATTGGCAGACATCATGAATGTCATTAAATTCGATAAGGTGGTCGTTTCCTGACAGCAGGATTGCGACATGCGGTGAGTCAAAGATTTCGCAATGGGAAATCCGGTTACCTACACCGCCAATCTGAACCCCTGCACAATAGGTCTTTGTGATACGGTTAAATTCATGGATGGAACAATTTTCAACAAAATTGCCTGCAGCAGTCAATGTTTTCTGATCTCCGCCAAACAGTTGAACCCCTCCTGCGCCGGTTTGTGATATGGAACAATCGGCAAGTCCATTTTTAGTGCCCACTGCACCATCTTTGTGATCGCTGATATTAACAGCATAGAGTCCCAGATTCCGAAATGAACACTTTTTTACCACACAATCATTCGAACTTTTGATTTCAATACCTGCCCCTCTTGCAGATTCAAATTCAATACCATTTATAGTGATATCTGATGTTCCATTGATTGTAATAAACGGATCATTGAGCACAGACACCTCGAGATGATCAATTTTACCCGGATTATAAAAATAGAGGGTTCCCTCCTTGCGATCGATATAATATTCGCCGGGTTCATCAACCTCTTCGGGGATGTTGAAGGCATACCATCCATTCCACTTTTTACCGGATGAAAACCCATAAAGGTGCGGCTGAACTGTCGCTAAAACTTTTGCGACAGTATCGATGGAAGCGAGTTGAATGGCATCATCGGCCCAGCCATATCTGAAATAGCCAAAGATCCAGATATCTTCCTGATGTTTCCATAACGAGGGATGGCTTCCCGAATAGGTAAACTTACCTCCACGCGAATCCTTGTCCCCTTCCGCAGCAACCGAACCTTTATCAAGAACTTTAACAACCGGAACAATCGAATCGTTAGGCCAGCGCGATAAATGACCAGCTTTACCGTTAACAAAAAGTTCCATCGGCGCGGAACTTAACGGATGCCCAAACCCAAACGGAGTCAAATCTCCATAATTGGTAATCCCTAATTTCTTAAGATTGACCATTAAAATATGGCTCCTTACATTTAATGGAAACACCATCTCTTTTTCACCTCCCACCAAAGGAAGTGCTTCAGCCGGGTTTATTGAAATCCCCCCTGTAAAACGGACTTTCTCATCCTTCAAAGCCGAAATAAAGAGACCTTTATCTTGCTCATCAAGGCTTAACGTATGATCAAAATAGTAATCACCTTTGCCCAGGAGAATCGAAAACGGACCCTGTTCACCCGATATTTTTTTTGAGCGAATCAGATCCCGTGCTTTTTGAATCGTTAAAAACGGGCTATTAAAACTTCCTTCGCCTGAATCGCTTCCCTTAGGGGAAACATAAACCGGTTTTAATCCAAAGCTCAGCTGACTAATCATTAGTGCAACAACCAATAGCAGGCTTTTCTTTCTTAAAAAATTGTTCATTCAGGAATCAGGTTAAAAATTTACAGCAATTATATTTCCGTTCTGATGCGTTATTGTCAGAATGCCCCCCTCTTTTAACGGTTTCCAGCTCCATTTTTCATTTTTATCCGATTGATCCGATTCAGATAATTTCACCTCACCCGAAAGGACTACTTTGGGTTTAAACCTAAGCCGAAGAATCTCTGTCGATTTGAGATCGAAGGTGCGATATTGAATACTCTTAGCTTTATATTCAATATTTCGGATCACAGAGGTCGTAGATACGAGATGATTCTGATTGGATGGTGCAATCTCAGGAAATGATTCCATTGCTCTGAGATAGTGCCGGATGTAATCTCCATAGCCATCAGTCATCCAGGTTTCGCCGTTTGGATAAGTACTCTCACCATCATCCTTGACCATATAAGTAGCCCAACTCAGTTGTCTGATCCCCTTTTCTTTTGCGACAAGATCTCCGGTTTTGGATGCATATAAAAGTTCAACAGCACCCTGTCTGGAGGTATGACTATTTCCGGGAACACGGTACGCCGTTTGTTCATTCACAACAGCGACTCCGTACTTCTCCCACTTGGGATTTCCAAGTTCTTTATAAACCCAGTCTAAAATCGCACGGACAGAGCCCTTTCCGTTTTCAAACAAGTCCGGATTTTCAAGAATATACTGGGCAAAGGTTACCGCATTAATCTGGGTATCGGACCATTCACCAACGTCTTCAAAGAAAGGTCCCCATTTGTTTGTTTTTAACGGATACTCCTTCATCCAATTGAGAAGTGTCGTGAATGACTTTTTATAATTAGCCGTATCCCCTTTTCCCAAAGCGAGCAGTTCGGTAAATAATCGCATAGCTCCGGTCCAGTTGGAGGTATAAGAATAGGTAATTTCTGATTTATTGTCGATCAGCATCACTCCGACTTCACCGGTTAAGGCATTTACCCTGAAAGGAAGTGGCGAATGGTCATTATCCCCTGCCACCATCTTTTCAGACAAGGTATTTGCAATGGCAATAGCAGCATCGAGGTAGACCCTTTTTTCGGTAATTTTATAGAGATTGATTAGTTCGTATCCAAATGATCCGGCCTTATCCGGTTGAGTGTACCCCTTCCCCATTACCATATCGCC
>CANJNY010000284.1 GCA_947475715.1 Prolixibacteraceae bacterium
CGAAGCACTGCGTTCTATTCATGTTTAGATCAGTAAATAACTACATAATCTGGATAACATGACCAGTTTGGATTTACGCTATTTGTTTATCGTTGGTTAATAGTTGGATTTTTTACCGTTAGTTATTATATTTGTTAGGAAATCATCTTTCGAAATCATGGAAGCGATCTATAAGTTAAAAGCCAACGAGATAAACACTAATCTGATGGAGACTATTAAAAAGTTATTTGTTGGAAAGGAGATTACAATTACGGTAACCTCCGAAACAGATGAAACAACTTATCTTACCATGAACCCTGCTAATGAAAAACATTTGCTCGAAAATATGGTAGCAGAACCCGTAGTTAAGTTTTCGGGTGATGAGTTCAAATCGTATGTTGAAAAGTTTCAAGAATAAACTTTGGATAATGTGAAACGCGATGTAATCTTTAGGGGTTCCTCATTTAGTGATTTCAATGATTGGCAAGTAAATAACCCCAAATACTTCAGGAAAATTACAGAATTAATTGAAGAAGCCCGCCGGGATCCATTTGCTGGCAAGGGAAAACCAGAACCTTTAAAGTATGAGTATTCTGGTTACTGGTCTCGAAGGATAACAGAAGAACATCGCCTGATCTATTCAGTATCTGAAACTGCAATTGAAATTATCTCGTGTAAATATCACTACAGGTAAGGAAATCAAGGAAAGATTACTGGACTTCACTTAGACAAGGTTGACCAAAGAACTTAACTTGCAATATTTGTCCAGAGTAGGGCTAGTAAAAAGCAATCCGGATTTTCCCTCTACAACTCTCAGGTAAGTGCAGGACTCCGGCACCAACTTACGAAATAAGTCACATTATTTATCATTCGAATGGTTTAACTCACGGATCAATCAAATTATCCCCGATATTCTCGATGGAAACGTGAACTCACTCTGTAAATAATTCGTGAATCGAAGATCAGCGAAGTAAATTCGTATTTTATTGTAATTTGTACTTTTAATTGAAATTAGTATAACTTTTAGATATGACGAAAGTAAAGTTGAACTGCTAACAAATAAAAAAATAAGAAACAATGCATACGCTCAAATTAAAAATAAACGATCAGGTTTACGATAAGTTTATCTGGCTCTTGGGGAAATTCACTAAAGACGAAGTTGAGATTATCATGGATGAATCAAATTTCAATGAAACAAAAAAATATCTTGATGCCGAATTAAATGAAATTACAAGTGGTAAAGCAACGTTTTTTACTATAAATGAAGCCGAACAAAGACTTGAAAATCTGATCAAAAAGCATGAGGATCATATTTAAATAATATTCAAAGGTTATACAGTTGTATTTCGGATCAACAACAATACAATTGAAATATTTGGATTTGTAAAATTTCAGGATACACCAATATAAGCAGTTAAAGTAATCGACGATCATGAAAACCTACAGTAAATTGACTGGTACAACCATGTTTCAGGTCATTTATTAAAATAGTTTATTATTCAATTAAATTATCACACCTAAAACTAAAGTTGGATTATTAGTATACATCAAAACTCCATCTTAAACCTATTCCCTTAGTTGTCAATTAATTCCGTGCAAAGTCAATTCGTGCCATTCGTCCTAATTCGTAAAATTCGTATTTTATTGTAATTCGTATTTTATTGTAATTCGTATTTTTAAGATGATTCCAAACTTCACGAGTATTGTGAACAAAGTTATTTGGTGTAAACAGAACACATATAATTCGACTTCGGAATTATTAAAAATAATTCCATTTCCTATAACCGGAGATAGAAATATTATTGATCCTGAAAATAAATGGGAAGAATTAAATTTGTATCTTTAGCATAAAAAAGATGGGAAGATTTGCAATGACTAACATTAAGGTCGATAACTATTTTGAATATTTAAGTAAACTCGACAATAAATCAAAAAAGATGTTGATCATTAAACTTACAGAATCACTGGATATTAAAGACGATGGTCCAATTGATCTTAGCAGTGTCTTTGGTGCATGGGAAGATACAAAAGACGCTGACGAGATTATCAAACAGATCCGGGAATCAAGAGTTGATAATCGAAATAGAGCAGATTTAGGATGAAATATTTGCTGGACACTAATATCTGCATACACCTATTTAGAGGCAAATTTAACCTATTGAATAAGTTGAACAGCATTGGTATTAATAACTGCTCAATTTCGGAAATTACACTTGCAGAACTCGTTTTTGGTGCTGAAAACAAAACAGCTCCAATCCAGTGAAGAACCACAAATTAATAGAAACTTTTACCAACCAAATCACCGTGTTTCCTATCTCAAATGCAATCTTAAAATACGGCAAAGAAAAAGCCCGTTTAAGACAATCAGGCAATATGATTAGCGATTCTGATTTATTGATTGGCTGCACAGCTATCGTAAATGAATCCATTATGGTAACCGAAAATATAACTGAATTTGAAAGAATTTCAGATATAAAACTCGAGAATTGGATTTTAAGATAATAAAAACATCACCAAAATACATTCTTGAATCCGCCAATAGTCGTGCCGTCGTGCCCTCGTTCAGTCGTGCCCTCGTTCAGTCGTGCCCTCGTTCTTTCGTGCCATTCGTTCAAATTCCCCGATAGATCCCCGATAGATCGGGGCATGCAAGGACAGGCAGGGGCTAGTGGTGTAGAAAAAAGAGGTCCATGAAACGAAAGAGAAAAAATTGATTAACTTTGGATCATCAAAGCCGAGAAAGATTAATCTGCTGAAAAATAAATGCGTTTAAAAATAAATGAAATAGCGGCCATAAACGATGTAACCCAATCTGTCTTTGGTAAAGATGCCTCTGTTCGTTTATTTGGATCACGCACCAATGACTCTTTGAAAGGTGGAGATATTGATCTTTTGATTCATTGCAATCGCACTATTTCAGCTTCAGAACAGCATAAACTCAAAATCAATTTTCTGGTTCAGTTAAAAAAAATTATTGGAGATCAAAGAATCGATGTTTTGATTGAATCAAACCAACAAGATTCACCTTTTATCCAAACGATAAAACAGGAAGGGATTAACTTATGAACATGAATAAGGTGCAATTAGTCCGGTTACGCCTTGACACCTCCATTCAAAAATGCCGGTTACATCTGCAACGTCTTCATTACGCTTCAAATCAACTGGCAGATCTTTTCCCGCTTACTGTCGATAAATACAACTCTTTTTCCGAGGCCACAATTGGGCATGTCGATCAATTGGTATTTCGGTTTACCAAACTTCAGGACGAAATTGGGAATACTACATTTCGTTTATTACTTGAATTCCTTGAGGAAGATATTGACAACAAACCGTTTCGTGATATCCTGAATATCCTTGAACGACTTCAGATTATCGATTTAAGTGATGACTGGCTGATCATGCGCGAAATAAGAAACGACCTGGCTCATGAGTACCCCATGATGCTTGATGAAACAATAGAAAAGCTAAACCTCTTATATACTAAACTGTTGCCGCTGGAGCAAATTCTGGCAACTATTGAACAAAAAGCCAATCAATAGAAACAGTAAGGATTTTCCAATAAATCATCCCTATCACCTCCACGAAGTGATGATAATTTTGGTTCTAAGCATTGGTGTAAATCCCCTGATAGATCCCCGATAGATCGGGAGTATTGTAATCTGTGAGACACCTTTTAACACTCCCGATAGATCCCCGATAAATCCCCGATGAATCGGGGCAGGCAGGGGGAAGGCAGGGACAAGTTGTGTACCTTTTTTCTATGTGATTTACACAGATTTTAATTACTCACTTTAAAATAATGATTCTTTACCTTGATAATTGCTGTTTTAACCGACCATTCGATGATCAGGTTCAAATAAGGATAAGATTAAAGTTTTAAATCCAATAGATTTTATCTTAATACAAAACGTTTAG
>CANJNY010000285.1 GCA_947475715.1 Prolixibacteraceae bacterium
CTTCTGCATTACTCCCATATCCGGTCAGGTCTAAATGAGGAGAATAAATGAAGCTAACCTTATGCTCATCTTCAAACTGAAACAACAATAGTCTTACTTTAAGAGTTGTTGTTTTGTTTTGATATTTTCCTTCAAAGATAAATTTTGACATTGCAAAGCTTTATTAATTACCAAATACAAAGATAGTTAAAAAACTATTCAGCTGATTTCAATTTTACATTGTTTATTTTATATGGTACTTATTTATTAACAAGATTATTTTCCACTAAGAAATAAAGGGTTTGACCACGTCCGCCAGCTGGCGGAACAGATTTTCACAGATTTCTGAGTGATAGAATCATCATCACGTCGTGGACATGATAGGAATGAATTGTTTCCACTAAAAAATAAATGATTTGTCCTCTAATTTACACTAATTTACACGAATTTTTTAGGGCAGAATACATTGAACGCTGGTCTTTTGTAGGTCATCTTTGGTGATTTTTGTACAACTCTGGTCTTTTGTGGTTGAACTCCGGTGTTTTGTTATTCAATTCTGACTGTTTGTAAGTGAACTCCGGTTATTTTTTGTTGCACTCCGGCATTTTGTGGTGCAACTCCGGTAAATCTGAGACAACTCTGAAGATTTTGGTGTTTCGCGCAATCCGTCAGTGGACGGAGCGGAGAAACGCAAAGAGAAAAATAAAGAATTATTTGTTATAATCAAACCCTCATTGATAAGTTTGCTCGCTAGTGCGGATTTGCAATCTGCACTTCTGAATAGGGGTTCTGCAGCCGTAGACTTATATGCTGTCGTTAATAGTTCCGGCAGGAATTTGAAAGATCTTTCAAATCTTGTTGTGCATTATCAGAAATTATGACTTCATACCTTTTCATAATTTACGAACATCCACCTTATAATGATCACTAAGTATTTTGCAACATTCTTCATAAGATTCATCAATAGTATATGTTTTTTGCCCGGATTTACTTTCGGTCAAAGGATATTCTACTATTGCAGTTTTAGGATGCTTCTCAATTTCACGGAGCAATCGCCTTCCGGTAGGAGTAGTTATATTTATTCGCACATTAACTGTTTCCATATTAATACTGATTTTTGTTGTAAATATACAATCATTTTCCAGTTTTTGAACCTTCGATTGTTGACGGGACATACAATGGCTGACAAGTATTCTTCACCTCTTGCCAATGGATCTGTACACCATACTTTCAGACCATAAAAACTCGCTCTACCCCTCGTTTGTCCCTGCCTGCCCCTGCCTGCCCCTGCCTGCCCCGAGCATCGGGGAGCATCGGGGAGTATCGGGGAATTTGCACGAATTTGCCAGCTGGCGTATCGACGTCGGCAATAGTCTTTCGCTTAACACATATTTTTTAATGATGATTAATCTGTAGTCCGTCAGCCCATGGGTGGTTGACCGAAGGTGATTCAGTGCAAGCTTGGTTATTTGCAGCGTTATTTTTTAATAAGTTCATCCAATACTAATACTTCGATTTCTTTAACCGCTTTTAACTGGATGTCGTTGGTTAGAAAATAATCTGCTGAGGCATAAACAGCTGTTGCAACTTGAATTGAATCCGGGGTCTTCATTCCATACTTAGCCCGATAACTTGCAGCTTGTTTTGCTATTTCGACATTAAGATCGAAAATATCGATTGATGGGGAATTACAGAGGATGTTTTGGTATTGTTCAACTAATTGAATTTCATTCTGTCGCATAGGAAGAACCAAAACTTCAAGTAAAGTAATCACTGAAGTTTGGAAAAGAAATTCACCTTTACTGTTATCCTAAAAATAGTTTATTTAAAACTGATGAATAACGTTGGTTTTCCTCAATATAATAAATCAAAGGGGCAGTATCGAGGAAAACTCTTTTGTTTTTCATCGTTGGACTTAGTCCCATGATTCACGTTCTGAAACAATATAAGAATCGATGTCGGTTTTTTGCCAAACATTTTTTCCCAATCCTTTTAATCGCGTAATTGAATATGCCTGTTGGGATTTATCTGCCCTTTTTAATAAGTTGACGATTCTGGACATTACATTGATTTTTTCATTGTAATCCAGTTTTTCTATTTCATTAATGATTTGATTTATGTCTAAAGTACGTTCCATAGCAAATGATATTTAGAACAAAGTTATGCAATTCTAAGGATTAGATGATTAAAATTCAAATAATAAGTATTTAAACGAATTATCACTGAACAGATTTAGCTTAGCTGATCTCCTCACTACCCCTCGTTTGCCCCTGCTTGCCCCTGCCTGCCCCTGCCTGCCCCGATTCATCGGGGATTCATCGGAGATCTATCGGGGAGCATCGGGGAGCATCGGGGATCTATCGGGGAATTTGGACGAATTTCATTGAAAAAGATTTCACGAATTACAATAAAATACGAATTACATTGAAAAAGATTTCACTGCCTGCCCTGCCTGCCCCTGCCTGCCCCTGCCTGCCCCGATCTATCGGGGATCTATCGGGGATCTATCGGGGAGCATCGGGGAATTAGGACGAATAACATTGAAAAGGATTTCACGAATTTAAACGAATGTCACGAATTGTCTATGCTAGGAATTAGTTGACTACTCGGTAATACGTTAAGGATGGAGTGCCGAAATTTACTAGTATACCTAGTTTAAATTTTGTGGCTTTGACGTTGTTTAAAGTTTGCTGAATGTCGGCCTCAATCGTAAATTTTGTTGCTTTTAATTCGATTATTATTGAATCATAACAAACAAAATCAGCTTTGAAGTATTTATTTAATAATAGATCGTCATAATATACAGGTAATTTCTTTTCGCGATTATAGGGTACATCTGTTTTTTTAAATTCCAACTCTAAAGCTTCTGCATTAACCCTGTGTAATAGATCCCGGCAATAGAAAATGTTTCAGTCTATTTTTGATATATCTTTTACCATAGGTCGATTTCAAATATTTCTCTCGGTGCAGAGCATCTTCTGGAGTAAGGCAAGCCTCAAAATAAATCAATTCTAATGGTCTTCTATTTTTAGTCGAAAAAACTTCGCCATTATTATGACTTAGAACTCTTTTTTCAATATCTGATGTATATCCAGTATAAAAATTGGAATCTTTAAGGCTTAATAATACGTAAGTGTAGTACATAAGAAATATTACACAGGGTAAACACTTTCCAGGAATCCAGGGCCAAGCTTTTTATGGACTGACATACAGGCGCCTATTATCTTGTAGCTTTCGGATTTATAGATAATATCAGTCATGACAATACGAATTTCACGAATTAGGACGAATTTCATTGAAAAAGATTACACGAATTAGGACGAATGGCACGAATTGGCTATGATGTGAGTTAATTGACAACACGGTGCTAAGTCAAGTAGAGATTTCCGAAGTTGTCTGATCTAAATCAATTTTTAAATGATTGATGATCATTTTGCCTGATCGAATGGGACTTTTTTTAATTACGAATTTAGCTACGCTGATCCGCCAGCTGGCGGATTCACGAATTATTTACAGAGTGAGTTCACGTTTCCATCGAGAATATCGGGGATAATTTGATTGATCCGTGAGTTAAACCATTCGAATGATAAATAATGCGACTTATTTAGTAGGTTGATGCCGGAGTCCTGCACTTCCCTGAGAGTTGTAAAGGGGAGAATCCGGATTGCTTTTTACTAGCCCTACTCTGGACAAATATTGCAAGTTAAGTTCTTTTGTCAACCTTGTCTAAGTGAAGTCCAGTAATTTCATCAAAGTCCTTTATATTGTTGGTAATTAATGAACAATTATTGACAAGGCATGTAGCGGCGATTATTGCGTCAGGAAGTTTTAGATTATATTTTTTCCTTATCTCAA
>CANJNY010000286.1 GCA_947475715.1 Prolixibacteraceae bacterium
GATTAATAACCTTGCATTTCAACTATTTTTTTTGGTAAAAAAAGGGAACTATAAAGCATTGGAAAACTGCACGGAATAGCGATCCTTTACTTTTTTGCCTTGATGCAAAAAAGTAACAAAAAAAATCAATCCGCCGCGGCGGATTGATTTTTTAACGGCCGATGTTGACCATTTCAAGCCATTTTTATTCAAGGGCACAAAACACCTACTTTGACAAATGCCTAAACAAACTTTTTGAGGGTCGACTAACTATCAAACATAGCATAGCAACTATGACAATCTATTTTATTATTTTAAAATATCTGGTTCAACATTTTAACTAATTTCACAATAGTTTTATTATTGTCAAATCGGTATCCCAAGGCTTCATGCTCTTTTTTACAAATAGTTTGCCATCAACAATTCTTGCCCACTTTTTAGCACATGAATATTTCTTTTTAGGATCTAGTCCGATTTCCGATAAATCTATTGTCCCTTCTGTTACCTCTGGATTATCAGAGAGATTAAATATATTAATAACACTCTCTTGCTTATCAGGTAAAGTGTGTATGTGTATCTCTTCATTAATTCCATAAAAATCCCCCCGCTTAAAAAAGTCCTGTAATTGAGAATATAACTTCATATTTTTCTTATGATTTTCTTCAATAACAGAATTTATGTTATTTACTCCGATACCTAAATGTCGGCAAGTGGAGGCGTACCACCATAATAATATACTATTAGCGTTATCTTGCCCGATATCTACATGTAAATATAATGGGACATTACACCCGAGGTTGTAATAATACAATGCCAGTGCGCTCTTATCCTGCAGATGTTTAAAGGGGCTCCACATCAGTTCAAAACCCCAATTCTCATCATAACTCCCAGGTAGCCCATACTTATAATAAACAGGAACAGATCTCGAAAAACCTCCACCTGATAGCATATCATGCATTTCTATCAATACCTTAGGATATTTCTGATGTATTCTTCTAATCAAACCAATACATGCATCAATCTGATCCTCATATAAAATTGGTATAGGGTGTTCGTGATTAGAGTCAACACAATTGCCATTCCAGTGAGGGCCATCGAACATAAGAAAAGTTACACCTGCTTCACAAAGCTTAAGCAATCGCTGTTCAGCTTCATCCAAATATTGCTTTGAAAGAAAACAAATTTGCGGGCCAACTTTTGCATGAATTATTTTTTCGCTATTAGCAATAGAATCAAAACCCAAAATCAATCTTTTACTTGAAACAGGCCACGTGTTAACTGATGAAGGCCCCATTATCAATTTTTCGTTAGTAGCCCATTGTGAAAGAGGAGTATGTAATGATGTTTCTAAATCGTAGTTTTTTTTAATCATTTCAACATAATCTTTACAATCACCTAATCTATTATTAGCCCATAAGAAGGAGCCGAATTCAGTATCCCATCCGGGGTCAAGGTACAAAGCCTGGCAGGAATATTCTTTAGCTTTCTTAACCTCATTTGTAACAAGATTTTCACGCGTAAATAATTCCCGCGTTCCCATCCATGCTCCATCCATATTTTTACTATAAAGTTGTTCCCAGTGAACAGGGGGATTATAATTCTTAGCAAAACGACACCCTAGTTCATCCAGCATATCTCTGTATTTATAAGCAACCTGGTTATAATCGCCGGAAATGTGATAGAAACGGTTCATTCCCAGGTAAATAGAATTATTTGGTTCAAATCGTTCCAATGCAGAAAGATTTAGTCCCTCCTTTGTAAATCCCCCAAAATGTAATGATCCATCAGTGCTATATGAAATAGAACTAAATATCATATTATCCTGATTAAAACTAAAGATGCCCAGGATTGCATCTTTGTGTCTCCAACCCCAGCCTTCGGAGATAAAATTATTTGAGGGATGGCGTCTTTGGGGATCCCAGAACAACTCAGTAGTGTAATAACAAAATCCTTTTCCGTCTACTATTTGTTGCAAAGTATAATCATGTTGATTATATGAAACAGAATCGTCGGAGCGATGTAAAAATGGAACAGCCTGGAATCGATCCCTGATATGGTTGTCTGAAACTTTTCCCGATAATTCTGTAACCTTCTTAGTTAATGAAGCGGTAAATTGATTAACATTTCTAAGTACACTTCGTGTATTAACAATTGTCATCTCTTCTTCAATAAATGAGCTCCCACCGGCTAGGATAAGATCATGTTCTATCTCGAAACCACCAATAAGTCCCCGAATACGAATACGGTCAAACTGGCGTTCTAACTTTGGTAACTCCAACCCCGAATACTCCTTGAGTTTTCCGGATATCATTTCTCCAAGTGCGTAATGATATGTTCCGTCCGCCCAAATTACGTTTTGTCTTTTATCCGTAATCTTAACATTGACATTAGTTGAACTTAACGAAACTTTAAGTTCAAAATCATTATTCGCTAAAGAGATAGCATTTTCACTTTGACCTGAAGTTTTATTAATACAAAGAATGAGTAAAAGGGAAAAAGTTCCGTAATGAAACAAGGTGTTTTTCATATGATTTATTTCAAATAATTTTCAATACTTAACTTGGCAGATAAACAGCCAAAAAAATCAAAAAGTAGCGCTAAAATCAGTCAGCTATATAAAAGGCGAAGGGAGTCACAAATGAATAAATCATCAAAGAAATTCACCAGAATGACCATCCTAAGTTAACAGGCATTTGTCACAACAAAAGGGCCTTTAATTTCTAACAACAATATTCGCAACTTAACCTTTTTTTTCGATTTTCCTATACCCTCAAGTATTAATTTTTTCATTTCATCTACCCATCACCGTTAAAATATCCCTACATCAGCAAAGCTGTGATTTATTCTATCTGGAACAATTATGTGGTGGTCAAACAGTAAGACCTAGCTGTGAAGGAGTAGGAAAATCTTATTATAACTTGAATTCGGCTGTAGGTAATTATTTTAAAGATGATTCAATTGAAGCAATAAAAGATTCAAGAAAAGGGCACACTAAGTTTGGGGTTTTGGCTTCATCATCCCATCTCCTCAAAGAAATCGATTCCTTGTAAAATTCATTTAATTCAAATTTTGACATTTCATCTGGATTCATTATGCCACCTTGAAATTGTAAACTTATTTTAGAAGCCTTGGTTAATGATTGCAAATAGCCTTGCTCTACTGCACATCAATATCTTTTTGCTGCAACATTTAATTTAACTGCTTCATCTACCGATGGTTTAAAATATTTTATAAGAACTATCAAATTTGTTCTTCGGTGATTCTCATGTCTGACCGCTCTGTGTTTCTTAAACTTTCCCATAACTGTTTATTAAAGGTATTTCTTACATATAAAAAATAATTGATCCATTAATTTTTTTATTGTTTAATAAATTCTACCCGTCGGTTTAATGCTTTATTAGATGGTGTATCATTGGCAGCAACAGGCTGCGATTCACCCTTACCATCGGTGTCGATAACTGCTGCATCAATGCTAAATGTTTTTACCAACTCGGCTTTTACTGCGGCAGCCCTTCGCTTCGACAAATCAAGATTGGCTGCATCGTTTCCATCGGCATCTGTATGTCCGATTATTTTTATTTTAACCCCTGCATTTTCTGTAAGTATATCCGCTATCGTTTTTAGCGTAGCATAGGATGCTGGCTTTACTTTATCAGCATTAACATCGAAATAAATACCGTAACTCACCAATTTACCCTCTGTAATAAGTTTGCTACGCATATCAGGATTGCCTACCGCTACTCGAATATTACTTACCATTGCTGCTCCGGCTTCAAAGCGCAATCGATCTATTTTAATACTAGGAACTGGAAATGCTTTGGGTAAATCGAA
>CANJNY010000287.1 GCA_947475715.1 Prolixibacteraceae bacterium
GTGTTTAGCAATAGAAGGCATAGAGCTAAATAAATTCTATCTGCATTTGTAAACTGAACGCTTCTAACATCCGATAGCTACTGCCAGTTTCTAATATATCCTCACTCATGGGTTATCTTTGGTAATCTTTTCTAATTTTGCACCTTAATATTTCATAAAGGATGATTATCAGAAAAAAATTCCGGTTCGAAGGAGCTCATATCGTTCGCAATTGCACCTCACAGCGTTGTCGCGAAAATATCCATGGACACTCCTATGAGGTGGAAGTCTTTTTGAAGTCCAATCACCTTGACAATGGATTTATGGTTATGGATTTTGTTTTGCTAAATAATGTAGCAGAATTTATCCATAGCTTTGATCATGCTTTTACTTTATGGGATAAGGAGCTGGAAGATGTAAAGGATGCCATTTACAGGATCAATGCGCGAGTGGCCGAAATCCCCGTTTCTCCATCCGCTGAGGGGTATGCCTTACTGTTTTTTTTTGTAATTAGTCGGATAATCTCCTCTGCTAAGATGATTAACGGAGAGGCGAATGTGAGGCTCCATGCTATCAGGGTCCATGAAACACTGTCGGGTTACGCCGAAGCCTCGGCCGAAGATTTGGAAATGGTCACCTTTTCGATAGCAGATCTTAAATTAAATGGAGGAATCCAAAAAGAGTGGAAAGATAATAGCTGGTGGAGATTGATCGGGGGACTTTAAAAGTTAACAATTTATAAAATCCATGCAGGATATTAAAAAAGGGTTACTTTTGCACACGTAACTAATTTTTGTGCAAAACAGCTATTTTGAGAGACACTACACGACACACCATTTTAAATGTTGCAAGGATGGTATTTGCCCATCAGGGGCCAACAAATACGACTATGGACGATGTTGCCAAAGCTTCAGGTCTTGGCCGCAGAACAATCTATACCTATTTTAAAACCCGCGAGGAGCTTTTCCTTGAAGTAATTCAAAAGGAGGTTGACCAGATTCGCACCGAATTTAGCCGGGTAACCGGATTAAAACTATCCCCCGAAAAGAAGCTTGCCCGGTTTATGCTCACACACATGAAAGCCATTGAAAATCTGATTCGTAAAGATCAGTTATTAAGAACTGAATTTCTGAGCCGTAGTGAAAAAATTGAGCACTTCAGGCAGGTTATTGACCTGCATGAGAAGGAGTGCCTCTCTTTAATATTTGAAGAAGGAACTCAATCCGGCGTATTTCTGGTAGATGACTATCACAATACTGCCACACTGGCCCTGACTACACTCAAGGGGCTTGAAACACAATTTATCCTTGATAATTTTGGAAAACCTTGCCACCAGACTCTTGAACTGTGGCAGAAAATTCTATTTCGCGGGATTAAAGCCACCGCCTGATTTCTTACAATTTTGATTTTTTTAATATGAGAATGTTTATTAATACTGTTTCGCATTATATTCCTGAACAACGAGTTCCAAATGAGCACTTTAAGGCACTTAATGGATTGGATGAGGAATGGATTTTTGACCGGACCGGAATCCGTACACGATCTAAGGCGGCTCCGGGAGAAAATGCCAATACAATGGCTGTTGAGGCTGTTTCACGTGCCCTGGATTCTTTACCTTTTGATATTAAAGATGTCGATTTAATTATTGGCGCTTCGTATTCTCCTTATGATACAGTTGCAACTATTGGTCATACCATTCAACGGGAATTTGGAATTCCCGAGGCACAGGTAATTTATATTTCATCAGCATGTTCTTCACTGGTCAATGCTCTCGAGATTGTTGAAGGTTATTTTGCGATCGGAAAAGCTACCCGGGCTCTTGTTGTAGCTTCTGAGCATAATACCCTCTACAGTAACGATACCTGTGAAAAAAGCGGCCATCTTTGGGGAGACGGAGCAACGGCACTCTTTATTTCGGATGAACCACTTGGTCCTAAATCGGGTGAAATCCTCAATATTTTTACCCGTGGACTGGGACATATTGGAAAGGGGACTGAAGCTGTTTATCTTCGTCTTGCAGCGGGTGGCCTCCAAATGCCTGATGGAAGAGATGTGTTTATGCATGCCTGCAATTTTATGCGTGTTGCTTTGGAAACCACACTTGAAAATTGTAATCTGACGGTGGAGGATCTTGATTTTATTATTCCTCATCAGGCCAATCATCGCATTATTGCTAATCTGATCAAACAATTCAATATTCAACCCAGAAAAGTATTTACCAATATTGAGCAACTTGGAAATACCGGTTGTGCAAGTACCGGAATCTGTCTGTCACAGAATCTTTCGAAGATACCTGCAGATTCGTTGGTCGGAATTACCGTCTTTGGAGGAGGCTATTCTGCCGGAGCCTTACTTGTGCGATATTGAGAGAATCGCGGATGTTGCAATTAACCGGGAAATAACTATTTTAGCTGCTGGCTACTGGCTCTTTGTTGAAAATCATCGGAACCGACCGAATTAAATGCTGGCTGGGTGACTCTGAAAAAACAGCCTCTCCCTATTCTGGTTAACCAAATATTGCTTTGATTTCGAAAATTTGCCGGCGATCAGCCACCTTAAATGAAACTAATTATTATAATCACTACTAATTACCTGTTTTATGAACCGTAGACAAATGATAGGAAGTGCAACAGGCGTTGCTGTGGCTACAGCAGCAGGATTTCCTGGCACAAGTGTTTTTGCATCCGCTGCAATTGAGAAGATGAAACTCAAAGGAAATATTCACCATTCGGTCAGCCAATGGTGTTATGGGGATATCCCACTTGATGACTTTGCAAAGGCTTGCGCAGAGATGGGACTTGAATCGGTTGAGTTATTGGTTGAAAAGGAGTGGGCAACGGTCAAAAAATATGGGTTAAAATGTGCCGTTGGATATGCTACCGATTACGGAATTCCCAAAGGTTTTAACCGGATTTCCAATCACGAGAAACTGATCGCCGATTTTGAGCGGATGATCCCCATTGCTGCCGAAGCAGGTATCCCAAATCTGATCTGTTTCTCAGGAAACCGTGAAGGGCAAAATGATAATGTTGGAATGGTCAACTGTGCCACCGCACTACGCAAACTGATGCCTCTGGCAGAAAAACATGGTGTTACGATCATTATGGAATTGCTTAACAGCTACGGTCATGCCGATTATCAGTGCGACAGTACCGCATGGGGAGTGGCTCTCTGCGAAATGGTTGGATCCCCACGGATGAAGCTACTTTATGATATTTACCACATGCAAATTATGGAGGGTAATATCGTTGATACAATTACAAAGAACATTAAATATATTGGACATGTACATACCGGCGGTGTTCCGGGCAGACACGAACTGGATGACACGCAGGAACTCTATTATCCCGCTATAATGAAAGCACTTCTGGCCGCGGGTTATAAAGGTTTTGTAGGTCAGGAATTTGTCCCAACGCAGACAGATAAATTAGATTCATTACGTAAATCGGTGCTTATTTGTGACGTGTAAATGAAAGTCTTGATCTAACACTTTTAATTAAACACAAAAGACTAAAGAAATGAAAAAATTTATGCTTGATATCCAATTAGAAGGATTGGACAACGAAACAAGAATGAAGCTACTCCCAAGAGAACAGGAGGTTGTAAAAGAGTTGGAACAAAATGGGACCATTGTAGATAACTTTATTAAACTTGATATGTCTGGGATTTTTATTGTAATGATGGCGACTGATTCTGAGGATGTGCATTCAAAACTTTCAACTTTACCATATTACCCTTATATGAAAATTGAAATTATTCCTGTGAGGGTGACTAACAGTATTAATCAATAACA
>CANJNY010000288.1 GCA_947475715.1 Prolixibacteraceae bacterium
ATAGAAAGTTTAGCCCAGAAATCAGGGTTTAATTCATCTATTTTAAACATATCCGAAGAAATTAATCAGGATTGGTGGAATGAGAATAGCGAAGAGTTTCTAAAAGAAGTAAAAAGATGATTTCTGATTTCTGAAATATATAAACATAAAGACAAACTTATAAAGCATTCAAAACTAACTGAATCCGAATTTTACTTGTATTTCAATGGAATTATTGAGCTAATAAAATTTATTCCTACTGATTTTATTGGTTTGGAAAGCCGTCAAAAAGCATATGATTTATGCCACGATGTTGATATAAAGGATACTCCTTTCCTCGCATTATCAATTGAATTAGCTATTCCGTTATGGACTGGAGATAAGAAATTAAAAGAGGGTCTACGAAAAAGAGGCTTTCAAAATTTTTATGAACATTAGGAAATGATCTATTCGACCCATATTGAGACTTCTACAAAGATCTATTTCATTTAGGGAAATGATTTTAAATTATCCAAAAGCCCTTTTCTTCAGCCAATCAACAGCTAATGGCCAAAAGCTTTTACTTTAACCAACCAATGGCCCAAGGATAAAAGCAAATAGTTCTTCAACTCAGTAAACGGGGAAAGCCGCATTACCCCCCTCGGTGCCACCATTCGCAAATACAAACACGATGAGCTTCCCGAACTCTGGAATATCATTAACGGGGATATGAGTTTTGTGGGTCCCAGACCGGATGGCCCGGGTTATGCAGATCAGTTAAAAGGTTCAGATCGGTTGCTGCTTACAATCAAACCTGGATTAACCGGCGCTGCCAGTATGCGATTCTCAAACGAGGAGGAGCTGCTTGCCAATCAGGATGATCCGATCAGCTTCAACGATCAAATCCTCTACCCCGAAAAGGTGCGCATAAACAACGAATATGTCAAAAACCAGAGTTTTTTCCTCGATCTTAAAATAATATTCTATACCATACTGGGGAAAAGGCTTAAGGAAGAGTGGGCACAGGGGCGCGTAGCGAAGCGGAGTCCCGATTAGTGTAGCGGTTCGGGAAAGAGGCGAAAGGGCGATGGGGCGAAAGGGCGAAGTTGAGAAACGATGAGGAGAAAGGGCGAAAGGGCGATGGGGCGCGCGCAATCGTTTAGCGGTGGTAGCTGAGCACAGTCGAAGTAAGCCGAAACGGCGACGAAGGGAAGAAAGGAAGAAGGGGCGTCAGACAAGTTCAAACCGAAAACTTTATTTCTAGAAATGATGAAGTATCGTCTGAAAATCTACATTTAAAAAAGTTAACTTTGCACAATTAATAACGTGCTAATCTTCAGGAAAATGATAAAATCGGTAACGCTTGAGAACTTTATGGGTTATGGTAAATTCGAGAGTAAAGACTTTGCATCAGTAAATGTTATTATTGGGAAAAATGATACAGGCAAAACGGGATTGCTTAAATTACTTTATAGTGCTTGTAAAACAATTGATATTTATAGTAAAAGATCACTAAATGAAGATGTTGAACTAAAAAAGCTTTTAGCCGAAAAGCTTATAGATACCTATCAACCTGGCAAGAAAGGATTAGGCGAGTTAGTTAGTAAGATTACAAAAGAAAAGCTTTCTGTTGATATTGAATTTAAACATACAAAATTAAATTATGAAGACAGGCTTCATTTTACTTTCGGAGATTCAACAACAAATACAATTGTTGATTGTCAGAAAAGTATAAAACAAATCAATGACAACTTTCGCTGCTTGTTTATTCCCGCTAAAGAAGTCCTGACTTCATTAAAAGCAATAAGAGCAACACGTGATAATTTGCATATGCCTGGTTTTGATGATACTTATCTTGATCTAATTAGAGCTTTAGTAATTCCTACTCAAAAAGGAAATATAACAGAGGAACTTAAAGATGTTAATAAGAGATTAGAAGAACTTTTTGAAGGGCAAATTGAGCAACAAAGTGATGATGACTTTCTGTTCAAGAAAGGGAATACAGAATTCCCAATACAACTAACCGCAGAAGGAGTAAAAAAAATAGGAATCCTAACAACATTAATTCGCAATAGACAACTCAATGCGAACTCGGTGCTTTTTCTTGACGAACCTGAGACTACACTTCATCCTGAAGCTGCAAGAGAATTAGTTGAAATGCTAATGTTAATGGCAAAAGCTGGAATCCAAATTTTCATTGCTACTCACAATTATTTTGTTCTAAAGCAAATATACCTTTCATCCAGAAGAGATGAAGTTCAAACAAATTGCTATTCATTGTGCCGCGAAAAAGGAAAATCAGTTGAATGCTCATTATTTGATCTACAAAAAGAATTCCCTGAAAACCCAATTTCCAACGAAGCAATTAGAATGTCTGACGAAGAAGTAAAACTCGATTTAGGACTTTAATTATTTAGACTATGCCCGGATTTACTGAAAGTAGCATTACTCTTGATTTTCCAGATTCAAATTTTTTCCGTTTTTCAAATTGCAGTGGCTATACAGCTTTAAGTGGAAATAATTTTAAAGAAATGGATGCATGTTGGTACGATACAACCTGTAATTTGTATTGGCTTATTGAACTTAAAGATTTTACATCTGCAGCACTAAATACCAGACAAAATGTAGAAGATAGAGCGTGGAATTTAATAAAGAAAGCAGTTGATAGCTTATGCATGTTTTTGTCCTCAAAACATGCGTATCCGTATGATATCAATCTTAATCCATGCCTGCCTGCAACTCCTGATTCCACAACAGAATTCAAATTTATAACTATAGTACACTGTAGCTCATCGCAGGCAGCTGATGTTCAGCTCATACATAACTCTTTTCGAAGAAAATTCAAACCTTATGCTGACCTTTTTGGGATAACTCATTATGCTGTATTAGAGCATTCAGCCGCAATAAGAGTTCTTCCAAACAATATGATTCAGTAAGAACAAATTATTGAACTTATGAATTTTCAATCTTCCATCAAGATTGTAGTGAATCCTGGAATAACCTTATTGGGCATATGAGTTTTGTAGGACCCAGACCAGATGTCCCGGGTTATGCAGATCAGTTAAAAGGCACTGACCGTTTGTTACTCTCGATCAAACCCGGATTAACCGGCGCCGCCAGTATGCGATTCTCAAACGAGGAGGAGCTGCTGGCCAATCAGGACGATCCGATCAGCTTTAACGATCAAATCCTCTACCCCGAAAAGGTGCGCATCAACAACGAATATGTCAAAAACCAAAGTTTCTTCCTTGATCTTAAAATAATCATCTATACCATTCTTGGGAAAAAGCTGAGGGAAGAGTGGGCGCAGAGCGAGGTGGAGTAGCGAGGGGGAGAAAGGGCGATGAGGAGAAAGGGCGAAGTTGAGAAACGATGTCTAGTTGTCAAGTCCTGAAATAGGTTTACAGTGAAAGTAAACAAAAATCAGGACGAGTCAGCGGGAATGTGGGAATGTGGTAATGCGGGAATGTGAAAATTTGAAAATTCGGTAATTTGAAAGGAACTATTCCTATACCGTGTACGATTTTAAATCATCAGTCACCATCGCCTTTGGAGAGGGCCGGGGTGAGGCAGAAGATTTCACGGATCACAAAGCTGCGTAGCAGCGGAATCTTTGTAGCTGTCGAGTGAAGGGGGAACCGCAGCCACGTAGTGGCGGCATCTGTGAAAATTGTTCTTTAAATTTAATTTGTCTCATTTGGTTAAGATGGTATATATATTAAGATTTCGCAACTACG
>CANJNY010000289.1 GCA_947475715.1 Prolixibacteraceae bacterium
CATTAAAGACGATTTCTGTTTCCGACAGTATCGGGAGTATTTCCATTCGTTTAAAATGTGATAAGGGTTGTGAAATCGAAAATCTGACTATTAAAGGTATTCAGGTTGTGACCAATGGCAACTGTGTTATTACCGGTTTTACACAGGGTCAACAATCTTTCTCTTCTGCAGTTTCATCTTCAATTCCGGTGATTAAAATCGCAAAAAATGTTCTAACCATATCCAATATTAGCTATGGGCCCAGCACTTTCGGAATCAAAGAATCGTGGGTTTTCACCATCCTGAAAAACAGTATTCACTGGCAAATCAACAGGGATTATCTGAATGACGGCACCATGGATCAGAATTTCCTCCCCTCATGGAGATTCAATTCCATGCAAACATGGGATGGCGCGGTATTGAGTAACGGAGGGGTTGCATGGTGTCGTTTTCTTGAAAAGGAGAATTTCACTTATGGGGTTCATGCCTCGGGAATAACTTTCTGGAACAGGATGAATAACAGCTGTTTTCGTATTGTTCCGGAAATCGCAAAGGATATCTTTCCTGCCGTTTCCTTCACTCATTCAAAAAATGATGTTTTGGGAGTTGTTCAAACATATTCCGATTCAGAGGTAACCACAAAGTACGGATTGCGACGATTTATTGAAACGGGAAGTGATGTTTTTGCTCCACTCTCCGTGAAAAAATCAACGGTTAATATTGGCTATTCCCTTCAGGCTTTGAATTATGATCAGGCTTACGATCGCGGAACCCTGAACGGGATTAACGAAGGTTCTGTGAACGAAATCCTCAATACGATAGCCCGTTATTCGGTTGTCGATCAGAATTTGTATGGCTCGAACGGGTGGAGAACCGGATTTGCTGTCCTTCAGGAACAATGGCTGGCGCTGTTCGGATTGGCAATCGATGATCCTGAATATATTCGCGGGTATTCGCAGACCCTTGAATATGAAAAGGATCATGCTATCCTGCCTGATGGAAGGGTGCTGCCCCGATGGCATCATGATGCCGGCGATGGAATGCCGGGTACATTTACAAAAGATGGGTATTACGAATGTCAGTGGGGGTATATGCTCGACTCACAACCGGCCTTTGCGATTGATGTTGCCGAACAGTTCGACATGACCGGCGACAGGTTCTGGCTGGGTAAGTTTAAACAACGTTGCGAAAGTGCGCTGGAATATATGATCCGGCGTGACTCTGACGGGAACGGGCTGTTTGAGGTGATCCAGAATTCCCATCTTGAGGAGAAAGGGACAGATTGGCTCGATGTTGTCTGGGTCTCTTACGAAGCAGCCACCATCAATGCACTGATGTATAAAGCATTAACCAGATGGGCAGAATTGGAGGATTTACTGGGTGATCGAAAAATGGCTGACCGCTATTTGTCTTTGGCCTTAAAACTAAAAACTGCATATAACAAAAATATTGCTGATGGTGGTTTCTGGAATCCCGAAAAACAGTGGTACGTTCACTGGCGTGAGAAAGACGGATCGGTGTATGGAGATAACCTCGTGAGCGTGGTCAACTTTATGGCTATCGGCTATGGCCTTTGTGATGATCCGACACGGAAGGAGGCCATTTTATCGAAAATGGAAGTGCTTAACCAGAAAGAGAACCTGTTCGTCTGGCCGGCCTGCTATTTCCCTTATGAAGAAAACGTAGGTCTGAAAAATGTAAACTATCCCTGGCCAAATTACGAAAACGGGGATATGTTTCTTGGATGGGCTGAATTGGGCACCCGATGCTATGCCGAAAAAAATCCTGAAATAGCGGTTAAGTACATTCAGAATGTGATCACAAAATATGATAAGGATGGTCTTGCACACCAGCGGTATCTCAGAAAATCGCAAACCGGGGCAGGGGAGGATATTCTGGCAAATAATGCCATGGCGATAGTTGGTTTGTACCGGAATATTTATGGTATTCGTCCCCAATATAACCGGTTGTACTTGGAACCGCACCTTACAGCCGAATTAAACGGCACAAATGTTAAATACAACCTTCGGGGTGAAAATTATTTAATCGGGCTTAATACGGATAAAACATCGGTTACGGCAGGTGGCTTTTCGGTCGCATCCTCAAATCCTTTTGGGGTTAATCCGGGTAAAAATGAGATTTCTATTTTCTTTGGTAACGAATCCAAAGAAACATTTAAAGCCCGATCCGGGGGTATTTGCAATATTGAATTAGTGTCGAAAACTGACTCAGAAATCTGCTGGAACCAAACTTCAGGCAACGCGAAGATCAAGGTGGAATATGTGATGAATGGATTAAATCCGGGAAAAAAATACGCAGTAATGGTCAATGATGTTCCGATTAAGGTCATGAAATCGGATCAAAAAGGTGGGCTCACTTTTGGTTGTTCAGGGGATAAAAATGAGATAAGGGTAAGAGTGGAATAAATCATAGAAGTGTGACCCGGTGACTTTACATGTCTTGAATAGTCAACCACTTCTCCAGAATATAAAATCACCTCCTCTTTTCTGCTTTTATATAAAAAAAATCAAACAGACATATTTGGATTTATTTTTTTAAGATTAAATTTGTATAAAATGTTCTATGTTAGAACTATGCAGATTTTATAAATTGAGACATTTATGAACTTTCATGAACCTAATCCACCACACTTCCACGCAAAAGATGGTGATTTTGGAATTACTATCGAAATTAATTCAGGAATAGTTGAAGGTAAATTTCTCAAAAGAGCCTTAAGTATGGTTTTGGAATGGTTTGAAATTGATAAAGATGAACTAATGGTGGATTGGGAACTAATAAGGACTACAGGATAATTTAACAAAATTCAACCTTTAGAATAAGCGTATGATAATAAATGTTGTAAATGCTGAATAAAAAGTTGGATACAAGGTATTTCTAACTTTTAATAATGGGGAGTCTGTTTTGACAGATTTGGAGGAGACGATTTTTAATGATTCCCGCAGATTTTTTTTTCCTGTGAGAGATATAACGTATTTTAAGTCTTTTGGGATCAGGCTAAATACAATAACATGGGAGAATGAAGCCAATTTTGCACCTGAGTTTTTGCTTTAATTAGGAAAACAACAGGAATTGAAAAGAGTGGAATACGTCTAATAAAACCTGTAGTGTAGATCACAAATCCATGCATTGTCCCGGCAGGCAAATAATTTTAAAGGAAACTAATTTGCGGTGGGTAAATATTTTTATGCAATTAGTGAGCGTTTGACTCTTCTTGTCCTGAACAGTCAACCACTCACTTTCATTCTTTACCGATTATGGCATATTTTTCGTTTCCCCCGGTATCGAAAAAGGTGCCTCATCTTTATCCAGACACCCTATAACCTGTACAATGGCATTGGGATTCAGGATGGTTAATGGCATGGGTGCTTTATAATCACGCATCCGGCATCCTAACATGCTCACCGAACACTTTTCGCTTCCGATAATCGTCATATAATCCCAGGAGTTTCCAAAGTTTGTGAGGGCGCCGTTCCCACCTGAGAATGCTTCGACATTTGAAATGGAACAATGACCCTTCCCCTCAATGATAAACGGGTGAACATCTTCAATCCGGACACCGGTATTCGCTATTATCGACCCCTGAGCGATCATCCAGTTCCGGTTTTTAGAGTTATCTCCATATTTATGGATTCCCACACTCACACAATCAAAATTAAAATTGGTTAACTGTCCATAAGTCGCCGG
>CANJNY010000290.1 GCA_947475715.1 Prolixibacteraceae bacterium
AAGAAAAAATTTCTTGCCAAGAAAATGCGCTGGAAGAAAATTTTTCTTTCAAAACAGAGCCCGACCTTGACCAGTCTGGAGAAACTGCCTATCTTCGCCTAAGGGGTGAACAAGACATCAGTGGGGAGTGTGAAATATTACACAACCGTTTTAAAAAATCTGTCCAAGAATTAGGGGGTTAATACAATAGTTCGCCATTCCAACCATAAAGATTTTTGGATTATTTGCAAATCTGATTTAAATACATTCGTTGCATTTTTGTATGATCAACAAGGAATACATAATCCGGTATTCTCGTTTATTCCTAAAATTTATACTCAAATCTCATCAAATTGTAGAATGAAAGCCAATAACAAAGGAGATTTACTAGTATTAACTAATTATTATAGGGAAGATATAGTAAACCTTGTTCAATCAAAATTTTACAATTACTATCATCTATATAACTTTAATCAGAATAATGGCATAGTTACTTTTGCCAAAAAAATAGACGAATTTTATCAGAGTACACCCTTGTCAGGAACTGGTCCAGATTCAATACCATATAATGCGGCGGAATGTTCTTTTTCTCCAAATGATAGTATTCTTTATATTAATACATTAGGGAATAATTATTATCTTTCAAACAATACTTCTCTTTTATTTCAATATCAAATATTTAACAATAACATTTCAAGTACTCGAAGAAAAATTAATCCCATTAATTTAATTTCGGCTCAACTTGATATGATGCAATTGGCGCCCAATGGTAAAATATATGTGGGTAGTTGGGGTAATTCTTATTTAGCGTGCATAGAAAATCCAAATCTCTTTGCAGATGCTTGCAATTTTAATATGAAGTATATGGCATTGCCATTCCCGACAAACTCCATTTCAATTTCAAATGTTCTTTATGAATATAAAAAGGTTTCTTTTATCGCTAAAAAGGAGAATTGTCAAACATTAAGGTTTACAAAAGATTGTGATACCTCGTTTGTAACTTTTAAATGGTATTTCGGTGATGGAGATAGCTCAAATGGAACCAGTGTTGCACATAATTATAACACAAAAGGTAAATTTATTGTAAAACTCAAGGCTACCACAGCTTACGATTATAGTGTATGGTATAGTCAGGAAATATTCACAACGGACATTCCTCAAATAAATTTTACAACGAATAATAGCATAGGTTGCCAATATATTGCAGTTAAATTTAATGATTTAACTATTACTGATACCATAACACAAACAGTGAATTATATTTGGGATTTTGGGGATGGAACTACACAAGTGATATCTTTAAGCGCATCCTCTTATAAAACTGGAATCGGTTCAATAAGCCATATTTATAAGCAATCAGGTAAATATACAGTCAAACTTATTTTTAACAATGGATTCTGTGAAAACACCATTGAAAAAACCAGTTTAATAGAGATTATGCCCGCACCAAAACCCGGCATATTAGCGTCCATTAAAAGTGGCTGTTCACCTGTAAGTATCCGCTTTAGAGATACACTTTCTTTTAATATTGTATCTAAAGAATATGATTTTGGAAATGGTGTTTTAGTTTCTTCAATATCAAATCATCCATTGGATACCATGATTACATTTTCTAATGAAGGCAATTATTTTATTCGTCAAAAACTTACTGGAACTACGGGCTGTATTACCGAAGATACACTTACGATTAAATTATTACGAGGTGTTGATCAAAAATTTAAGCCTGAAATATATTATGCTTCCTATATTAATGATAGTATTATAGAAGTAGCCTGGAATCCGGTAGATCATTCAACGAACTATCAATTGGAGATAAATAGCAAAAAAATAGAATTAAGCTCAAACCAGACTAAATATGAATTAAAAGATTTACGTCCAAGCCAACCTAATCTTTTTCAAATAACAGCTTCAGACACTTGCGGAAATCTAACTTCAAAGTCTGAAGTTTCAAAGACTATCTACTTAAATGCTGAATTAATAGAAGATAAGTATATTCTTATTCAATGGACACCATATGATTACTGGAAAAATGGAGTGTTGGGATATGATTTGGAACGTAAAATTGGGAATAGTAATGACTGGCAAAAAATAGCCCCTACAAATAAATTCAATCAATTCAGTGATGCCCTAATTAATTTTAACAATGCGACTTCATGTAAAATATGCTATCGGGTGATTGCTTATGAAGACGGAAATAATTTAAAGGAAAGCAGGAGCAATATGGTATGTACTTACCTAAAACCGACCATATTTGTACCAAATGCTTTTAGTCCAAATAATGATGGACTAAATGATAACTTTAAACCTATTGGAATGGGAATAGATTATTTTGAGATTTTTATATACGACCGATGGGGTGGATTTATATTCGAAATAAAATCAGATAGTATTGGATGGGATGGAAAACTTGCAAATGGTTCTTTAGCTCCTGAAGGAGTTTATCTATATGAGATCCAAAGCCAAAGCAAAACAGTACCTCAATTTCAAAAAGTATTTAATATTAAAGGGTCAGTGATATTAAATAGATAAGATTATTTTCTTACTAGTCACTTTCAGATATAAAAATTAAAACCAATTTAGGCTCAACAAATTTCCTTCAAAACCTGGCGGATATAAAACTCCATTAAATTCTATTTATTAGTTTATACCAAAGCTATAAGTTTAATAATAACACATATTGTATGCCTTCTGTAACAAACATCAGTATTCCATTTCCCTGTTGTGTGCCCATGTTTTAGCACTTTTGTCAAAAAAAGCCCCCGGATTTTGAATAGTTATACACCTTCCTCAAAAACCAGATAAATAGCTCCTAAATGTGCAAATTGTATGCAAATACCCTAAAAAGAAAAAGGGTTCCAAAACCTTGGAACCCTTACTTTATCTGTGTGGTCGCGCAGGGATTCAAACCCCGAGTCTTCTGATCCGTAGTTATATAAATACCGATAAAGATAGAATTAGCCCACATTGGTAAAACATAGTAAAAGTCCTATTAATAAAGGGTTATAGGAAGTATTGTAGTATTTTCCTTTTACCGTTCTATGCGTATGTTTACTTCTTTTGTGTATCAAATTGTGTATCAAATAGTATCTTCCCCGTAAATCTATTTTATATTAAAAATGGCAACATCACTATCAGTCCAATTGGACACCCGAAGAATTAAGAAAGACGGGACTTTTCCTATTAGGCTAAGGGTTACGTTTGAAAGGAAGCATCAGTATTTTGCCATTCCTCATTGCCTATCCATAAAAATGTTTGAAAAATCAATAAAAAACCATAAGAACCTAAGTGATGACGAAAGGGAATTAAGAAATAGAATTTTGGACTTTGAAAAAAAAGCAGATGATATCATTAAGAATATGCCATTTTTTCAATGGGCAGCTTTTAAGAAGAAATACAATTCTAATAGTGGCGCAAAGAATATAATTGACCATGCCTTCACAGATTATTGCGATGGATTAAAGTCTGAAGGACGAATTGGATCAGCGGTAGCCTACAAGTGTGCCCAAACGAGCCTGAGAATATTTAATCCTGATGCAAGATTTTCGGACATTACGCCTGAATTTTTACGCGCTTATGAAGCTAAAATGCTCAAGGAAGAAAAAAGCATGACAACCATTGGGATGTATCTTCGCAGCTTACGATCAATCTATAATAACGCAATTGCCGA
>CANJNY010000291.1 GCA_947475715.1 Prolixibacteraceae bacterium
ATACCAATAAAGACATTATGGATCATTGCATTGGTAAAGGCATCATTGCCTGCTTTTTCAGCCTGGCTCTGGATCGACTGGGCATTGGCAAGCAACGAGCAAAAAATTAGCCATAGGATTAGAAATAGATTTTTCATAGGTTTAGATTTTAAAATAGATTAATTAGTTTTCAAAAACATTTTTCCGGTCTAAGATTCTGTTTATTAATAATTTGAACCATAATCAGTCTGAAATTACGGAATTACAAAGGAAATTCACCTGTTAATTTTGCCACCGACGGGTCAGGAATGAAACAAACATCAATTCGCTTTATTTTATCCCCTTGGTTAGATAATAGAATTAAGGCCTGCCACATCTCGCCATCAGTAAACTGAGATAGAACAATGCACGGCCGATTGTGAATTAAAGGATGAACTGCAATTTCTGCTGTTACAATCATCCCCTTATATTTCATGGATGATTTAATAGCTTCAAACTTGGAATTTAGATACAAAAGGAACTCCTTCTTACCTTTAATGGGCGTTAATACCCACTGCGACTCATAAATCACATCGTCGACTAACTCGCTCTCAATAGCAACAATGCTAAGACTATTCCAACATTTGGCCAATTTCCTTAACGATTCTCTTTCCTGGTAGATCATTTTGCCATTTCTTTTATTGTGGAATCAGACTGTTAATAGTTTGACCGAAACAAAAGTAGAAACGCAACCTTATCCAGACAAATCTCTGCAACCTTGCAGTAAAATTACCAGGCTATGATACAAGAGCTAATTCACATATAAAAAGACACTTAAGCAATATTTTTAGAATAAATAAATTAAGGAATGAACTAAGTAATGAGAATAAAAGGATATCACATTTAGCTTTAAAAACGATGAATGTTAAAAAAAAACCGCCACCAAAACATCCGTCAACTGACGGCCACCAAAGATTTTCTCTATTCGTTAATGAAGGAAATGCCACATTTCATCCTTCGTATTATGTAAATAACAGCCGTTTTTCTTCGGTGATTAGTATCGGATATCAATTAAATGATCCGGAATCAGGATCTTCTTAGGCTCCCCATTGAAGCCGTCTATATAATAATGTCTGGCAATATGTTCATCCATTAAATTTCGAAACGAAGCCCTGATCCGTGAACATTGAATATTGATATTGGGCTTAGTCATATCAACCAGATCGTCGATTGCCCGTTCAATCTCCTCTTTTTCATATTTATTTGTCACCTTATTGTAAATCTGAAGTAATTCATCCTTGTACTGATATAACTCCTTGAATCTGATGCCATCGGGATAACGCAGAAAAAGAATATAGATTGTCTTAGGCAGAGCATGCATTTTAACTTCAATATTGCCAAAATGGGGAAGAAAAATATTGTAGTGCTTATCAATATGAAGGGGGCTTAAAACGACTTCTGATTCAAGCAATTTGTTCTTTTCGAGAAGGGGTTTAATTTTATTAATAAGGTCCGGTTTATCTTCTTTGATAGACCCCAGCATATACATAATTGCCTCGATCATAACACCATATTTCCCTTCCTCTTTGAGCAGGTCGATTTTTTGCTTTAATTCATCGGACAGCTGCTTCGATTCACTGCCGAAATTACAATCAGCATCATACTCATCCGGAGAGCTTGCCTTGCTTAAAAAAATACCTCCACTATAATTCGGTATTGCTACTTGTGTCAGATATTGATCAAAGAATTCAACCAGATTTTCACCCGAACTATACTCGATGGGTTTGTAAGTAAATTTATTTTCTGTCAAGTTAACATCCGATGAGATAATTCTAAGCAGACACGGTCTTTTAAAATAAGGAAGTTCCAACTCTTCCAGAATCAGCCTGTAAAATTCATCAGGAGAAGTATTTTGCAAAACCGCAGTTATCGCATCTTCCAATTCACTGTCTGACAATGAATACAATACAGGCATTTGGTATCGGATAAATTCGAGAACAGGCCCCTGAATACTTATCGGATCAGTTTTAAAGGAAGGGAAATGGAGCAGTCGCAATCCCTTTTTCGATAACCGATCATTTATACTAAGGAGATTTTTTTCGATATAACTATTTAAAAACGGATCTGATTTATCCTCTATAAAGAGTATTAGTTCGTTCTTAAAGAATGCTTTGCGTTTCGCTTTTAAATAGTATTCAACGTTTCTTTTCAAAGCTATAATTGTCTCGGTGCTATTCCACTCCAATTCTCCGGCCCCACCTTCGGATGATGCTTGCCTTTTATCCCAAATTTCAACATTCCGTGAGCTTCCATTTCCGATTGTAAATCCCAATAATTTAGCTTCGATTTTTTCATCCGAATTTGAAATGACTAAAAGCGAATTAAGGATTGAAATATTTTCAGAAATAATAAAGGATGATAAATCAGATAAACAAGCTATGACCTGACAGGATGAAATTAAATTTTGCTGAATTAACCGGTTTAGAAGTGAGTCCTCTTCTGCGGATAGTGAATGATAGGAATAAACGATAACTTTTGTGAAGTTACGTTTGCAATGAGCTAAGAATTCCGGGATATCTTCCTTTTCGGCGCCTTTAAAGAATTCATTTCTAACTTTTATAAATCGCTTTGATATTTTCTTCCTGATAAAAACCCCTACGATGTTATTTATTACGATGTTCATTTTCTCCCCGGCTTTATCTAAGCGACGAAAGATGGTAGCAATTATAAAAATCAGGATTATTAAAGGTACCAGGGGGGGGATGATGATATAACGGGTAATCTTTTCCGCTTTAGACATATCCGGTTCATATTCACTCTCTTTTTCAGTGTAAAGATCAGATTCGTTAAGATCAGGCAGCATTTTGCCATCACGGATGTAACCACAATAGTTGTTTAGGATTCTATTGTCAATTGGAAGAAATACGGCTTTTCTGCTGTCTGTCATTGGGGTGAAAATTGTTTAAAAAATTAATTACAGATCAAATTCTATTATCAATCGTGGCTACGATCGGCAATCGATATTTTACACGATTATGGTAGCAACAAGGTCCTGAAGCCTCCGATTTATGCGAACTAGATTAATTTCCAGCCCCATTGTTTTTTATCGTGATTGTATGATTTTATGGCCAGTCCATTGTGCTGAATGCCATCAGTTAGTTTAAGGCGATTAATCGTAGCAGGATGAATAAACACATCCTCAAGGAATCCAAAAGATTGACCCGGTTTAACCTTTACTACTCCCGAAACATCTTTCATAAACAACTTCCTGAGAGCTTCATCTTTAACCTTAACCGCAGTATAAACCTGATGAGAGCCCTCGTTGCTTCCGCCCTGAAATCTCACTTTTAGCGTATCCCCAACTTTTACATCCCTGAAGAAGCGATCATACTTAAAGAAGCCGAATTTTGATTCAGAGGCGATAAAATTGAGCATCTTCTTGTCCGAATTTACAAAATCAACAAGGACATTCACCTCCGGAGAATCACTAAAGAGAATTGCTTCCGCTTCGGGGATAAATTCCTGATAAAATCTGGTGTTTGAGTTTTGCGATGCAGCATTCTTATACCAATCCTGCGATTGCCAGATAGTCACTTGACTTGGGATTTTCCAAGAGTGATCAGTTCTGGCGTTGACCAAACGTTCGATTTCAGTCTTAGCCTCATTAAAATGATTTC
>CANJNY010000292.1 GCA_947475715.1 Prolixibacteraceae bacterium
AATTGGTAAAAAGGGGGAGAATGTGTGGACCGGTGGTGATGATGCCAAATCATTATCCAAAGGAATTTATGATACCTATCAGGATCGGAATCTGCGCTATTCTCAGGTTGTCCCTTTTACGATGTTTGAAGAAAAAAATACCGGAAATAACCTACCTGCCCAGATCGACCTTTATGCCACCGAAGGAAACAGTTACGACTTTCTGTTTGTCACCAAAGGCGGGGGATCGGGAAATAAGACATTTCTTTATCAGCAGACCAAGTCATTGCTGAATGAGGAGAACCTTTCAAAATTTATCAGAGAAAAAATCAAGGATTTAGGCACCTCTGCCTGTCCCCCATACCATCTTGCAGTAGTTATTGGCGGTACCTCAGCCGAAGCCACATTGGCAACAGTGAAGAAAGCATCTGCCGGTTATTTTGATCACCTTCCCACCGAAGGGAATGCCGGAGGTCAGGCCTTTCGCGATTTGGAATGGGAACAGAAGATCACGCAGATTTGTCGTGAGAGCGGCATCGGTGCACAATTTGGCGGAAAATATTTCGTTCACGATGTGCGGGTGATCCGTTTGCCACGTCATGCTGCATCATGTCCTGTAGGCATTGGAGTAAGCTGCTCTGCCGACCGAAATATCAAGGGTAAGATTACCGAAGAGGGGATCTTTCTTGAAGAATTGGAGCGAAATCCTGCGCAATTCCTTCCTAAGAGTGCTCCATTTATGCAACCCGCTGTGGATATCGACCTTGACCGTCCGATGGATGAGGTGCGCAAAGAACTTTCGAAGTACCCCGTTAAAACACGTTTGAACCTCAGAGGAACGCTTATCGTAGCCCGTGATATTGCCCATGCCCAGATTAAGGAGATGATTGACGCAGGTAAACCGATGCCTGAATATTTCAAGAAACACCCGGTTTATTATGCCGGTCCGGCCAAAACACCCAAGGGGATGGCATCCGGAAGTTTTGGTCCTACCACTGCCGGTCGTATGGATAGTTATGTTGATCTTTTTCAGGAACTTGGCGGGTCGATGATTATGCTGGCGAAGGGTAACCGCTCGAAGCAGGTGACCGATGCCTGTAAAAAACATGGAGGTTTTTACCTGGGTTCAATCGGTGGACCGGCTGCGATCCTGGCAAAGGACAGTATTAAATCAGTGAAGGTTGTTGATTTTGAAGAGCTTGGAATGGAGGCTGTTCGTGAAATTTACGTTGAGAATTTCCCCGCTTTTATTATTGTGGATGATAAGGGGAATGATTTCTTTGCGGAGTTGAAATAGGTTGTTGAATATATTTCAGGAAGAAAAAATGGCGATTCAATTTTTGGATCGCCATTTTTGATGATAAATTAATTTTATTCGGGCTCTCTATCGGTTAATAATACGAAAAGATTGGGTTTTCGGGTTGCTTACCAGTCATCCGACACGAATACTAAAGCATGAACCAAAGGGTAGCAAACTATTAAATCCCAATTGATTTATAATATATGTGCGGTTTTGTGGTTTATGCACCGATCTTCCCATTATATAAATCGGAAATTGGAAAAATCAAATCATAATCATTCCAGTTTAAATTTCCATCAGTCAAAGAAAAGCTGGAGAATTTATTTTCATCCAAATATTTCTTAATTGTTGGATGTAGCGATTTTGTTAAAAAAGGTTTGAAATCAACAAGTCTTTCATTTCCATCGTTGAATATTATCCGAATTACATAATCTGATAAATATTTAGCAGAATCTATTTTCAACTTTTTTAATCCAGACAGTGAATCTTTATAGTCTACAATTATTCTCATTTAAGTCTTTTTGTAATTTTTTCAAACTCAACATCCTTATGATAAACAAAATAGCTAATCCATTTTTCAACTATTTTGTCAGCGTATTTTTCAAGAAAAACCTCGAAATCTTTTAGGTATTTCCCTTTTAGTGGTCGTCCTCCTGATATATTAGTAATCTTTATCTCTGAAATCTCGCCATTAACGATATAGAATTCTGCTTTACTTTCAAACTCACCTTTTTTCCCATGCACATGAATCGGTTCATGCTCACTTGAGTAGAAGAAAATAAGAATCCCTAAGTATTCGAATATTTTTGGCATTATCCGATTCTTTTAATTTTTTTTACTACCTCATTAATCTTTTCCCATTGGTCAAAAGGAACAATTACTGCGGTTTTGATACCTTTGTCATCGTGAATGAACTGGTAAATCCTCTTATTCCTTTTTCCTTATTCTCCAATGTGCCAATTTCAGGGAGTTCTACAAGAATATCGAGAAAGCTATAAATATTTTTCACGAATGATTTAGCAGCGTTCTCTCCCCACTCAACCATCAGGTATTGTAAAATACGATCAAATTTTTGTCTGCTCTATTTGTCCAAAGTATTACAGAAGCCATTTTTGATGCTTCTTAGTCATTTCTTCCTGAGAAATCAGATTTTCCTGATTTTCACTTTCTTCAAATGCTAAAAGGAGTTCTTCCCGTTCATCTTTCGAAAGTCTGTTCCATAAATGTCCTTCCTCAACGTTTGATATTCGTTTTAGAATATCATAAAAATTGTTCAGAAGATTCTTATTGTCAATGCTTTAAATAAGAATATGGAATTTATTTTCAAGTTCTATCGGGTTCATTTGATGCTCTTTTTACAAAGTTAGTCAAATTTTAGTTCATTTATTTACATCCTTTCAGGCACTTCGATCCCCAATAATAAAAAGCCGGTTTTAATGGTTTGACCAATTGTTTTGGCGAGCAGCAACCTGAATTTCCGAATCTCCTCATCTGGTTCATTCATAATTGTAAAATCGTGGTAATACTGGTTAAACTCCTTTACCAGTTCGTACACAAAATTAGCCACCAGTGCAGGGCTATGATTTATACCCGCCTCCTTTACGACATTGGGAAAGGAAACCAGTATTTTAATTAGTGAACTCTCCTTGTCATTCATCTCCATAGCTGAGATTTGAGTTGGAATCTCAATGGCCGCATCGGCAGCTTTCCGAAGGACACTCTGAATCCTTGCGTAGGTGTACTGGATAAATGGGCCGGTATTCCCATTAAAATCAATCGATTCTTCGGGATTGAAAAGCATTGTCTTTTTGGGATCGACCTTCAAAATAAAATATTTGAGGGCTCCCAGGGCCACTGTCCGGTAAATCCGCTCTTTCTCATCATCAGAATAATTGTCGAGTTTTCCAAGTTCTTCAGAGACCTTGCGTGCGACATCAACCATTCCGGCGACCAGATCATCGGCATCAACAACGGTTCCTTCACGTGATTTCATCCTCCCTTGTGGCAGTTCAACCATCCCATAGGAGAAGTGATAAAGATCCTTACCCCATTTATATCCTAATTTGTCGAGCAAAAGTGAAAGTACCTGAAAGTGATAGATTTGCTCATTCCCAACAACATAGATCATATGGTCAATCGGAAAGTCACTGTAACGTATTTTGGCAGTTCCGATATCCTGAGTCATATACACAGAGGTTCCGTCAGAGCGCAGAAGTATCTTCCGGTCAAGACCATCCTTTTCCAGGTCGGCCCATACCGAAGTATCGTCCATCTGTTCGAAAATTCCTTCCGCTACGCCACGTAGAACTTCGTCGCGCCCTACAGTGTATGTGT
>CANJNY010000293.1 GCA_947475715.1 Prolixibacteraceae bacterium
ATACACAGAGGTTCCGTCAGAGCGCAGAAGTATCTTCCGGTCAAGACCATCCTTTTCCAGGTCGGCCCATACCGAAGTATCGTCCATCTGTTCGAAAATTCCTTCCGCTACGCCACGTAGAACTTCGTCGCGCCCTACAGTGTATGTGTCTGATTCATAATATATTTTATCGAAGTTGACCCCCAGTGTTTTGTAAGTTTCATCAAATCCGGTGTAGACCCAGCTGTTCATTCGCTTCCAGAGCTCACGAGTTTCTGTGTCATTGGCCTCCCAGAGGCGAAGCATCTCACGCGCTTCATTAATGATGGGTGACTTCTCCTTGGCTTCGTCTTCGGTTAAACCACCTGCAATAAGCTCTGCAATCTCCTTTTTATAAAGCTGGTCGAATTTCACATAGTATTCTCCAACCAGGTGGTCCCCCTTCTTGCCTGAAGATTCAGGGGTTTCTCCATTTCCCAGTTTTTTCCAGGCAAGCATCGATTTACAGATATGAATTCCACGATCATTCACAATATTGGTTTTCACAACTTTATTACCGTTTGCTTTCATGATCTCTGCAACTGAATAGCCCAGCAGGTTATTCCGGATATGTCCCAGATGAAGTGGCTTATTGGTGTTGGGGGAGGAATATTCAATCATGACCACTTCGGAATTTTCATCCGATGCCTTAATTCCAAATTGGTTATCTGCAGCAGCATTATTGAACAGATTGATCCAGTAACTCTTCTCTATAACAAGGTTGAGAAAACCTTTGACGATATTGAATTCAGAAATTACCTCAATTGAATGGACTAAAAAGATTCCAATCTCTTCTGCCGTTTGTTCAGCACTCTTTTTAGAAAATCTTAAAAAAGGAAAAACGACCACTGTTTTATCGCCGGTAAATTCCTTGCGCGTAGTTTGTACTTGAACCTGATTTTCGTCAACTTCCTGTCCGTAAAGGGATTTAATAGCCTCAATTACTTTATTCCTGATTAAGATTTCCATTACTTTTGTAGTATCATTTTAGAGGGGGCAAATATAGGCAATTACTCTTTATTTTTCAGTTGTGATGCGGCGTTGTCTTAGGGTCAATAAATAAACAGGTTATGCAAAAAAATATAATAAACGGGCAGGAGGAGCAGATTAACGAGATGATTGAGCGGATTTGTGAAATTTCACGAAAACCGCTGCCCATCGGTTCTGTGATCGGGATGATTGGAAAAGTGATCCAGATGCGTGAAAATGACGCCGAGGAGGTTGCTGTCCGTAAACAGGTTTCAGGGGTGACCGGAATACCCCTTAATGATCCAAGGATTGATGAGGTTATTTTCGAGATAGAGGAGAAGCCGGCTCAGAATACTTATATGCCATTCAATAATAGTCAGTTCGAAGCTTTGAAGAAGAATCTCGATAATGAATAATGGTGAATCTGCAATTCATTTCGAGACAAGGGTGGAATTTCAATTTCCCCTCTTTCGATTTAATGATCAACGTATCTACCCCCAACCAACCGAAAAAATATTTATCTTTCGAAAAAAATAGCAAACCCGATGAAAACTTCAAAATACTTGATTTGTAATGACATAATGGCCAAGGGTGATCAGCCGGCAGAATTTATTCTACATAATCATCACCCAAGATTTCTGGCCAAGGTCGAGGAACTCGATTTTGAGGAACTGGAAAACCGCCCCGATAAACCTTTTGCTGATATCCTTTATGTGAATGGGGCCGGGGCAATGGTCATTTACCGGCTTACGGTTACCGAATATTACGAACGTGCCGAAGAGGATGACGTGCTGGACGAATTATTCCCTGCACGTGATTATTATACCCAATACCTTCAGGATATCGACGCAGAGGAAGACGGTAAAGAAGGATACCCAGTTAAGGATTTCAGTCCGGAACTTCCCGGTTTGAAAATCTTACAGTCATCGGTTAATTGGACCATTGTTTATAACGGTGTAATCGCCGAATTTACTTCGGAGGATGAGATGGATGAATTTTTGGAAAACGACCTTCATATTGAACCGGAGCTGCTCGATAAAGGAATAATTAATGAGTTTGAATAATATTTCTTCTGTTTTGTATCAGAAAATTCCGTGAGTGATTTGAGAAGGGTAGAAATTAACCTCAATAAGGGTACCTTCGTCCCGTAGTAGACAAAATAGCATTTTTTTAAAGCATAATCTGTTGTCTTAGTTTTTTTCGCTTATAGAAATGAAATATTGGAAAACCCAATACTGAAATAATTATTATGGAAGTTCCCACATAGAACCCTTGGGTCATGTGTTCAGTTTCACCAAATAAAAACCAGGCCATAATGATTCCGTAAACCGGCTCCAGATTGATTGTCAGTACCACGATATAGGCAGAGAGATGTTTCATTACATTAACCTGTACGGCAAATGCATAAGCTGTGCATATAATTCCAAGGATTAGCAAATAAATTAAATCGGGAATTGACGGAATTGATAAGGGTGCTTTTCCCCAACTTGCAAATAATTGATAGACACTTATAAACGAGAGTCCGCCCAGCATTTCATAAAAACTTATTACCGAGGCTTTATGGTGATGGACCATTTTTTTATTCAGAACCGAAAATAGTCCGCCCAAAAATGCGGCTGCCAAGGCTACTAAAATTCCTGCTGAATACCTGGTCTCAAATCTGAAAATCAGGTATAATCCTGCGATAATTAATAAACCGATGATTACTTCGAGTAGATTAATCCGTTTTTTGAAGAAGAATGGTTCGAGAATACTGGTAAACAGCGTGATTGTTGCGAAACATCCCAATGCGACTGAGATATTTGCAATTTTTATAGCTCCAAAAAAGGCGATCCAATGGACCGCTATAATGATTCCTATTCCGAATAATTTTAGAAATTGATTCCTGCTAACTGAAAAATCGGTATTTTTCCATTTTAAAAACAGATAAAAAGAGATCAAAGCAATAAACATCCGGTACCAAACTAATTGGATTGCAGGAAGGGTGATCAGTTTACCAAGTATGGCAGTAAATCCATAAATCAGAACGATCAAATGGAGCTTAAGATGACTGGATAGGAGCTGATTTTCCAAGATGATATTTTGGGCTTAAAGATAGAATATGATTTTTGACATATTAGTTTTATTGGACTATATATTATTTTGCTTTTTATAAATTTATCTTTTAATTAATTTGTAAATAATAGTGACTCTGGCTACTTTTATCATAATATTTAAATGCAAAGTATGAATTACACAAAGACTTTATTAAGACCACAAATTGCGTTATGCCACAGAGTATTAGCTTCAATTAATTTGTTTTTTTATAGTTCAGGCAGGCAAAGTTATATCCTTTTTCTGATTATTTTCTTTGGAATGACCACCCGATTAAGCGCTCAATATGAGCTTGCAAATAAACCGTTTATGGATGACGTCCGGTTTACAAAGATTATAGATGGTAGTTATTTCGGTAGAAATCTTAAGATTTCGGATATTCAGGGGACACCTTATCTGAATGATCAATTTGAACCGGGTAAGATTATCACCCCTGAGGATTCGGTATTTTCGAACATTGAGTTAAGGTATAATGCCTTTACGGATGATATCGAGTTTAAGCAAGGTGAAAATATCTTCAAC
>CANJNY010000294.1 GCA_947475715.1 Prolixibacteraceae bacterium
CTGCACCTTTTATGCCTATTGATTTACTTTCTACAAATAGAAACGGTGCGCTGCACCTTACAAAATTCGCGCTTACTTTACCAGCAACAATCGCCATAGCTATGTGAAAAAATTAACCACAGAGTTTCACCGAGTTCAAAAATGAGTTTCACAGAGGTTAAAAGCCTTAATGATCACTTATCACAGATCACACATCACTCATCACTTATAATTCATCTCCCCTTCGCCTATTCTCCCCTTCGCCTATTCTCCCCTTCGCCTATTCTCCTCTTCGCCTATTCTCCCCTTTGACCCGTTCTGCTTTTTGCCTACAAATTCGGATATTCAACATGCATTCACTTTTTCAATTCTGTCACCCCTTCAGGGTTTTTTATCTCTGATTATTCATATTTTGCTATAATCATGGCACCCATTCAGGGTTTGTAAATTCCTGGTATTGAACAAGATGCTTTTATCCCGGCTTCGCCCTTCATACAAATTTCCAAATTGTCACATTAGCACATTTTCAAATTGCCGAATTTTTTAATTCATTCATCACTTATACTTCATAAAGTGAGGGTCGGACTCGAAGTCCGGCTCGCACTGGCTGAAGGATTACTAGAAATAATCCATCTGTAACGGATCCCCTGCCAATAAAGCGCAGGTCCCATTATTTATTTTATTGTTTCCAGTTATAATTGTCACGCATGATTATCCACCTCGACTGAAGCTCGTTTAAACGAAAAAACTTTACGATTTTATTTCGCTGCCCCTCCCAGAAAAATGGGTGCAGGGTTAGGATATATCCCACTAGCGGAAACGCCGAACGGGGATCGTTAATCCGTACAAGCGCATTCGCCGCATTGCGCCTGAGGTACTTATCCGAGTGAGTTAACAATTCGATAAGGGGCTCTACCGCTGTGGGATCACCTATGGCACCCAATGCCAGGGCCGCTTCCCTGCGAAGTTTTATATTGTAGCTTTTTAGTTTTTTTATTAAGGGCTCCACGGCTAAGGGGTTGCCGATCTTTCCGAGCGAAATAATGGCACTGCTGCGCAGATAATAGTGCCCAATATGTAAAAAATGAATCAATGTTTCAATTGCCCTGGGATCGCCAATTTCGCCTAACGTCGAGGCGATAAAGCGTAGGGAGGAAATTTTTGCTGTACGCAACCCTTCAATCAACGGTAAAACGGCCGGCTCTCCAATTCGAACCAGCTCCTTCCACTGCCTGTTGTTTATAAGAAAATTAATCTGTTCACTACTGTAACCCCTACTCATTTTCGGTAAAAAAGCTGCATGGAAAATTAGTTTAAGCTCAACAATCGCCATACAACTTTCTATCGAAATTTAGTATAACATGTCAAACGTATCCTAATTGCAGATTACCAAACCATATAAAGAGGGGAACTTCCAACGATATTGCAATATCGTTGGAAGTTTTTCAGATTAGATCACAAAATAGTTAATTCGTCACTAAATTCAGGATTTATAGTTCAATATTGTATATTCCTTGGGGGTCATACCGGTCTCAATTTTAAAACATCGGTTAAAGGTCCCCTGGTTCTTAAATCCAATCTGATCAGACTGATATTCAATCGTAAACCGATCCCTTCGGTGGGATACAAAGGTGTCGATATAGTATTTTATACGAAGCGAATTAACATATTCTCTGAAACTTTTTTTAAGAACATGATTGATGATATATGAACAGTGATGAACCGGGATGCTACTTAGTTCGGATAACATTTGAATATTCAGATCAGGATTGAGATAAAGTCGATCCTCCTCAACATAACGTTTGAGTTGCTCAATATAATATAACACTTGACTCTCCGATAAAAGAATTTTCGACTCGTGCTGCGAATCACCCTCAGAAGTTTTAACAGCAAGAATTTCGACTTGGGGCTTGGCCTCCGATTTTTCGACGGTAGCCAAAAGATTGCCATATAAAATTTCAGGATGACGCAGAATCCAAAATATAAACAGGTATATCAATACCGTAAAGAGTAGCATCGTCAATGGTTTATAAAGGAAAAAATTCATTGAATACGATACTCCCGCATAAAAAACCAAATAAATTGAAGTGCCCAATGAAATAATAACCTGGAAGGTGACAAGAGCCAGTAAGGTGAATAAATAATATTTTTCAATTGAAACAATTGCCTTAGTTTTATCCGAAGTTGCAGTTAAAAAAATCTTCCACGAGAAAATCAGGTATATCAAAAGAATAACAGAACGGAGCAGAAACTGAATCTTGATTGGAATAAAGAGAAGCTGACCGTTCAATGACACCTTATTATTTAATAGAATCGCGTTCAGAATTGTCAATTTAAGCTCGGATGAGGCCGATAAAAACGGAATTAAATTGATCACGATAAGAAATACCGGTATCAGATGTAACAGATCAACAGGCTTTAGTCTCGAATGGTCATTGAGAAAAGATCGGATATAAAGGTATAAAGCTGGGGGAGCTACGAAAATAGCAATCGGAATAATAGATATGATAATTAAATAGCTATCAATTAATTTTAGATGAACTAAAATAAAGAAGATATTCTGAATCGCCCGGCTAAGGAACAGCACTGCGAGAAGTTTATTAAGCAACTTATTACCTTTAGAATATACAAATAACTGAAGCGCAAAAGCGATCAATATTATTGTCCCGGCTACCATTGCTAATTCAAAGAAATTCATATTTACATTTAGAAAATTATATTTAACAAACATAGAAGAAACCAAAATTGTTTTGAGATGAGGACAAATACTTATCCAACCAGATTTACAAACCGATATTTTAATGCAGCTATTCCATGGAAAGGGATTAAAAAGCGGATCAGGAACAAAAAAAATGGTTAGAATTCTAGTCGATGTTTCGAGGCGAACCTCCAATCAGCCACGAAGTGGTTAAATATCCTGTTAAATTGCGCATCTAACCTCAGCCACGAAGTGGTTAAATTTTAATGACACCGATGTTACGGATGACCACTGATTTTGGTTCGGATCAGTGAAAAACGGTTCAAACCACAAAAAAGCGATCCGCCGGTGAGACTTGCCAAACCGGAGGTAAAAACCAAAACCCTTATAACCCCTGCCACGAAGTGGTTGAATTTTAATGACACCGATGTTACGGATGACCACTGATTTTGGTTCGGATCAGTGAAAAACGATTCAAACCACAAAGAAGTGATCCGCCGGTAAGACTTGCCAAACCGGGGGTAAAAACCAAAACCCTTATAACACCTGCCACGAAGTGGTTGAATTTTAATAACCGCCGGTGAAGCTTGCGCAACCGGGGGTAAATGGACGATCAACAACCCCAGCCACGAAGTGGTTGAACCTTGTTATAATGCTTTTCTCTTTGTTGTAGTGATGTTCAATTCCGTCCGATTGGGGTGCACCACCTTTGCGGGGTTTCGATCGCGGACGGTCCACCTCCAGTATTCGCCTACCCGGGGCTGCGCAATGCCATTGAGATTTATCGATATGTCGGATTAGTACAGGGCATTGCTTACCCCGGGTTATTTACGTTCAATCCCTGCGGGATTGCTGGGGATGTGAAACTGTCAGTGAGGGCCTGACTTGTTCGGACTTGAACAAGTCAGGC
>CANJNY010000295.1 GCA_947475715.1 Prolixibacteraceae bacterium
TACCATGAATCAGGGTCTCCAATTGGCTAACTAAATGTGATGCCTCCGTTTTACCATCCGATGTTTTCCATGCCATATGACGGCTGAAACCAGCGGAGAGAGAACCAGCTTTGGCCTCAAGACCATCTGAGATAATGTTAAAACCATTGTAGGTAAACAGACCTGGGATTACGGCTTTGTAAGTTTCTATTTGTTTAAAGGCTGAATGAATCGTGGCATTTTCATCAACTGCATTCTTCAATTCAATAACTACCAAAGGAATTCCATTAACAAAAAGGATGATGTCCGGTCGTTTATTCTGATGATTTTCAATTATTGTAAACTGGTTAACTACATTGAACTCATTGTTGGTAGGATTCTTAAAATCAATCAGCCATACATGATCACCTCTATCGTCTCCATTGACTCTTTTCGTTACGGGAATACCTTCGGTGAGCAGGCGATGAAAAGTCTCATTGTTGGTAATTAGTTCCGGTAAAGAAATACGTTGAATCTCTTTGATCGCTTCATGTTGAGCATCGGCAGGAATCCCGGGATTAATTCGCTTAACTGCATGTTTTAACCGCTCCAGCAATAGAACCTGACTATAAGATGTCCGTTCAGGATTGGTTCCATCATAGGCGATATCGGGACCGTAGAGGTAGTGATACCCTAATGCCTCCAAACGCTTAATCGCCAGTAGTTCAATTGCGGATTCGGTTATTTTGGTCATCGGTGAAAATAAATTTGCATTTCAATATAAAAACGTTGTATATTTGCACTATCTCATTAACCATGTGTTAAAGGAGTTACGAGGTCGTCAGGTTTTATCTGGCGATTTCTGCGTTTTAAGCCACCCCTCATACTCCTTTTGCTTCTTTCTTTTCTCGTGATCGTATTCCGCTACAAAGGCGGTCCACAGTAATTTATAATTTTCACGTACATCTAAAACGATAAAGTAATCGGGTTCATCTTCAAATTCGAGCCAAATACACAACCGATTACTCCCTTTGCGTTTTTGAGGCCATATTTTCAGGTTCCATTGATCGCAATTTTCGATAATCGGCCTTGCCCAGGGGATCCGTTCACAACGTCGCAAATCAGGTTCACGGTTTTGCTCATCTTCTCCTTTATGAGTCATATGGTAGAAGGTATAAGATTTATCCTGGTAGACAGGATGCCACTTCAAACGCAGTTCTTCACCCCTAAACCTGGTTTTATGATTTACGAAATCATGCTGGAAGACCATGTAAACTGCGTCAATGAATCTTTTAAAATCGCCACTGAAATGTTCCAGCAAGATCATTTCAGGCAGTTCTAATTCATTCTCATTCATTGGTTACAGTTCTTGATTTCCAAATGAAAACATTTAACTTATCTTCCTTGAAAAGGGTTGATTTCAATAAGCTGTATCCTGAACGTGATCGTACTTTTTCGATGATCTTTAGTTTGGCTTCGTTTCCTGATAATCCCCTGTGAAGGTATGAAATTGCCCCGGCTAACAGATCGGTTATTTGCAATAGCTCAACTTCATGAGAATGTACCTGTTGAATTTTGCGAATGATCTGGCTCTGATAGTCGTATTGATTGTTTCGTAATACATCCTGAAGCTTGAGAACCTTTTCCTGCCCGCGTGTATCTTTAATGTCGATATAAATATTGTAGGCACAATCCGGGGATAGGATGACCTTCAATAAATCAAAATACATTTTGTAGTAAAACGTATCGTGATCCTGGTTAAATGCTTCGTGGTTCAATGTCTTTTTGTCTGGTACAACCAGGGCCCGGAAATGTAGATGATCATCATCGAAGAAATAATCGATCAGATCCATGTAAAAATTGGTCATCCCTTTCGAAACTTTGTTCCACTTTATCTCGAAATCGGGTTTGAATCCATGCCTCACTTTAATTTCACGGATACGTCCAAATACCTCTTCTTTTTTTGATTTAAGGCACCATGCAGCACCAAGCACCATCACTTTGCTATCGTCGTGCTGTAAATGACAACTTTCATCACAATAGATGTTGTATTCGGTTCTCAGTGTTTTAAGTTTCGTCATATTATTGACCTGTTATATTTTATACTGAAATATACGAAATCTTGTTCAACCTTCCACCCTTACCTCCCCACTCATCAACTTCGGCAATAAAGTATCCCGAAGGGTTGTGAGGGTGCGGATTTGGATTTGGTTGTGATTTATCTTGAAAAAAACTGGCTCAGTTATTTCTTTAAACTCATTCATTGTTTGATTATCCGGGATCAAGATCTCCATTTCTTTGATCATCGCTGAGTTAATTGAGGTAACAATAGAGGAAGTACTACCCAATAAATCATACTTGTATGTTTTCAAGAAAAGATATAGATACTCCTTCGTAAAAGGCGTAATTGTTTTGAATTTAAAATGTGCAATAGCTTCATTTGAAAGCATTTCAACAGATGTAATAGCGACTCTACCAACTGTCATTTTGAAACTTAAAACGACTGTATGTCTTGATATAACAGGTATATTAAATCTTTGAATTGCATGCCTGGTCAAATATTCAGATGTTTTGGAAATAAAAACGCCATCACTGCCCATGTCTTTTATTGAAATCCATTTAACATCATTTTGATCTATTGAAAACCATTGAGATTCTTTCCTTGGGGGTGTTCTTCCAATCCCAATATCGGTTACTTCTTTTAGCTGTTTAGTTTCCCAATCCTCCTTTGCTTCCTCCACAAACCACTGCCTAAAAAGTGTTTCGGCCATAGCTTCAAGTGTGGCGTTTTGGCGGTGAAGCAGGTCTATTTTATCAAAGATTGATTTCGCAATTGCAACTATTTTTTCCCTCTCGGAATCAATTATAGGCATCGAAATATCGAGATCTTTAAGTAGTTCGGTATCAAACTTTCCTGCCCCAATTCCGGTCTCCTCAAGGATTTCATATAAACCTTTTTTGTTACTATGTAACCAATAATAAAGAAACTCTTGGTGTTCGGGATTTTTTGCTCTAATGGCTTTAATGTCCTGGTTAAATGTTACCGGTTTTTCTACTATGCAAATAGGGATATCGTTAAACAAACCACTTCCTCTAACCAATAAAAGAATATCATTAACATTGGCCAATCGGGTTCCGTTTCTCAGTCCTTCTTCGGAAATATTTAAATCTGAAGTTGAAACTTTATGCCAAGTCATGGTTTTAGCACTAATCCATGGGATATTGCCTTCCCAATAGCTGTGATTTTCCTTTGAAGGAGTTCCGCCAGAAAACAAATCTATTAATTCACCCAGTTTGCATTCTTTCCACTCACTCATTGATCTTAATTTTTAGATGTTTGCGGAACCAACTGATTCCGATTTTAAGACCTTCAGGATTATTCATTTTCGAATGTTTTAAGATAAGGTTCAAACACAAATATTCGGTTTCGGCTTTGTCCGGTCATCTCTTTCAGGTAGTTATGTTCCTGCATCATCGCTACCAAATCATTGGCAGCCTTATAACTTAGGCTGCAGGTTTGTGATGCCTGCTCAATAGTGGTGACCGGTTCCCGGAACAAGGCATTGAGCAAATTTAGGGCGGAGTTGCTTCTTCGGCCAAAAGTGGCCTTGATTTCA
>CANJNY010000296.1 GCA_947475715.1 Prolixibacteraceae bacterium
GTGATCATTACCTAAAAGTTATTACTGATTTGAAGGATGGAAAATACCCCAAAGAGCCCTTAGGTTTACTAAATGAAGGAAATTGCACACTAGTTATTTCCTGGAAGGATTATTTACCTAAACCAATTATGTCACTTCTTCGTTTTCTAAAACTATGTTGGGTCAGTGGAATGAGTAAATTTCATACTGTGTTAAAAATATTTTCAAATGGCTGAGCCTAATTTTTTCATTATCGGGGCGCAAAAATGTGGAACAACAGCATTACACCATGCTATGAGTCAGCACCCTGAAATATTTTTGAGTCGTAAAAAGGAACCATTTTTCTTTGCCATGGATGGGAAAGTACCTAATTGCTGGACGGTTTCCAAAATGAACTTCAAATGGTTAGTTTATAAATGGGATGATTATTTAAGACTTTTTGAAGGGGTGAAAAATGAAAAAGCTATCGGGGAAGCCTCCGCAATTTATTTAAGCAGTTATTATCCCGAAAGAACTGCTGCTCGAATTCGAAAAAGGATTCCCCATGCTCGCATTATCGCTTTAATTAGGCAGCCCTCAGAGCGTGCTTATTCAGCATTTAATTATTATCATGCTAGGAATCTAGAGCCCCTTTCTGATTTCGAAATGGCCTTATCGTGTGAGAAGGAGCGTATCGAGCAAGATGGAATTCCTGATATAAGACATTTCAGCAATGGTTTGTACTATAAAAACTTGAAGCCTTATTTTGATTTTTTTCCACGTAATCAGATACGGGTTTACCTATTTGAGGATTGGCTGAATAATTCTGGAGCAGTACTTGAGGACGCTTTCCATTTTCTAGGTGTGGATGAAACGGTAAAAGTTACCGTTCAGCAGCTAAATGTGGGACATGGCTTTAGAAGCCGGTTGCTTCGTAAAATACTTCTTCGACCAAATCTTCAGCCCTCGCGTTTTGGCAGGTTGTTGGGTCTTTTTCCTGGGCATATCAATGATCGAATGACAAAATGGAATAGAATGGCACTTCCTGGGTTGTCTCCGCATTTGCGTCAATTACTAAATATTAGGTACAGAGATGATCTAACAAAGTTGCAAACCCTAATTGAACGTGACCTTTCTGCTTGGATTTCCCCTTTATTTATTGATAATTAACTAGGGATACTATATTTTATGTCTATTTAAAAGTTAAAAATGATGAAAATTATAGGGGGGGTACAATACCAAATTGAAGCTCCTCCGTCTTATTTTGTTCATGTTCCAAAGACAGGGGGCATTACCTTGGGTTCTTTTTTGGAAAAAGTTTATTTTTTTAAAAAAACCGTTAGGCTGACACGGAAAAAAATGGCCAAACTGTCGCTTGATGAATTTAAGCATTTTACATTCTATCATTCCCTGCATCAAGGTCGCCCCTTGCTAGAATTGACGGAAAGATCTGATCTTGCTTGTTTTACAATGTTAAAAGACCCAGTAGAGCGAACAATATCTCAAATTCTTTATCTTCAACGAACTGTGAGTAAAGCACCTCATACTTTCACTGTAGAATATCTTGAAAGGATAAAGCCAATACTTGATTCAAATTTAACGGCCCTGCTCGATGTGGATGCTTTTGGAATTGCCTGTGATAGTCAGTTGAGAACACTTGGATATAGAGAGGATTATACCCCTCTTTTCAGTGGGAATCCAGACGCAGTAAGTGGTCGAACACTGATTCGGCCTTATTCTCTCCCGGCCCTTATGGATCCAACAGATCAAAAATTACTGATGAATAATGCATGTGAATGGCTCTCTACAATGAATGTTGTGGGTATTACTGAGCATTACGACGAATCTGTAAGGTTGATCTGCGATGTACTCGGAATAGCACCACCAAGCAAATTGCCCAGGAAAAATGCTAATCCAGCAAGAATTACTTCAAAATCTGGTTACCGGGGATTATTGAGCCCTTATCTTATTAGTCAAATTGAAGATTTGACGCAACAAGACAAAATACTGTATAATCATGCTAATGAGCTATTTAAGGAGCAATGGGCTCGCTTCCAATCAAAACCAAGTCGCACCTTCAGCATTTTGCCAAGAGTTACTCAAAAAATAAAACAAAGTCAATTGGTGAAATTTTTGGGACCTGTTCGTAGATGGATGCAATAAACAATTTAAACTCATTCTAATGAAAATTGCCATTTGTTTTAAAGCTATTCAGCAAAGAGATGGAACCTGCCAATTTGCGATGCAGTTGGGAGAAGTGCTGGCTCATGCAGGGCACCAAGTAACCATGATGGCCTCAATAATTCGCTCTACAGAAATTACAGAAAATACACCCCAGTTGACTTATGTCAGCTTGCAGCAGTTTCGAATGGAGAGCAAAGTTGCCCATGTTCGGCGAATAGGTTCTATTTTAAGTGAACAGTCTTTTCAAGTGATATTTATCTGTTTGGGACTTCCTGTGCCCAATCTAGAATATGCATTACGCCTTGTCCCCGACAGTACGGCGATTGTACCGATTTTGGGCGGAGATCGAGAGCATGTTTATCAGTTCATGAAAAACACATTGGACTTATGGAACTTGGCAGTCGCTGAAAGTCCTAGGTTGGAACAACAAGTCAACCTCCAAATGCCTCAAAAGCCTACCCAACTATTAATCACGGGAATTAGCCAGCCATTGGTTTCTGAATTATCAGCGCGTATTGCTGCGTCTACACCCTTGCGTATTTTTTATGTAGGAAGGTTAGTTGGCCGGGGCCGGAAAAATGTTCTTTTACTTCCTAAGATTTTGGCTAGTTGTGTAGCGAGGGGTTTGCAAGTCACCTTGTCCATTTGCGGAAAAGGAATTGACCAACAAAAACTAGCGCAGGCTATTGATGAGGAAGGGGTTAGTCATTTGGTGGAATTTAAAGAAATTCCACTTCGAGTTGATTTATATGAAGCATATCGAAATCATCATATTCTTTTATGGACATCCGACTATGGTGAAGGTTTGGGATTGGTGCTGATGGAAGCTCAGGCAAATGGGTGTGTTCCAGTTGCATCCCGATTAATTGGGGTTACTGACTTTACGATAGGTGATGAGTCATCGGGGCTTCTTGCTGAAATTGGAGATATAAAAGAATTTACTGATCAAATCGAACGTCTTGCAGATCCAATTACTTGGCAACAGTTTAGTACTGCTGCCATTGCTAGAACCCAAATGAAGTTCAGCTTTGCTGAAATGGAGCGGGAATATGAAGCTTTACTCAATAAACTGGTGAATGGGCAATTCCCGTTACCTAGGTCTCGCTCATTAATACCTGCTGCTCGTTTTATGTTGAAGGATTATATGCCTTCACAGTTCCGTTCGATTATACATCGATTCGTTCAATTTTTTTTTCGATTGAAGGCTAAATTACTCTAATGAAAATTGCAGTTTGTCTAAATACAATTCAACCCAGGGATGGGACTAGTCATTTCAAATTAACTTTGGAAGAAATGGTGATAATGGGGGGCATGATTTTACCATGGTGGCTAGTCATCGAGCAGGTTGCAGTTGGAGCCTATCCGCTTCTGCAATCCCTTTCAGGCTTATCAAACCCCTCCTTTCGTACGATAAATTATTTGCCAGGGA
>CANJNY010000297.1 GCA_947475715.1 Prolixibacteraceae bacterium
CAGAGAAGGGAACCCTAAGGGAGACTTTTTTTGTCAATCAACTACGGGAAAACCATTCCGTTAATATATCTCTCAAGGGAGACTTTCTTATTGATAATCAATATGTTTTTGAAATTGGGGGGAAAGGTACGTCCGGAAAACAAATCGTGGGGATAGCAAATAGTTTTGTTGTGCAGGATGATATTGAAATTGGGTATAAAAATTTCATCCCTTTATGGTTATTTGGATTCCTTTATTAGCTAATTCACTGGCTCACCACGGAGACACGGAATACACAGAGGTACACAGAGTCATTTTTCTCCGTGAACCTCTGTGCCCTCCGATCCTCCGTGGTGGATTTTTTTTTAAAAAATCAAAATAAATTTGGAGATCTGAATTAAATAGTTTTATATTTGCACTGTATTAGTAACGTAGTACACTAAAACAATAAAACTGCAAAATATGATTCAGATTAAAGACCTTCATTTTGCGTATCCGAGGCAAGAGGTACTCTTCAGTAACTTGTCTGTTCGGCTCGAAGCGGGGAGCATTACCGGATTGCTCGGCAAAAACGGCGCGGGCAAAACCAGCCTGCTCAAACTTCTCACAGGACTTCTTCATCCCATTTCGGGTGAGCTTTCAGTAATGGATCATCAACCACGGAAGCGGGAGGTGTCGCTGTTAAACGACGTTTTTATGGTGCCGGAGGAGTTCTTTTTCCCATCAATTTCAATCCGCGATTACGTGAAAGCGTACACCCCATTCTATCCGCGGTTTGATCACGAACTTTTGGACCGTATCCTGATCGAGTTTGAACTAGGCAATGAGCGAAAATTGCAACGCCTTTCACACGGACAGAAGAAGAAATTTCTGATCGCCTTTGCCATGGCCACACGATGCCGTTTACTGGTGCTGGATGAACCAACCAATGGCCTGGATATTCCTTCAAAGGCGCTTTTCAGGAAGATTCTGGCAGGATCACTTGATGAGGACCAGCTGGTGGTGATTTCCACCCATCAGGTAAAAGATGTTGAGAACCTCATTGATAAAATCATCATTCTGGATAATGGGGAGGTAATCTTTCACCAGACCATCCAGGAGATCTCACAAAAGGTTGCTTTTATATCCGGAACTTCCGAAGAACGCGAAGCGGCGATCTACAGTGAGGCCGTTCCGGGTGGTTACCGTTTAATGGTTCCCAACGGCTATGAGGAGACTGAGGTTGATATCGAATTACTTTTTAACGCCATCACCAACGGACATAAAATCGGATAAAGCTATGCAAACAAACAATTCATTTTCGTTTCACCGTTTGATGTTGTTATTCAAACAAAAGCTGATCATCAACAAGCGGCGTTACCCATTAGCCTTGGCGGCATTTTCAGGAAGCTTGATTATTTCATTTGTCTTTGCTCAGACCATCAATAATTTTGGCAACTGGAGTAATATGCATTATGTGACTACTTTTATCTCAGTGTTTGTAATTGTGGGAATTGCCTATTCCGCATTTTCATTTCCCCCCTTTCGTTCAAAAGAGAAAAGCATGGTTTACCTGATGCTTCCGGCAACAAACAGTGAGAAATTTGTGTTTGAAATACTTTCGAGGATTGTCGCATTTATTGTACTGATGCCAATTTTATACTGGATCCTTGCGAACCTGGAAGGTGCAGTTTTTCATTACTATTTTCCTGAATTGACAAATTATAAATTTTCCTTTCGGGACGGCTTTCTGGCAATTGTTAAGGATGGAAAATTTGAGTTCTGGGCACTGATATTAACTCTGCAGGGAATTCTATTTATGTTTATTGCCCCATTTGCCGGAGCAGGCTACTTTTCAAAATCACCGCTGGTCAAAACATTGCTTACCTTCTCGATCATTATGCTGAGCTATTTTCTTTTCGCATTTTTACTTGATAAGAGTCTCAATCTTGAAGGGCTGCATCCGGTGGGAAAGAATTTGATTTTCTTTAAGGACGGTCAAACAGTCATCAAACTCATGGGGATAGGAATGGTTATTGTCAATTTATCGCTTCTGGCAATTGCCTGGTTCAGTTTAAAAGAGAAGGAGGCTTAAAATGGAATTTAAAAATACAAAAGGAATCTTTCTTCAGATTGCCGACAGCATCTCGGAGAAAGTGATGGAGGGGAAGTATCCTCCTGGTGAAAAAATCCCATCAGTCCGCGATCTTGCCGCGGAAATGGGGGTGAACCCCAATACCGTAATGCGGACCTACAGTGAATTACAAACCCGTGGGATCATTGATAATAAGCGCGGTGTTGGATATTATGTCAGTCAGGATGCTGTCCCGATTATCCGGCAGTGGAAGCGGAAAGAGTTTTTTGATACCGATCTGCCATTAATCGTAAGGCAGATAAAAATTCTGGGCATCACCCTTGAGGAATTAATACCCTATTTTGAATCGACCCAAAATTCAGACAAATTATGAAAACCAGTAAAATAATATTTTTCGTTCTCGTTGGAACAATTGCCGGTATTATCCTGGCTGCAATAATCGACCTGCGCATTAATGGCAGAAAGGATAGTGATATCTCCTCTGATTTTAAGGTAAACAGGCACCCTTTGAGATTTTTCAGGACACTGACGATCACCAATAGTATGAATGTCACGCTTGTTAAAACCGATTCTTCGTTTATTGAGGTGACCAGTTTGAAGGATTCAATACAACCGCAGGTTAATTTTTCTACTTCCGGCGATACGTTGAGGATTTCCGATTTTGAGAAGGAGGCTCATCATAATGTTTCAATCCGTATTCATACCGGTGATTCTTTGCGCAATATACTTTTGGAAAATGCAGATTTTACAATTGAACACTTTAACTTTGGGATACTGTCAATAGATTTGGATCAAAGTTCAGTGTGGTTCCATCAGGATGAGATAGAAAAATCACATATCAATATGTTGCATATTTCAGCAAAAAACCATTCAATGGTTAATACCGATCGCTTTGATATCGATTCAATAGAATTTACTCTGCACCATTCAGAAGCATTTCTCGAATTCACATCGAAAAAGCTCGTGGGTTCATTGTCTGATAGCTCAAGAATAGAGGCCAGGCGGCTTCAAGCCAGACAACCCGGGGAGATCTGGCTGAAAAAGGATGCCTCGAGTAATGTCAATATTAACGATTATTGATCTGCCAGGTCACTTTTTTCACCACGGAGACACGGAATACACAGAGGTGCACGGAGAAAAATTCCCTCTGTGTACCTCCATGCCCTCCGATCCTCCGTGGTGATTTTTTTCTAATGCGCACCTGTAGCTTCATCCGAATGCATGATCTTATCGGTAATTGCAAGTAGTAATGCCGAGATAATAAATACCATATGAATTCCGATCTGCAGCAATGTATCCTGCAAAGGAACATTATGAATGTCAATGAAGGTTTTTAACAGGTGCACCCCGGAGATGCTTACAAGCGAAATAATAAGCTTGATTTTAAGAGAGCTGGCGTTGATTTTACTTAGCCAATCGGGTTTGTCTTCGTGGTTTTCAAAATTTATTTTACTTACAAAGGTCGAATAGCCGCCAATA
>CANJNY010000298.1 GCA_947475715.1 Prolixibacteraceae bacterium
AGTTGTTCTTTCTTGGTCACCCCAGGTACCTGATAATTCGAAATTATCTTGTGCCTCAAATTTTGTTCCTGCCAAGAATTTGTAATTAGTGGCTCGGTTTTTTGAAGATATTTTTTTTTGTGCTCTATCATCAATTATACCATTGCCTCCTGAAAAATTAGGGAATAAACTCCTATTTTTTGAATAAGCTAAAATAAATTCATTCGACCTTGTAAAATGGCCTGCGGAAGTCCCTGTTCCTAAATCCCAAATAAGAATGCCTAATAAATTGGAATTTTTAGGATTATTATTTTTATCAAAAAGTTCATCACAAAGCATTTTTAATTGAGCCATTTCATTGTCATCAATTGAAATAAAAATAACCCCATTTGTAGACAGCAATTTATGTGCAATTTGAAGCCTCTTACGCATAAATGACAACCATTTTGAGTGTCTATAAGTATCTTCACTATCAACCCACTTATCGTTATATCTGAACTCATTTTCTTTCCCTGTATTATAAGGTGGATCAATATAGATTACATCAATTAATCCCTGATGAGTAAAAGAAAGTGCGGTAAGGGCATGGAGGTTGTCGCCTTCGATAAGGATGTGGTTCGGCGCTTCGACTCCGCTCAGCGACCATTCGACTTCGCTCAGCGACCCTTCGACAATGTCTGAACTGTGATTTATTTGATTATTGTGATTTGTTTGATTTTGGTGATTTTTCTGATTTTCCGAATTAACCGGATTTTCTGATTCTTCAAATAATGTGGGCTGTAAAGGTTGTAATTTTTTAAAATCCTGTCCATCATTTAACCTGTTTCGTCCCGGTTCTGACTGCCCTGAATCCTGCAAATCCTTTAATCCTGTAAATCCAGGTTCCGACGTTTTTGGTTTGGCCTTTATTCTTTTCTCCACCACTTCTGTCAGTACTGGCAGATGGGTCCGGAGCTGTTCTTCAACATCTTCGGTTTTCTCTTCCCAGACCAGGCCATATTTCTTTTTGGTGTTTATCAGGTCGAGCAGGTAGGATTGCTCTTCGGGTGTAAGTGTAATACCTTCGTGTTGTTTGATCTTTTGGATCAGGTCGGGTTTGTTCATTGCGCCGGGTTAGTTGGTTAGCGCATCTGGCCGGTTGAACACGTAAGAAAAATCCACAAAAAAAGCGTGAACCCATCCTTACCCGCCCTCAGGGCCCTCGGAGGCCACACAGTGTCGATAAGTCAAAAGCCCACGCCGTTTGGCGCGAGCATTCGCTTATTGAATCTGACACTGTGCGTTCGCAAAAAGAAATTTCCGAGGTTTCTGAGGGCGCGAACAATAGCTAAATGCTATGTTAATATTTTAATATACTGTATGTTAATATTTTATTTTGTCGATAATTTTGTTTTTGATTGATTACTACAAATATAGCATGATTTATTTGGTTTTGCCTGGGGTGATTTCTTTTCGTGTCAGGATAATCTTAGCGCGGTTGCAAACCGCGGGACCCGGGTGGGGCGAATTTTATTCGCCTTAGGATTATCTTAGCGCGGTTACAAACCGCGGGACCCAATCGCGGGAACCTAAAAGATCTTCTTGCGTTGAAGCAATGTCATTTCTCATTTTTGGGTCCATCGTTTTTAACGATTTACATCCGAAAATGTAACTTTCGTTTGGAACGGTGATTAGTCGGAGTTACAAACTCCAGGCCACTACCCCCTCCCCGAAAAAACGGGGCAGGCAGTTTCAAACGAGGGGGAGTTGAGGGGATTATAAGAGGTATCATTTTCCAAAAATCATTTTAACGATTGCTGCCCCGATTTTACGCTCCATCCCCGATTTGGTCATTGGAATTCCTGTCTCCCTTGCAATCTTTTGTTTCGCCTGTGTAATTCCGACAAATCGTTTCCACGAAAATGTAAAGCCTCTCATAACTTGTTGTTTATTAGTGAGTATATTATTTAATGTATCTAACTAAAGCTCCTTTTGCCGGCAAAGTTAACCGTCCGGTATGACAAAAGGTGACATACCTTTTTAATTTTATTTGCTGGAAAATTTCCAGAACTGGAAAATATTTTACCGGTTTAAATTGATCAATGTTGAGTTGATTGCGTCTCGTAGTTCCGGGCTAACATATGTTTCTTCAGCGTATCGGGGCCAATTGCTCACTACTTCATTAATCTGGTTAACAATGTTGTTGCCTCGTTTTATATTCATTTGTTTGGCAACTGACAATAAATCATCGCGTGTGATCCCTTGCCTTTTGCCATTTACACTAAGTGACTGTTGACTTACCCAGGCGCTTCCGGGCCGGAAGGAATGGCATACGTCAAAAGCCGGTGAAAGGGCCCATACACCGGTTTTATCCATCAAAAATGCAAAGTTCTTCGTATGGTCGTCGCAATTGCGCGAAATCACATTAAACACCATGCGCCTGAAGATTTGTTCGGCCTGTGTGTAAGGCAACCCAAGCATCCGCATTGTTTCGAAGAGTTGCTCATAACTGTGTGAGTTTACGTCATTGAAATCGTAATGCTGCATGGCACAAAAACTCTGAAGGTGAATTTTCCCTTTACCGGGTTCACGGTCAAATCTTCGGGTCATAAAATGTGCCCTACCGTTTTCTTCCAGAAGCCGGCACTCAGTCATCTCAATTTCTGCATCTTTTGCCATCAGGTGGTAAGCCATCTCAACACGGCCATAACCATGAGCTGTTCCAAACTGGCTATCGGCAACGCCATCAAATTTGATAAGCCAGTGGGAAAAACCTTTGGGAGCATCTGCCTGACCGCTTCGCACCTCATTGGTATCCGGATTCCAGGCAATTACTGCCTTTGCCCTGGCTCCACCGGCAGAGGTGCCAATCTTCAAAATATCCAGTAAAGCTTTCTCTTCATCTGCTGATAGATTGGCGGTGAAATTTTTGCGACCGGATAAGATGTCATTGGCTACATCAACAAGATCGTTTACTTCAATCTTTGTTGCAGAATTGGCCACTTTCGGTTCCGGTGGTTCAAATTCAAGGGCGCCCATACCTCTTTTCCCGATAAAACAGAGTGTTTCAACCGGATTCATGCTTCCTGAGGGGCGGCCATTTCGGGTTAACCAGGCATCAATAAGCGCATTACCGTATTTGTCGGGCAGAACATCGGCCAATAATCCCGGCAAGCCTTTAAACGTTTTACTGTATTTTAATTCGTTGAAAGCAAAAATGCGACCCTGTGCTTCGGATATTGGCATTTTTAGCGGAGATAAATCCCATTTATTTTTAAGGAAATCGGGTTCAAATTCGAATTCACCAATTCCTGAGGCCTCATCCCAGGCAATGGCGCCAACCTCTGTATTCCAAATTTTTACGGTAGCCGTTTTTCCCATTACCAGTCAGATTTAGGTTTGGATTCCTTATCACTTTTATTTCTGGCTCTTTGGCGTTCCGACTTTTCCAGTTTAGCCAACTGAATAGGACTGATTCTCTGGGTTACCTGGAATCCCTGAAGTAATTGCAGAAGCTTCAATGCCCGTAAAAGTTGAATAAATACCAATAAACTTGTATTTTCTCCATTTTC
>CANJNY010000299.1 GCA_947475715.1 Prolixibacteraceae bacterium
CTTCTCCTACCATATCCATATCAAGTCCTGCTTTTAATGCTAAAGCAGAGACTTTAGATAAGTCACCCATGCCATGTGCTATCATTTCATTTAAAGCAGTATAATCGCTCACAACAAATCCTTTAAATCCCCATTTTTTTCTTAATAAATCTGTAAGTAACCATTGATTACCTGTTGCTGGAATTCCATCAACAACATTAAAAGAAGTCATTACACTGCCTACACCGGCATCTATTGCAGCTTTATAAGGAGGAAGATATTCGTTGTACATTCTTGCTCTGCTCATATCCACAGTATTATAATCACGTCCGGCCTCCGCAGCACCATACAATGCAAAATGTTTTACACACGCCAAGATTGTATTATTTTTAGACAGATCATCACCTTGATATCCCTTTACCATTGCTCTTGCGATCTTTGATCCCAAATAAGGGTCCTCTCCAGCGCCTTCGGCAATTCTCCCCCAACGAGGGTCACGAGCAATATCAACCATAGGTGAAAATGTCCAACACAAGCCATCAGCAGAAGCTTCAATGGCAGCAAGTCTAGCGCTACGTTCTATCATTAAAGTATCCCAACTGCATGAAAGTGCTAAAGGAATTGGAAAAATAGTTTTGTAGCCATGTATAATATCTGATCCAAAAATCAAGGGAATATGCAAGCGGCTTTTAGTTATTGCTAACTCTTGTGCCTTTCGAATGTTATCAGGTCCGGTAATACCAAATAATCCCCCTACAAAACCTTTTGCAATCTTTGATTCAACATCATTGCTAACAACAGCACCAGTAGTAACCCCACCGCCACGTGTTACTAGATTTAGCTGACCTATTTTTTCATCTATTGTCATTTTTTTCATCAGCCCGTCAACAAAGGATTTCATTTTTATTTCCTGTAAAACTTGAGCCGATATATTTAGTGACACCATAACAAATAAAGCAACCGCCAACATTTTCAACTTTCTCATTTTATAATTTTTTTTACGTTTCACTATCTTCTTGTTTTAGTTACTTTTTCAAACTTATTTCAACTATTTACGGTAAGCTCATATCTACTAATGAAGAATCTTCATCATCACTATCTTAATTTTTTCTTTAGTGGACTTTTCCCTATTGGCTAACTTTGCTTCTGTAATTAAATCATCGTGTGAAGATCTTTTGAATTGTCTTGAACTGAAAAAACCTCTATAAATCAGTCATTTATAGAGGTTTTTTATTCCATAGAACACATTCCCCTATCGAACAGTTGTAAAATCCAGTTTTTGTAAGCCTGCTTTTATTTCCGGGCAACTCATAAATAAGTTCCAGAGAAGACCAGTTCGATAATTTTCCATCATTACAACAATCGGACCCTGATCTATAGCGAGATACCTTGGCTGATACCAGTTATCTGTTTCACTGAAGGCATCGTAAAAACCATAATCACCATATACTTTGTCTTTCATATCTGTATACCAATGCTTCATGGCTGCCATTGATTCTTTGGGTGTATAAGGAAATGAAGACAATGCCGCGGTTGGAGAAATCACACCGAGGTCTTTTTTCAATGATGGTGCATGTCCGGAATAACCCTTAACCGAATAGCTGGCAGTTAAACCCCAGTTATTTTCACCATAGCCTATAAAATGTTTAGGATTGCTAACGCACCATTCGTAATTGATTCTGGCATGATTGGTATTCTCTTTCCAATAATCTGCATACCTGTCTTTGAGATTTCTTGGATCAAGTCCTAAATAAGAATAATGAGACCAGAATAGAGGACCACCATTTTCTGCACTACCCTGGTGATGCAGTTGCAATGCTTTGTTATCTGTGGGTATTGGGTCTACTTTTATTTTTCCATTTTGTGCCCAACCTTCATGGTATACCGCTGCATCAATCGAATGGGTTGGAGAAGAAGCTGCCAAAATGTACATAATTAAACATTCGTTGTAACCACGTACGGCAAAATTCATTTCCCATTCGTAGGTTGGACTCCAGTGCCAATAAAGTACTTTTTTATTGTTGGTATACCAATCAAACTCAACGGTTTTCCAAAGCACATCAATCCTTAATGCAAGCGCCCTCTCTTGTGCATCACCGTTTTGTAAATATTGCCTGGCGCATAATAAACCTTGCACCATGTAAGACGTTTCCACTAGATCTCCACCATTATCTTTTTTGCTGAATGGCTTTACTTTTCCGGTTTCTCCATTCCACCAATGAGGCCAGGCTCCATGAAAGCGATCGGCTGTCTCAAGAAACTGTACAATTTTTTCTATCCGTTGTACCCCTGATTTACGGGAAATGAATTTACGTTCCATACCCACCAACAATGACATCACACCAAAACCACTACCACCGCTGGTTACAGTACTTTTGTCATTTTGCGGATAATTATTATCCAAATGTAAACGCTCCCTTGCCAGGCCACTGTTAGGCTCTGCACCTTCCCAAAAATATTGGAAAGTAGCCTGCTGTACTTTTGTAAATAATTGACTATCCGCTTTGGAGGCAAACTTCACCTGTGCGGATACAAATAACGGAATCGCAAGTAAAAACAGGCATGCGAATTTGATCGTACATTTTTTTTTCATGGCTTTAGCTTATTTACCTGCTTTACCCAAATTATACAATGCTTTGACATACGCATCACCCAGACTTTTATTGTAAATTCTTACTTCATCAATTTGCCCTGTCATAGGCGCAAAACTTACATCTGTACTAACCGTTTTACCAGTTATGCCATTGTAATTGGAACCAATAATAATTTCACTGGGTTCAATTGATTTGAACAGGTTATTTCCGATGCCTCTGTTTGGATATCCACCTACCTTAACACCATCTGCCCAAATATTAAACACACCACTAGTACCATCATAGGTAAGTAATATATGTGTCCATTTATCAGGTCCAATTGCTGGAAATATCACATTATTCAGGTTATCCTGTGTACCTCCACCAACAGTTCCAAAGGATGGCTGGATAGTTAATGTGGTATTCGTTGTTACTAAATTGGTATTCAGAGCAAAATTGATATTGCCCGTAAATATGCCAGGTCGTGCGAGTTGAAACAACATGGTTCTTTTAGATCCATTGTTTTGAATTTTTACCCACGTACTGATGGTAAAGTTTTTCAGAGAATCAGTTTTAAACCGTTGAAACTGGGTCGCATAATAAATATACCCGCCATTCAGGCTGATAGATTTCCCTTTTACACCGCCTGCCGCATAACTATCGTTCGCAGTTGATGTAGGTGCAGTACCACTAACCAGTTCGTTTTTTGTATCATCAAAACTCCAGTAGGCAATAAGGTTTTCAGGGAATACTTCACTGGCACTAGCATAGCCATCGATTTTCCCATCATAAGCTGCAGTGCTTACATCCGGAAGTTGATTAGGATTGCCATCTTTCTTACACGCTGATGCACAAATTGCCAGGATAAGCATAAAAGGTGTGCTTTTTCTGATTGTTGCGTTTATTAAATAAAAAATCATGATAAAAAAATTAATGGATAAAAAATATTAATACC
>CANJNY010000300.1 GCA_947475715.1 Prolixibacteraceae bacterium
CTCAAGGATATTCACAACTTGTTTATGGACACCGGTGTAAGTACCGACAGTTATGCCATTATTGAGTTGGGAATGGTAGACGATATTATTAAGGATAAGGAAAATAGCCGCCGTAAAATGCTCGAGCAGGCTGCTGGAATTACCATTTACAAGACCCGTAAAAAAGAAGCAAAACTTAAATTGGATGCTACGGAACAGGATTTGGCTCGCATTGAGGATTTACTTTTCGAGATCAATAACCAGTTGAAGAGCTTGGAGAGTCAGGCAAAAAAAGCGGAGAAATATTTTGAAATTAAGAAGGAATATAAGGACGTTAGCATTGAATTGGCAAAGGCATCGCTGGAAGGATTTAACATCACTTACCGCGATTTGAATCAACAGCAGCAGGCCGAAGTGGATAAGCGAATAGAGCTGGAAACAGCTATCGCAGTTGAAGATGCAGCGATGGAGCAGGAAAAACTGGGTTTTATTGCCCAGGAAAAAGCCTTGCAGGATATGCAACATGCTTTTAATGATTTGCTGGGGGCTTTACGCAGCAAAGAGAGTGATAAAAGCCTAACCGCCCAACGGTTACAATACCTAAAAGAAAGAGAATCCAGTCTGAATGATTTCTTACAAAAGGCGGGTGGTCAGTTGAAAGGTCTTGATGAAAGCATTCAATTTACTAATCTGCAAATAAAAGAAGATGAGTTAAAACTCGAAGAATTGGAAGGCAAGTTGGATGAATTGAAAAATGCGGTTGAAGACAAACGTACAATTTTTGATGAAAAACGCAGCAGCATCGATGCCTTGCGTAGGGAAAATCAGGCCATTCAAAGAAATCAGTTTGATGCAGAAAAAAAAGTAGCAATAGCAGATACGAGCATTCAAAATATACAACGTACCATCGTACAGATTCAGGATGAAAAAGCTCAGCGACAAATTCAGTTGCAACAACTAGAGGCAGATCGTAAGGAGAAATCCGATGAATTAGATCAGAAAAAAATAGACCTTCAGCAATTACAGGATCAGCACGAATTTACCAAGGAGCAAATATTTCAAACGCAAAGTACGCTCGAAGGCCTTCGCTCTGAATTGGCCGAAGAAAGTCGCAAGCTGGACAGTAAAAAAAATGAGTACGCCTTGTTGAAAAGTTTGGTTGACTCCATGGAGGGATATCCGGAGAGTGTGAAGTTTTTACATCAAAATCCCAATTGGAATCATGAAGCACCTCTATTAAGTGACATCATGTATGTGAAGCCCGAATATAGGGCTGCTGTTGAAAATGTGTTGGAACCTTACCTCAACTATTATGTGGTAAATAATCTAGAAGAAGGATTGCAGGCAATCCATTTGTTAGACAATAATAAAAAGGGAAAAGCAAATTTCTTTTTACAAGATCAATTTACAGGTTTTGAAAATACTACCCAACCTAAGGGTACGATTCCTGCTTTGAGTGTTGTGGAGGTGGATGCTAAATACAGCCATCTTGCCAAACACTTGCTGGGCAACGTTTTTATTGCTGACAATGAGGAAGCGATTAAAAACAGCAATGGTGCTATAGTATTGGAAAAAACTGGTAAATATGTAAAGGGTAAATATTCAATCACAGGAGGAAGTGTGGGATTGTTTGAGGGAAAGAAAATTGGCAGGGCAAAAAACTTGGAAAAGTTGGTGGAGGAAATCAGCACCCAGGAAATTATTGTGAATGAATTAAAAGCTACTATACAGACTCGTCACAATGAAGTGATTGCTTTCAATGAACAGTTGAAAGAAAATGCAATTAAGCAAACGCAGCAGGATATTAACAATGGTACCAATCTTGTTTTTAGTCTGCAAAATAAAATTGAAAATCTCCACCATCTGGAAGAAAGCAGTTCTTTAAGAATTGAAGAACTGCAAGCTCAACTTGAAGTCAATCAAGATGCTATTGCAAGTACTAGGGATGAACTTGAAAAATTAAATACCCAGTTAGAAGAGTTGACAGATAGAATGCAGGCAGTAGAACAGGATTATGCGTTGGCTGAACAGGAGTATAATTTTTCGACGGCTACCTTCAATGATGGAAACCTACAGTTTACTCGTCAGCAGAGCAAGTTGGTTTCTCTCAAGCAGGAATTCGAATTTAAGAGCGGCCAGCTGAATGATTTGAAAATTCAAGTGGAAAATAGTACGGTTCAACTAACGGAAGCGGCTAATAGTATCAGCGAAACAGCCACCACATTGGCTGAACTGGAAGTATTGGTGGTTACTATGTTGCATAATAAAGACAGTGAAGAAAAGAAGTTGAATGAAGCCGATCAGGCTTATTACAATTTGAGAAGTGTCTTGTCGGCTAAGGAAGCCGAGCTTCGACTAAAACAAAAGTCGAAAGAAACCATTGATACTTTATTAAATGAGATTAAGGATAAATTAACGGATCTCAAATTTCAACTTGCAGGTATGAAGGAAAGGCTTCATGTGGAATTCAAGATTGATCTGGATGTAATTATTGATGAACCAAGAACAGGTGATTTACCTTTAGAAGATTTGCAGGATAAGAATGATCGTATGCGGAAGCGCTTGGAAAATATTGGGGAAATTAATCCTACAGCGATTGAAGCCTACACCGAAATGAAAAAGCGCTATGAGTTTATCATGGAGCAAAAGAATGACCTAGTAACGGCGAAGGATAGCCTAATGCAAACGATCCAAGAAGTAGAAGCAACTGCCAATCAGCAGTTTCTTGACACCTTCAATAAAGTGAGGGAAAATTTTCAAAAAGTCTTCCAGGCATTGTTTACTGAAGATGATACCGCCGATATGGTACTGGTGGATCCAACGAATTTGGCTGATACGGGTATTGATATTGTTGCCAAGCCAAAAGGAAAACGCCCCTCATCAATCGGTCAGTTGAGTGGTGGTGAAAAAACTTTGACAGCAACCGCATTGTTGTTTGCTATTTACTTAATAAAGCCAGCCCCATTCTGTATTTTGGATGAAGTAGATGCGCCATTGGATGATGCCAACGTGGGTAAATTTACCAAAATGATTAAGCAGTTTAGTGAAAATAGCCAGTTCATCATTGTTACCCATAATAAGCAAACAATGAGTGCGGTGGATGTGATCTATGGTGTTACCATGCAGGAGCCTGGGGTGAGTAAGCTAGTTCCTGTGGATTTCAGGTCTTTAAACTAATTAGCCTATTTTGTAGTCAGCGGATCTGTACAAACACTTATATTGAAATGAATTTTAAACAAACCGGCGATTGCCGGTTTTTTTGTAAGCCTAGGCAATTAGAATGGAAGACTATTTAGTCGACCCTCAAAAAGTTGAAAACTTCCATTGGATAAAGCTTTTGATCAAAATGAATCAATAAAGAACAACTGGATAATCAACCAAATGATTAATAACCTTGCATTTCAACTAGTTTTTTTTGGTAAAAAAAGGGAACTATATAGGCTTGGAAA
>CANJNY010000301.1 GCA_947475715.1 Prolixibacteraceae bacterium
ATTCATGTGGAATTGTATCACCATTTGAAAATTTTGTTGTTTTCAAATTTTCAGACATCCAAAACTGTCCACCTATTTCAATTATGTTATAAAAATTCCCATCAATATCAGAAACTGAATTTATATTTAAGGTTGTAAACATGATTTGATCTCCATATGCAGTTCCTATTGAATTTGTCGCATATGCCCTTAGATAGTATTTCGTAGAAGCCTTTAAGCCTGAAATACACTCCAATCTAGAATCTTTAATTGCTAGGTTATTGGTCTTAGTTAATAAGTCTACAGTAGGCGATCCACTGGTACTCCAAATAATGCCTTTGGCAATTATAGCAGAACCGCCATCATCAGAAATATGGACGCTTGAATAGCCATTTGTTCCAGATATATAAACTGCAGTGTTTGTTATAACTTTTGGCAATGAACCCTCTAAGGTTATATCTGTCTTTAGCGGAATGCTATTGTTGGAATTTGCATAAGCGAATAGTTTGTAGCTATATTTAATCCCAGTTCTGACTGCCGTATCGCTATATTGAGTTGTACTATTACCTATATCAGCTATTTTCACTTCAGGTGATCCATTTATTGATTTAAAAAGATTAAATCCTGATATGTTAGTATTGTTTTGTTGCCATGTTAATTTAACTTTCAAACCTTCTTGAGTGGCAATTAAATTGGAAGGTGAGAATAATTCTTTTGGACAATCTGGATCAAATGGATTATTCCAAGAAAACTTTGTACAATTTATCGAACAAAATAAAATTAAGAGAACTAGAAATGAATTTTTTTGAACCATTATAAATACTATTAAATTTTAACTACTTTGAAGTAATGACAAATCTCTTTTTCAGATCTAAAAAATCTATAAATGCTGCACGATTTTTGCCCAACCAGTTTTCGAAATCAAATTTTGATAACGATTTTGGTATGATATAATTATTTTGATCCAGCTTTTCATCATCTAATCTTGGTTTACTATAATCATTTTCTGAAAAAACCACAACAATTGTATTTGCTTCTGTTTCTCTTTCAGTATAAACTTGAAGTGCGTCTGAAGATTGATCAAACCCGTTTTGTCTTTCTGAAAATAGAACATACTCTTTGTCAGCAGCTATTTTAACAGACTTTTGCCCATCCATACTTCTATAAGGCAAAAGACGATACACATTTGTTCCATCGTCGAGAAATACACTTAAATACCCACTAAGTGGTGATTTAACATACAAATAAATACTTTGATCATTTTTGAATTTGTCTGTGATGCATTTTTTATCCGGACAACCTAAAATTTCAATTTCAATATCAGCCTTTGGAATTGCCTTACGAACCTCACCCTGCAAACGACATGTAATCCATCGTTCAGGTTTACCATTAACTATTCTTTCAGTATACTTAAATTCCGGGGATCCTATGTTACGAATCCATTCCCCTTTAACTTTTGTTTGTCCGTAAGAACGAAAATCCACTCTTCCATTCTTGAGGTCCATGTTTGATTCTTGCTCAACATATTGACCAAACACATTAATTAATGCATCAATTTTAGCCAATTCGATTGCTTTTTCCTGTGCATCATTCTGACTCATATAGCTTTCGATACGAAAACTACTCTCCCCAGTTGTTTCCTTAGTGTTCTGGCTAAATGTAAATAAGGGAACAAACAGTACGGCTATATATATCAAGACTAATCTCATCTGTACTCTTTTAATCAATTTGAATGATTTTAACTTTTTGGTTCATATATGCAGATGACAACATACCACTTTTAGCATTAATATAGGTAGGATCGCAAATTAAATATTTTGCTCCATTATAATTAATATAAGTACCTGTAATAGGTTCATTAAGATTTACTGCAAGATTAACATGCCCTGGAAAATCTAATGCAATCGTTTCTAGGCCCAAATGCCGTTTGACTAAATAAGCTAAAAAGACCGTTCGGTCTTCGCAATCGTTAGTTGGAAAATAGAGCGATTCATCTGCAAACAAGTACCGTTCTTTCCCAAACTGAGATTGATCTGTTTCATATTGAAAAGCAAACTGGCAAAAATCAAGCAAAAAATCAATTGCTTCCCGTTTTGATTTAGATGCTAATTTATCTTTTAAGAAATTATCTAAGACTAAAGCATTTTCTGGACTTAAGCCTGGGCCAAAATAAACTTTCAAATCACACTGCGGATAACTAGACAAGAAATCTAAAATACCCCTGTTAAAGCTGAGATTCAACTTGTTATTTTTATAATTGACTTGTCGGCTGATCTTATCACCTTGTAACAAAGGATAGGAGCTTAAAGTCATAGAAGCTGCTTTCTTGTTTCCTGGATAATTTTGATCATAGGTTTCTATTTCTTTGAGCAAATTTTTATTCTCGTCAATAACATAAAACATTTCATTTCCCTCTCTGAAATAAGGAACACTGAAAAGTTTTTCTTTCGTTGGGAACAACAAGCAGACCAGCTCATCAGTGTACCCTACTTTGATTTTAAATCCGGATTTCAAAAGAATATACCATGCAAGCAGTTTTCTTTCATTAGCAGATTCATAAAAAATGTTAGCAGCTTTGGATGAAAGCTGAAAAAACCCCCAGTCGTTCAATTGGTATTTTGAACGCATTTGTTGCAAAGCGACAATTTGTTCTTTCCAATATTCGTTGTTTTTACTCAGGGCAGCATAAAATTCAGTTATGGATTGAGGAGAAACAACTTTAAGCTGAGGCAAAATACTTGGCCTTACTTTGAAGCTATATTCTATACCATAGAAATTAAGTCCTTTTACGGGTAATATAGCTGCATATTCAATGGGATTATCCATTGATAATTGATTTTCTAATTTAGAAAGAGGAAAATCATTGGAAGGGTTAGTACTAGTATCAAATTTCAGTTCTACCGACTTCATCATAGTATCTGCTTGTAAAGGTTGTTGAGGCGGTTTTACAGAAGATCGTACATCGCCTTTCAGTAAGGATACTTTTTTCCAAGATGCTTTTAGAAATTGGATAAAGATAGAGTCATTCGTATCGATGAACTGTTGGTGTTCTTGTTCAATCACTTTTTTAAAAATATCAAACTGCTTGATTAGCTCTCCTTGCTTTTTATTTTGAGAATATCCAGTTTGAGCAGATAAATTCAGCAAAAATAGCGCTAAGAGGATATTCCACTTAGGAAATTTGCTGCGTTTTAATTGAATAATAAAGATGCTTTTCATCAGGATCGATAATGCTTGAGTTCAGGAGATTCGAGTACGAGTTCTCGTAATTTATCTAAACAACGTTTGAATCGTTGACGCGCTGAAACCACTGAAATATCTAACTTTTCAGCTATCTCATCAAAAGACAAACATTTATTTGGTGTTTGCTCATTAATCACTTCTCCCATTTTAAATCTAAGGTCAATTACTCCCCTGCAATTATCGCCCAATTGCTTTTTAA
>CANJNY010000302.1 GCA_947475715.1 Prolixibacteraceae bacterium
GAGATGCAGCCCGGTGAGAAGAGTCAGATTGTAAGGGAGCGGGTAATCGCCGCCCGCGAGATCCAGCGCGAACGGTTTCAGGAGACTCCCATTTATTGCAATGCCCAGATGAACACCAAACTGCTTCATCAATATTGTATTCCCGATCAGGCAGGACACCAGCTTTTGAAAAATGCGATGGAGAAGCTGGGGCTCTCGGCCAGGGCCTACGACCGGATTTTAAAGGTCTCCCGAACTATCGCCGATCTCGAAGGGTCACCCTCGATTCAGGCAGATCACCTTGGTGAAGCCATTCAGTACCGATCGCTTGATCGCGAGGGATGGGGGGCATAAGAATCAATGAAATGAATATTGCCCATCGTTTTAGAAGGCAACGACAGGACAATGCGTATATGGCTGAATATTGCTAAATTAAGGCAAAACTCTGTAAGAGTTTCCTGTAAATAACCTCCGGTTTTAACCGGAGGAGAGGCGAAGGAGAGATAATGCAAACAAAACTCTTTAGGAGTTTCCCAATCGAAATAAAATCTAACTTACCGTATTTCGAATAGTTTACAATTCATTATGGGAAATCCAGACAGGATTTTTCATCACGTTAGTGCTCTGTTTCACCCAGTTTCACTGGGCGTTATTTACGGTGAACTCCGATGGAGTTAGAATAATCAGAATTGAAATATTTTTATTTTCTGAATGACTTTGGCGCAAAATTTTAATATTTATGATTTTTTTTATGGCGGGCAATAGGATCCAGCTTGCGGGTAGGTTGCTATTATGCACTGGGTTTTGTTGGGTTTTCCAGTTTCTTGTGCTTGAAATACTCAAAAATTTCTTCTTTTGTCATTTTGGAAAGCTTTGCGCTCAATTTATCTCTTTGTTCACGCATGAATTTCACTGCGTCAAACGTTTTTTCAATTGTTGTCTTCATATATCATAAAATCTCTCGGTGAACGTATTTCCAATTCTTTGTATCCATTTTTAATGTTAATCGAATTATATCCACGAATTCTCAAAACATTTACAATGTGCTTAAAATTCCAACTTATCAAATAGTCAGCACGCTTTATTGTTGCCAATGCAATATGCAAACAGTCAGCAAAACTTGTTTGTCCGACAACTCCTTATGCGATATATTGAGCTGCTAGTTCCACTGCCTCGTCATTAGTTTCAATGAAGATACAATTTCTTCCAGCCTGGTGCATAAAATCTCCCTTCATTCGAACGGGTTAAAATATTTGTGCCACTTTGGATTACATCCATCTTTGCCCTTTGATTATCGCTGTTATAAACAATAGTGGCAGTGGTGTTTCTTTCGGCGATTGTAGCCACACTTTCGAATAAGGTGTAAGTGATGGTTTGTGCAACAGCTGGAATGACAGTTGTCGATGAGGTTACAGAGGTAAGCGCATAGGGTCCTGCTCCGGTACCAGAAGCAGTAAATGAATTTAAACTTTCAAAGAACGTGATTTGAAGGAAAAAAATGGATTAAGGATCTAGCTCTTTATTTTGGATAGGTTATCGTCCAATTGATTTGTTGCACATCACTTTCTGTAAATTGGTATCGTTTTAATACCATACGGCGAGCTACTATACTATCCCACAGGGTATTTTCAATTGTATTAGAATCAAAAATAAACAATTGCATTGTTGGGTTGTAAGCAAAGGAAGCTGCTGGCAAAGTAGATTGTCCTCCAGAAGGAATTTTATGGGCGATACTTCCATTATTTCCTGGTACCTGGCTTATTTTATTAATACTGGTATCGGGATAAGTATATGAAAGCCCATAATAAATTGTATTCCCCGAACTATTTTTTAAATAAATATATCTGTGAAGTTCTTCTTTGTTATTGCAGCTAGAAGCATTTAAGCACACAAACATTGTTAGTAGAATTAAATTGTTTATCATGTTTTTCATGTCCTTTATTTATATTTAAGAATTAATTTCATTTAAAACCAAATACAAAGAGTCATAATGAGTACTGATACCCATCTGGATGTATGTATCAAACCCTGGTTGGTACGATATTTGCTGTAATCCCGGTCAAAATCTGGGTTCTTACCGCTATCAAAAATAGGATTCTTGTCATAATCCCAAACCTTTTCTCCAAAATATGCCCTTGCTCGTAAATTAGCATCTTGCTCTACACCAAAAGCATCATGTTGTCTAATACCATCAAAATTATTAGGAAGATTCCTTGCGTTTATCAAACTAGGTATAGCGTAATTAAAAAGATAAGTCCACCCTGCCTCTTGGCTTTGTCCATAATGACCATATTCGTGTTGAAAAAGTGGAATTGCTGGGTCAGCTTTAATAGTATTGTCACCATTAATATAAGAACCTAATGTAAAACCTCCCCAATCTCCACTGTAATGCTGAACAACAGTTGCCCCATCAAAATAGCTTACACTTTTTACATCGCCAATCATATTTGAACCCTGTGAAGCAACATAACCAACTATTGATTGCGGCAATTCCCAAGTAAATCTTGAAAATATTTGTCCTGGTGATCCGATAAATAATCCACCCATTATTTTTACCTCATTATGAAGAATAGTCCAATTACCACTAATTAAGCCTTGGCCAATTCCTACTGCTGTCGTTATAGCAGTGACACCTATAGCCAATGGAATTCCAATTGATATAGCAGCTACATCCACAACAACATTTCCGACGATATTTAAAGTCTTCCTGGCTGTTCCTCCAATCCAATCCCCAAAATTACTAAGCCAAGTATAACCATTATAATCGACATACAAAAGTGGGTTGTTCATGCAGTAGGTATACCTGTTCATGTTCTGAGTCTGATCAGGCATTTGGACATATGGATCGGGTGAGATAAATCGACCCACTGCAGGATCATATAACCTGCCATTCATATTATAGAGATTAAACCAGGACAAATATTCGTGGCTGGTAAATCCCCTTCCTGCAAACAACTCAGGTTGACTTGTGAGGTCATAACTCCAACTTGTCGGATTTCTCCTTCTACCCCAGGCATCAAAACCGTACTCTGCGACAGTACTGGTTGAAGCATTATAAACGTGAGTTATGTTGCCCAGATAGTCTCGTAACAAGTAATAATAAGTTGTTGCTCCACTTTGTGTTACCGCCACCACAGGAGCGTGATAAGCATCACCACCTAAATAAGTGTATTCTTTGGTAACAGCTGCAGTGGTTTCTTTCATATAACTACTGCCTGCATACCAGCGTGTCAATATGTTTGTACCGCTTTGGGTTACATCCATCTTTGCCCTTTGCTTATCGCTGTTATAAATAATAGTGGCTATGTAGTTTCCTTCGGCGATTGTAGCCACACTTTCGAATGAGGTGTAAGTGATGGTTTGTGCAACAGCAGGGATGGCAGTTGTCGAGGAGGTTACAGAAGTAAGCGCATAGGGACCTGCTCC
>CANJNY010000303.1 GCA_947475715.1 Prolixibacteraceae bacterium
ATTTAATGGTTAGTGGTTAATGGGTTAGTGGCAAATAATTTTGACCATTCAGAATTAGTGCAATTAGCATTAACCATTCTTTGATTGCATTCAGCATTAACAATTACTTCATTCAGCATTAGCATAAAACCTCTTTTTCGATATGCTCCAGTGTTTTTCCCTTGGTTTCGATGATGTATTTATTCAGATAGAGAAATCCGATAAAGGTTACCACTGCAAAGAAGATAAAGGCATAACTCATTCCGATCTGCTGTGCGGCCTGGGTAGTACCGAAAAATCCGATGACTACCGGGAAGAAGAAATTTAGCAGAGCGCTAACCACCCAATTTGCAAAAGAACCTATTGAGGCACCCCGTGAACGGATGATATTGGGGAACATCTCAGACAACAATACCCAGATAACCACACCCATCGAGGCTGCAAAAAACGCGATATAAGCCACAAGTAATGCTACAAGCCAGTAACCGGTAATATTCCCTGAAAGCAATCCATATCCAAACAGTCCAAGTACTGCAACCATTCCCAATTGTCCGAATAACAACAACTTCTTTCGGCCGATCTTATCGATGACGGACATGGCAATCAAGGTAAAAATCAAATTTGTGACTCCTAATAATACACTTTGAAACATGGAGGAGTCATCGGAGAAGCCCGCGATATGAAAAATCTGCGCAGAGTAATAAAACACTACCCCAATCCCTGTAAGCTGACTAAAAATCCCGACAAAAATTCCGATGAAGATTATTTTTCGGTAAGGTCTCTTAAACAGATTAATCCGTTTACTGAGATTTTCGGTATGTATCGACTCCTGAATCTCACGAATGGTCTGGTCGGTATCGATTTCGTGGGAAGAGAGGTCTTCAATATTTTTTCGTGCTTCATCAATTCTCCCCTTTTTTACGAGCCAGCGTGGTGACTTTCGGATCACCAGTAGCATCAGGAAAAATGCAACAGCCGGAATAGCGCCACTGAACAACATCCAGCGCCAGTTCGAATCTCCAATATTAAGCAGCAAATAATTGGTTATCAAAGACAATAAAATTCCCAGAACGATTGCCAGCTGAAAAGTCGAGGCCAGCACACCCCTGTGTTTTGGAGGTGAGATCTCTGAAATATAAACCGGACAAAGTACTGATGCGCCGCCGATAGCAAGTCCCCCGATAAACCGTGAAAGAATAAATACACTGATATTGGTTGCTACTGCGCATCCAACTGAAGAGACCAGGAACATGATTGCCAGCATTTGCAACAGCCGCTTAGCTCCGTAAATATCACCTGGACGTCCAATAAGAATAGTGCCCAGAATACATCCGATAAGAGCAGAGCTAACGGTCCATCCCTGCCAGGCAGGTGAGAGCTGGAAATATTTTACCAGATCGATCATTGCCCCGTTTATGATTACCGTGTCGTAGCCAAAAAGAAGGCCGCCCAAAGCCGAGGCAATAGTGCATTTAAGAAGAATTTTGTTCATTTTGTTAATGGTTAATTCACTAATGGTTAATGGTAAACAGAATAATGGTAAATGGTTTAATTGTTAATGGTTAATCGTAAATATAATTAATTTTAGTTTATCCGGTACTCTACCTACATTCATTATTAAATAAGCAAAACCCAATATTGCGTTAACAATTATTGCGTTAACCATTAATTGGATAATTGCCATATTTGTGAACGGTATCGATCAGAGCTTTTACGTTTTCCAATGGAATGTCGTCATGCAGACTGTGATCTGTTGAGAGGATATAGCCACCACCTGGCATTCCGATTTTAAGACATTCCAGGGTTTCATTGATAACATCTTCAGGGGTTCCCGTGACCATGGTAGTTTTGTTATTTACATTCCCGATCGGACAAATTTTCCCCGGATATTTTTGTTTCACCATTTGCAAATCCATAGACGCTCCTTTTTCTACAGGATGATACCCATCAATACCTGTATTTACCAGATCATCAAGCATATCCCAAATATTTCCATCGTTGTGCATAATCACCGGAACGCCCAACGATTTTAAGCCGGTGACCAGTTTCTTAAACGGCTGCAGAAAAAACTCCCTGAAATGTTCCGGAGAGATTAGTAAACCATTTGTTCCGCCCCAATCATCAGAGATATGAAACACGTCGACTCCACCTGTTGCAAATGCGAGTTGGCCGGCTTCCAGAGCCCAGTCGACCCAGGAGTCTGTCACTTCATGGACCAGATCGGGATCCAAAAACAGGCTCACAGAAAGGGTCTCAAAATCCATTAAGTACCAGGTCATCATTGAAAAAGGGCCTAAAATTCCCGCCACAATAGCCAGTTGAGCATCGTTGGCAGCAATCGCATCTTTTAAAATGGTGAGCCTTCCCGGAGTATTGACTACTGGCAGTTTATAGTTTTTCCAATCCTCGCGACTTTTGATCGGAGTATCAAGCTGAGCCATGATCGGCCATCCATTTTTGCGGTATTTCACTCCCCATTCATCGGTATATCGTTCATTGGGAGTATGAGACTCATCCTCGATTCCGCAAAATCCGTTGATCGGGGCCCATATCACATCCAATCCAAGTTTTGCGGCCATCTTTGCTGTAGTTTTTCCCTCATAAAGCGGGGTGTTAAAACCCATTACCTCTTGCTGAAGTTTCTGGCTAAAGAGGTATTCCCACACAGGTACCCGGTCGGGTATCCCACCGGTCAAAGCTGTTATAAAACGTTCTCTTGAGTTCATCCTGTAGTCTGATTTTAAGATGAAAGTGTAACATCTGTTACACTTTATTTTTCGATCAGCTCAATCTCAAACAATTTGCTGTCATATTTTTTCGTCATTTTGACTTTGAATCCAACCTCTTCCAACTCCTTCCCGGTCATTTCAATTACCTTTTCTCCCAAAGGTGACTGTTTTACCAGGTAGTGTTTGTTGGCGTATAAGCCGGGAACCGACACGGTGCGTTGGTCATCAAGCGACCCCTGACGGAATATTCCAACGATTCCACCCTCCTTCGTATCGGTGTTGATGCGCGACCAGGCATCCCACGACCCTTCGGTGGGCTCTCCAAAACTAGGCAGGTCCTGACGGAAAAGATCATAATTGTATTTTTTCTGCATCGCTGAAATCCAGTCTGTCCATTGCCGGATTTCAACCTTTTTTTCTTTGGATAATTTACGAAGGTCGCCCAGCACAATTGGAAATGAGCCAATCAATGTTTTTAGTTCCTGGATAAACTCAGGACTATCCATTTGTAAATTACCGATAATGAGGGATGATGCTGGGATTGCCGGCGATTTCCACCAGGTTAAATTCCGGATCCGAAAAGCTCCCACCGGAAAGGATTCCCCGATGTTTGTAAGCCAGTTCCCCTCGGCATGCTGGCAAAAAGCGTAATCAATCAGCTGAAGC
>CANJNY010000304.1 GCA_947475715.1 Prolixibacteraceae bacterium
GCTGAATTGGCCAAAGAATATGGTATAGAGGGCTTTTGTTACTACCATTACTGGTTAGGCGACGGGCGACGGATGCTTGAAAGACCTGTCAATGAGATTTTATCCAGTGGAGAGCCTGACTTCCCTTTTTGCCTTTGCTGGGCAAACCATAGCTGGAACAGCTCATGGCAGGGCACCAACACTACGTTAATAGAGCAATTTTATCCCGGATGGGAGGATCATGCGGCACATTTTGAATGGCTGCTCACTGCTTTCAATGATCGACGTTATCTAAAAATCGACGGTAAACCAATATTTGTTATATGGGCTCCAGACAAAATTCCAGAAGTTCACAAGGTGATGGATTATTGGCGCGAACGTGCCCTTAAAGCGGGTTTTCCGGGTCTTTATTTAATTGGAATGTCACATCGTAACGAAAACTGGGATCCTAGAGAGCAAGGTCTCGATGCCTCGGTTATGCAAGCCTTACCTGCACATGATGGACGCATTCCGCGACGCTATCTTGCCACCAAGTTTAAGCTGGCATTACAAGGCAACAAACACAAACTGACCATTTGGGACTATGAGGAAATCATGGGCATACTCCTACGTAGTAATGTCGTTGATTGGCCGGATTATCCTCTGGTCTTACCCAACTGGGATAATACACCCCGTGCCGGCATGCGGGGATTAGTATTTCATAATGCTACGCCCGAGCTGTTTCGCAAACATTTACACGAAGCAATTGAACGTGTTGCTGATCGAAGACCAGGAGAGAATATTGTGTTTCTTAAAGCATGGAATGAATGGGCCGAGGGGAATTATGTTGAGCCCGATCAAAAATGGGGAAGAGCATGGCTTGAGGTTATCCGAGATGAAATCACAAAACCGGTAATAACCGGCGAATTAAATGTGCAAGATTAAGGTTGTAAAACAGTGTTGTAGTGTTTCCACTTAACAATAGTTCGGACAGTTTTGATGAAACAACAGCCCGTAAAAATATAACTCCTTGAAAATTAACAACTTTAATTTTTTGAGTAATATTTTTAAAATCTTTTAAAATCAAATAGTTACAAAAACTGTCCGAACCATTGACTTAACAGTATTGATTAATGTTAAGTTGCTTTGAACAGTATAAAAAATAAGAAGCTGGCAATGCAAAGTCTCTGTAAAGGAATCGATATCCTAAACTCGACAATATATTGTCTGGACTATAAAGTCCACTTTACTATGACCTATGCGGGAATTATTGTAGGCGAAATTTATTAAATTATTATAGTGATTTTTCAAGGTACATTCCTTATAAATTAAGACTTATAAATCATAAATTACGACTTATAAAACGGTATTTATTCAAGCACTGGGAAGGGGAAAAAATACTCAAGGATACTTATAGTTTATTTTACGGAAAAGAACTCAACCTTACGAAACCTCATGATTTTTCTGAGAAATTGTTTCATCGGATGATTCTAATCCATCGTCATGGAAACCCGTTATTTACAAAACTTGCGGATAAGTACCTTGTACGAGAATACGTCAGTTCAAAAATTGGCAGTAACTATTTGATCGATTTGTTATGGCATGGTACCAATCCAGAAAAAATACCCTTCCACAACCTTCCTTCGAAATGCGTGGTAAAAACAAACCACGGTTCAGGTCGAAATATAATTTTGCAAGAGCCGTACGATCGTAACGAGATTGTGGGGACTCTAAAAAATTGGCTTAAAGAGAATTATTATTATGCTGACCGTGAATATCACTACTATAAAATAAAGAGAAAAGTTCTGGTGGAAAAATTCATAGATGATGGCTTTAACGATGGACCTCTGGATTATAGATTTTGGTGCTTTAATGGACGTCCAGAGTTTATACAGGTTGATAACCATTCGCATAGTATTAATCCATTTTACGATGTTAATTGGAATAAATTACTACTCTCCTATCGAGATAATTTGGATGACTGCGATGTTAAAATGCCAGAAAATTTAAATGAAATGCTTTCTATTGCAGCCGAACTTTCTTCAGATTTCAACTTCGTTAGAGTTGACTTATACAATTCATCAGGCAATATTTATTTTGGGGAGTTAACTTTTACTCCAGGTGGAGGAAAGTTCAAATTTAAACCTGACACGTGGAATTCATCGCTCGGAAAAAAATGGATAATGGGGAAGTTGTAATCCCATATAGCAGCTGGCAACTCAGAAAATAACGCGTTTTTTTACCCAGCCGGAAAATTTTAAAAAATAAATCACGGATTTTCATGCGGATATTTTTGAAAAACTGCTTTTTCGTTCAGGCACTAATTATCGCTAATTCTTTATCTTTATCCTTTTTCCAAGTCATTTCTCGATCTGCGTCAACCAAATAAACCGATGTCCCTGCACGGTAAATTCCTGTCTTTTAGCGTGCGAAAAAGAAACTGATTCAGAATTAACGCTAGTAGTCGGCATCAAATCGAAATAATGGATTCTCCGGGAAGTCGAAGCAATTGTATTTTGGACTGTAGTTTTTCCGAGAAAAACTTCTCGCCCAGAATAATAACCAAGAATGTGTGCTGCGTTCGGCGGTAATGGAGACATAACGATATCATCGGGTTCGGAATGTCGTTTAATCTCAATAGAAACAGCTTTGAGAAAATCACTTTGTTCCAACTGATCACCCGGCAACAGTTTAATTTGCAGAGAATAAAAATCTAATAACCTGGGAATCGCTCCGGACAAAATCAGAGCCAAGACAAAGACCAGTGTAACTTTTGGGATATATTGAGCTGGGCTATACCAGACAAATAACTTCCGTATTGCTATTGCCGCAAGAATTGCCATTGGCGCAGTGAAATAATAAGTATGCCATAGATGAATATACACACTACGATAGAAGATGATGCAATAACTCAAAGCCACGAACACAAGTATCCAAATCAGGGTGCGCGAGGCACCTCGTTCGTTGCGTTCGAACCACGCACCAAACAATGCCATTAAAACTATTGGATATGCATAAAGACTATCTATTTTTACCAGAGTTTTTTTGATAAATTGCATTGACGTAAAGGTTATGTTTGCCTCTGTGTATCTCAATGCCAGCGGACTATCTGTGCCAATCAAGCCCATGTAAGTCATGCCTTGGTTGACCACACTTCCTATATTCTGCGGGTCAGAGAGATAGGAAAAAAAACCAAAGAGACACAGCATTGCAAGACTGAATAGGGGCAACCCCAATACGATTGGATTAATAATACGACTATTTTTTTCATACCAGCCGTAATGTAAGACCAATGCAGGAACCAATAGATAGGCTGGCCAATCGGTCATAAGGGCCGCACCTAGACTGACAAAAAGCCCTACTAAATATATGCTAC
>CANJNY010000305.1 GCA_947475715.1 Prolixibacteraceae bacterium
TACCGAGATTAACAGAGCACATAAACAAATCATGGAAAATAAGAAAAAAGAGCTTGTTTCCAGTGCGCTCCGTCTAATTCAGATCAGTGAATTAAACAACAGTCTGATCTCTGAACTTGCCAAAATAAACCCCTTCGTTAACAAGCAGGTCAGTGAGATGATCCGGCAGATTATTAAACTGTATAATGCCAGCACAGATGAGAAGATTTGGGAAGATTTCCTGAACCGATTCGAGAATGTTTACGAAAAATTTTACAAACGCTTACAAGAGGAATTTCCGGACCTCTCTCCAGGTGAGCAAAAGCTGTGCGCCTTATTGCGTCTTAATATATCAACCAAAGATATTGCCGCGATAACGTTTCAAAATCCACAAAGTATTGATACCGCCCGATACCGCTTGCGGAAAAAACTCAATCTGGATGCTGACGAAAATCTTGTTGATTTCCTTCTCAGACTGGACTCCTGATTTGCCGCTAAATTCCTCATTAGCGATTATTTTCACACCCGAAAATTTTACATATACACCTGATTACAATTTATTTATGTGAATTGTACAGATTTTATCGAGCCTGTTGTACAGATACGATCAGGTGTTTTTGTGCACTTACCTCATTTTATACCCTTTACTTTGCGTCATAATTATAAACAATTAAAACGCAAAAACAAAGTGAAATATTTAAACATTCTTTTCGTATTGGTTTCAGTTCTTTTATTTGGGTGCAAAGATAGCCTTACTCAATATGCACCTCCGCCGGTAAAAACGGTGACCTTAAAATCTGTTGATTTAAATTCTGTCGTGGTCTCAGGAAATGTTCTAAGACAAGGAACCTATCATCGTGGATTTATTATCAGCAAAACACCAAAAACAACAATTGAGAATCCCGAAGCTACCCTGGCTTATACAGAGGACGGTTTTGGAACATTCAGTCAAACGGTTGTTCTGGAACCTAATACAACCTACTGGATTTCCGCTTTTGCTTATTTTCCCGGTCAGGCAGATAATATCGGTTACGGAAATGCAATTGTATTCCAAACAAAATAGTTAATCTAATTCTTTATACCGACAATGAAAAAATTCATCAGAAAAATGGAGTGGAACTTCGACTATTATGTAGTCTATCTTCTTTACAATGAGCGGAAAGCAGATCAATATACACAATATATGAAAGCGAAATGGAGCTCCAATACCGATGATTCATTGCTATAAAGAATTCATCCTGACCGAAAACCCAGCCAAAAGTCTATTAAAATTTTCTTGTGATCCAAAATAAACTTAATTCAGGCTATGACATCTAATGAAGATGACTTTAATAATAAACAAGTTAACCAACTTGTAACAGAGAATAATGATCGGATTGAAGCTCTGAAGAATCTGATAAGCAAAGTTGATAACTTGAACCTATCAGATAATGAAAAAAAAAATCATGAAGAAAATTCAATAACAAGGACCACAAATTCAAAAGAATAATTTAGTGCAATACCTTTAACTGCGGGTAGCGAATATGAATATACCAGCACATTTTAATTCCACCTCCATAATCAACGGAGATTTAAATTTCACCTCTGATGTTCGTATTGATGGCAAAATTATTGGTAATGTAATCGGTGACGCAAAGGTTATAATTGGCCCGGAGGGATTTATCACAGGAAGACTAAAGGCTCGGGAGTTAATTCTATTCGGAAGGATAGACGGTGATATTTGCACTTGGGAAGAAACCATTCTTCATCCCGGGTCTTCAGTTACCGGTGCCCTTTTCACAAAAGTATTTACCTTAGTGGAGGGAGCTATTTTGTCAGCCAAAGTATTAACATGTGAGGATCCGGAGCTCTATTACAATGACCATTTAAAAGTTGATAAAACCATTGTTCAAAATAAATCTGTTGTCCAATACGAACCAGCCCATTCAAAAGAGAGCACTGAAAAACCTCATTATCATTCAGTTAAACCAGAAGAGCTATTTATATTGGATTTAAAGCAGGTTGTTAATCCATCATCCGAACCTGCTGCTGAAAATTCGATGAGGAAGATGTTTGACCAACTGAATAAAGAATTGGACCCAATCGAAAATTATGGGGTAGAGTCGTTTTTTTAAGACTCTACCCCATAATTTTCATTTTGCAGAACCCATTCTAATTCGTTGAAGATCGAGACCCAAAACAACATAATTGAGTGCTTCACCCTATAATGAATCCTGATCAGTGGGAACGATTAAAAGGCTGCCAGTGTCCCCACATTGCGGCACTCCCCTTCTCCAGATTTGTAATCTGTATTTCAGAATGATCGGATAGCCGCATCACACAGATCTGCCGCACCCCGTCGCGTTTTATACCATACAACAGCCATTTCCCATCAGGTGAAGGTTCTGGATGATAATGTAAAGTTCCTGTTTTTGAATTAGTTAACTGCTGTGCTTTACCCTCCCGATCAGACTGAAATAACTCAACCGTTTCGCCATTCAGTGCGGTGTAATAAACTGAATTTCCATCAACTGACCAAACCGGAATGTCGCTGCTCCCCTGGTGAAAATCGTAAACATCCAAAAATTCAATGGAACCTTTATACCCGCCCCGATCGGCCAGCTTTTTCAGTCCTGTCCCATCGGCTCTGACAAGATAAGGATTGCAACTGGTATTCCGCTCACCACTTACAAATAATAGCCAGTTTCCATCCGAAGACCACTGCGGTCCAAAATTAAAATGATTTCCTGTTTCAATTTTTCTGGCGTTTGAACCATCAGCATTGGCAATATAAACCTGATAATCTTTATGGTATGCGATCCATTTACCATCTTTTGAGGCATTGAATCCATACGTGAATTCGTTCGATCCTTTGGTCAGATCCACTTTATTTCGACCATCGATATCCATTTTAAAAGGGTGTGAGACACCATTGATCAGCGCCGTAAAGCCCAGCTTAGTCGGGTCATCCGGCCAGTAAAAGAGGCCACTATTATAACAACTTATCCGATCTACGGAAGTAACATTGGTAGCCTTTCCTGTTTTAATATCTACGAGGAAGTTATCGTAAAGAACCTCTCCCTCAATATTGCGGAATTGCTTGTTTTCCTCTTCCCAGATAGCATTCTGAGCGTTTTTCCATCCTCTTCCGATAATGGCCGTTTTTCCATCAGGCGACCAACCTGCGAACTGAGTCAAGGTATCTGATCCCTGAATCAGCCATTCCACAAGAACTTTTCTGCCCGACCCATCCGCTTTTACAACCATAGCCCGCATTGTCCCAACATTTGCCTGCCGTCCGCCCGGGAGATTTGTCCGTAACTCCGTGTATCCGATCAGCAGGTCAGGGGGCATCTTTGAACCCGTAA
>CANJNY010000306.1 GCA_947475715.1 Prolixibacteraceae bacterium
AGACAAAATATTTTTGGAAAATACCAACCTTGCTTTTGCACTAAAAGAAAAACCAGATATTGGGAATATTAGGGAGACATTTGTTTTAAACCAATTACTCAATGCAGGTTTAAAGGTCAATTCTCCGGCGGAAGGTGACTTTGCCGTTGGTGGATTAACAATAGAGGTTGGAGGCAAAGGTAAAAATTCATCTCAGGTAAAGCAGCTGGATAATTATTTGATTGCTGCGGATGATATTGAAACAGGAGGGGGAAACAAAGTTCCAATCTGGCTATTGGGATTTTTGTATTAAGTGTTTTTAATAATATTGATATTCAGCTAAATAGTAAATATTTTCAAATCCTGACAAGGTTGAAAACGATAAAAACAGAAATCGATTAAAAGACCAAATATTTATGAAAACCAACTCAACTACCTTCATTCGCCTTTTAATTTTAACCCTTGCACTTTGCATTTTGACTGGCAATTCCGCGAATGCCAATCAACCCGAACCCCTTAAACCCATTCAATCAGCGTTTAATCCCAAAACTGCAACCTGGGATATCTCCTGGCCCGGACGGGTGTCGCAATACGACCTCGTTTACCTCTCCCCTCCGGTCGATCCAATGCAGGGTATTCCACTTGGTAACGGTGAGGTTGGCGTTCTATTCTGGTGTGAGGATTCAAAAATAATCGCCGTTGTCAATAAGAGCGACTTGTGGGATGATGCCAAATTTGGTCCGTTTCATAATTGGGACGGTGAGGAAGAGGACCTGAGCACCACCCAACGACATGCCTGCCGTATCGTAATCGATTTTAAGCTTCCCATTTTCAATACCCTTTACCTTTCGGGATTTAAGGCAAAACTAAACCTGGCAGACGGTTCATTAAGTCTCGAGGGTGAGAGTGCCTTTGGAAAGGTAAGCTTAAAGGCATTTGTTGATCACCAAACCGGGCTCCTTTTTTATGATGTAAAAAGCGACCTGAATGAGAATATTCCCCTAGACATTACAATTGAGCGGTTTGGTTCGCGCACTTTTTCGCATTGGTACCACCAGATCAATAGGGATGCCACGATAGGGGTTTCGGGGACCGAGGCATTTGCAGACGGTGATGGGGCGTATATCACCCAAAAATTAGCTTCAGGCACTTTTGGCGTCGGTGGAAGTGTGATTCAGAAAAACAATTTAACGGTCGAATACAACCGTGACCATTCGCGAAGCGCTACCATAAAATTATCGGGAAGCCGACAGAAAAGCGCTGAGCTTGCGTTTTCGGTCACCTCCCCAATGGAAGGAAATCCGGTAACTGATTTGAAAAATACCCTTTCTTCCGTAAAAGGAAACGGAATGGAATCTTATCAAGCCGCAAACGCAGAGATCTGGAAATCAATCTGGAACCGTTCCTTTATGGATTATGGTGATGACTACCTCAACGCCCTCTGGCACCTCACGATGTTTTATGCCAACGCCTCACAGGGTGGCAAATACCCCGGCAGGTTCAACAACGGAATCTGGAGCTGGAGCCGCGATGTTCAGAACTGGAATTTCTACTTTCACTGGAACCAGCAGCAGATCAGCTGGCCGTTGAATGCGGCAGGGTTTCACGAACTGGTTACCCCTTACCTTGACTTCCGATTTAACTCCCTTGCTGAGGCACAAAAAGATGCCCTGAAATTATTTAATTCCAAGGGTGCGTTTATCTCTGATGTGACCGAACGACGCGGGTACAACTCGTCAGGCGAAAAGATCAATCATACTCCCATTGCTGAAATTGCCCTCGATTTCTGGCGGCAATATCAATATACCGGTGACAAAAAATTCCTCAATGAAAAAGCACTCCCATTTATGACCGAGGCTGCCCGTTTCTATGAATCGATCCTCGAAAAAGAGGGTGATGGGAAATACCATGCAAAGGAGGGAAGCGGTTATGAAGGATGGATCAAACTGAAGGATTGCCTTACTGAACTTACCTATGCAAAAGCCTTATTCAGTGCAACTTTAGAAGCTTTAAAAGAAGCCAAAACCAACTTGCCGGAAGCGGCAAAATGGCAAGATATTCTGGGACTTCTGGCACCGCTGCCTGTATTGAAAAACGATGAGGAGACTATCAAAACAGACGGATCAGGATTCAGGATGAACCGCGGATTTTTCAAGGGAGAGCCAGCCCCCACAAACAAAATACTGGCGGCAGGATATGGGATCAAAGAGCAAAAAATGCTGGTCGTTTATAATCCGGTGGGTAACAGCGACACGATCACCAGCCGCTATTATCCCAGAAACGGGTTGAAATTACTGGACGGCATATTCCCTTCGGTCCCCTCCTCCCCTGTCTTTCCGTCAGGAGTGATCGGATTGGCTCAAAAGGGGGATAGTCTGTTTAAATTAGCAACCACCACTACCCTACTTTACGGATCAGAAATCACAGGCTGGGATCCGGTCTCAGTTGTAATGGCCCGTTTGGGGATGACCAAAGAGCTGGCTATCGATCTGGAACGTTTCCCCGGAAGGTGGCAGATTTATTGCAACGGCTGGGGCCACTGGGGTCTGGAAGAGGAAGTAAATAAAGATGCCGAGTGGTTTTTCAGGACCAACAAAGTCAAAGATGTCGCTTCAAAATCGGAAGAGACCTTCCCCCTTCCGATGTGGCCCTTCCGCCACATGTCGATGGAGGCTACTTCGGTACTGACAACGGCTATGAACGAGTCGCTGCTTCAGAGTTACGACGGCATTCTAAGAGTATTCCCCGCTTTCCCTGGAAATAAAACCAGCCGGTTCACGCTCCATGCCAGAGGTGGATTTATCGTCTCTTCCGAAATCAAATCAGGCGAGGTGAAGTGGATCAGCATCAAAAGCTTACTTGGAAATCCGTGTAAACTTGCCTTGCCCTGGAAAAATGGAACACTCCAATCGAACCAGAAAAAAGCAGCTCACAAAATCAGTGGTGATCTTGCTGAGTTCAAAACAAAGTCAAACGAAATAATTTTCATTCTTCCTGATGGAACGGATTTCAAAGGGTGGTCTATCACTGCCGAAAGTCCGCTGCCCAATGAGAAGGTGAGATATCACTCATCCGGAAAAACCCGGCTCGGTATTCCGAGGATGTTTTAAATTTTTTATTTATAAATGAAATTATAATCTTGCGCATTGGGAAGCGGCAGAGCCGCAAGATATTTGTAGAATATCATCGGGATAGATGGTCGAAAGGTGCAGAGCACCGGAATATATAGAAACATGTTATATCCTGGTCTCCCATTTTTC
>CANJNY010000307.1 GCA_947475715.1 Prolixibacteraceae bacterium
GATAACAAGCTAAATATGAATAAAATGAAAATTAAGAATCTTCTTATCGGGGTTTTCTCCCTTGCAGCGATACAACTGTTTGTTCAGGCATGTACAAATAACACATTACCCCAATTAGGCAAGAACAAAATTGAAACTGTGATTGCAGCCATGACCCCTGATGAAAAGATTGGGATGTCTGTAGGTGACGGGAAGTTCCTCCCTGCGGCACTCTCCAGGAGTACGGAGCAGGGGACCGGAATTATCATTGCAAACCAAAACTCAAAACTGGTTATCCCACGCCTTGGCATAACCTCTTCCGCCCTTACCGACGGACCCTCAGGAGTTAACCGCGATCCCCATCCTGCAGGAGCAACGGAGTATTCTTATACAACAGCTTTTCCAACTTCAACATGCCTGGCAGCAACCTGGAACCTTGATTTGATTGAAAAAGTTGGCCGCGCTTTTGGAAACGAGGTTCTGGAATACGATTACGATGTGATTCTGATGCCGGCATTGAACCTTCACCGTAACCCCAAATGCGGACGTAATTTTGAATACTATTCTGAAGATCCTTTGCTTTCAGGCAAATTGGCCGGGGCAATGGTCCGGGGAGTACAAGCCAATGGTGTCGGAGCGACACTCAAACATTTTCTGGCCAATAACCAGGAGACAAACCGAAGATCATATAATGCAGTAATTAGCCAGCGGGCGTTGCGCGAAATCTACCTGCGCGGATTTGAGATTGCTGTTAAAGAGGGTCAGCCCAAAGCAATCATGACCTCATACAACAAGGTTAATGGCTATTATACCGCCGAAACTCCTGAACTGTTAAATGATATTGTCCGCAAGGAGTGGGGATTTAATGGTGTTTTCATGACCGATTTTGATGGATATGGCAGTGCAGTTGCCAAGGTTAGAGCCGGGAATAATATGCTGATGGGCGGAAGCACAGATGAGGTAAAGGAACTGACTGAAGCGCTCAAAAATAAAACGCTCGACGAAAGTATGCTCAATAGGAACCTGGTTTATAACATGGAACTTAAATTAAACGCTCCACGGGCCAAAGGTCATATTCCGACACAAAAACCTGATCTTGATGGCCATGCAAAGGTTGCCAGAGAGGCTGCCGGCGAGGGTCTGGTTCTGCTTAAGAATGAGAAAAATACCCTTCCTTTTAAGGAGGTGAAACGTGTCGCTGTATTTGGAAAAATATCTTATTACCTCATCGAAGCAGGAACAGGTAGCGGAGGAATCAGGAGTAATAAATATGCAATTTCTGTCAATGATGGACTTAAAGACGCCGGATTTGAGGTTTTAAAGGAGCTCGAAGATTCGTATACTGCTTTTAACGCCAGTATAATGGAACAAAACCTCGTGCCTGATTATTTCAATAATCCGGTGATGCTGGCTAATAATGGGATAAAGGACGGAAAGGCACCCGGTCATTTTAAAAAGAGACTCATCCCTTTTCATGATGAAATGGCGATCACCCAGGAGCAGATTAAGAAGCAGGTTAATAATTCGGACATTGCCGTCATCACACTGGGTCGCAGTGGCGGTGAGGGCTATGATAATGGGTACTTACCAACTTCAGATGCAGAACTTTCCCTGGTCCGAAACGTATGTGAAACCTATCATGCTGCGGGTAAAAAGGTTGTGGTCGTCCTTAATATCGGAGGCGTTTGCGAAACAGCAAGCTGGAAAAATTATCCCGATGCGATCCTGGTTGCATGGCAGCCCGGACAGGAGGGTGGATATGCCATTGCAGATGTTTTAAAAGGTGCAGTTAATCCTTCCGGTAAGCTCCCTGATTCTTTTTTTATGAAGATTGAAGATCTCCCCTCTGCTAAAACCTTTCCCGGAGAACCCGCTGAGAACCCTGTTAATTCGTTCTATAAAGAGGGTATTTATGTCGGCTATCGCTATTATGATACCTTTAATGTCGCCACTTCGTATGAATTCGGATATGGTTTATCCTATACAACCTTCGATTACTCAAACCTGAAACTTAGCGCTAAAGTTTTCGCCGATTTAATCACTGCAACCGTTCAAATTAAAAATACAGGATCAGTCGCCGGAAAAGAAGTTGTTGAATTATATCTTTCAGCACCAACTTGTGGAGCAGAGAAACCGGTACAGGAGCTTAAAGGGTTTGCCAAAACTCAATTACTGAAACCAGGGGAGATGGAGACATTATCCTTTGAACTCAATAAACGCTCGCTCGCCTCTTTCCAAAGCGGAAACAGTGCATGGGTAGCCGATAAAGGAGACTATCAGATCCGTATAGGGGCATCATCAAAGGATATTCGGCTTAAAGGTTCATTTAATCTACCTGAATATCAGATTGTTGAAATTGTGCATGATGTGATGTATCCAAACTTCACCATGGATGAGCTTAGCCAGCATAAAAAATAATTCACAATGACGAAAAGTAAATTTCAGATTATCAATCTTTTGCTTTTTGTTCTCATCCAGATCCTGTTGTTAAGTTGCGGTATCGGTAATGTGTCGCAACTTTCGGACGGAAAAATGGGTGAAGTGATCTCTTTACTTACAATTGATGAGAAAATTGCGTTAACCGTTGGAATTGGAGACGGGAAAGCGCCCCCTCCGGGTGTTTCAGTTTATGATCCGAAATCGGGTATCAGCATCGAAGACAATACAACGCCTAATGCCAATGCACTATTCACCCCGGCGGTAGATGGCTGTGTGTGGGGAATTCCCCGTTTGGGGATAAAATCTACCGTGATGGGGGGTGTCACCATTGCCTGTACCAATCCGAAAGATTCGGCCCAGGAAATTCGTTACACCGCATTTCCTGCTGAAACAGCAATGGCTGCGACCTGGAATACCCCCTTAATTGAAAAGGTGGGCGAGGCGATCGGAAACGAGGTGCTGGAGTCGAATGTCGATATTATGCTTGAGCCGGGCTTGAATATTCAGCGCAACCCGATGTGTGGTCGAAACTTCGAATATTTTTCGGAAGATCCGCTACTTTCAGGAAAGATGGCTGCCGCCTATGTGCGAGGGGTTCAGTCGCAAGGGGTTGGGACTTCAATCAAACATTTTGCTGCAAATAACCAGGAGACCGACCGCAGAAGCTATGATGCAATCATCAGCCAGCGTGCCTTGCGTGAGATTTACCTTCGCGGCTTTGAGATTGCAGTCAAAGAGAGTAAACCCTGGTCGATCATGACTTCCTACA
>CANJNY010000308.1 GCA_947475715.1 Prolixibacteraceae bacterium
CAACTAAACAATTCATTCGAAAGATGAGAATTACCTTTTTATTAATTTTTCTAATTACCTCTGGGGTATTTGCAACACCGGGCAGTTCGCAGGTTGCAAAAGTTTCCATTAACCTCAAAAACGCAACTGTGGAAAAAGTGATCGATGCCATTGAAAATCAAACCGATTACCTCTTTGTCTATAGTAAAAATGAAATAGACCTTACCCGCGAAGTATCGGTCGATGCCGATCAGCAGGCTGTCGCTGAAGTTTTAACAAATCTGTTCGATAAAACAGATATCGTTTACGCGATGGAGGGGACCAATATCATGTTGATGCTTAAAAGCAGCGCACAGCAAACGGGCAAAACTATTACCGGTAAAGTTATCGATCAGACCGGTGCTCCGCTTCCAGGTGCATCAGTAACGGTAAAAGGGACAACCACAGGGGTAATAACTGATAACAACGGGAATTATTCACTTTCCAACATTTCTGAGAATGCCACCCTGCAGTTTTCGTTTGTGGGGATGAAGACGCAGGAAATCATGGCTGAGAATAAAATATCAATCAATATTTCTCTTGAGCAGGAAGTTATTGGCCTTGATGAAGTTGTGGCAGTTGGATATGGAACAATGAAAAAGCGTGATCTTACAGGGGCTATTACTACTATAAATCCAAAAAAGCTGGAACTCGAAGCAACAAGTAATATTGCGGATATGCTTCGCGCTAATGTACCGGGGCTTAATGTATCAAAAAGTTTTGAACCAGATCAGGGTGGCACAATGAATATTAGAGGAATAAATTCATTAGGAGCATCCAATGAACCGCTTGTTGTTATTGACGGGATGATATTTTATGGTAAAATGATTGAGATAAATCCAAGCGATATCGACAGAATTGATGTTTTGAAGGATGCCTCATCTGCTGCTATTTACGGAGCAAGGGCCGCTAATGGAGTTATTTTAATCACATCAAAAAAAGGGAATGAAGCAAAACCCACGATAAAATTTAGTTCGAATACTGGAATGGTGACCCGCTCAAATATGGCTATGAATGTTCTTAATCCTGAAGAATTCATACAATGGAGAATGGATGCATACAACAGTAGTGAGCCAAAACCAAATCAGTCAGGATTTTATAATAATCCTGGTAATCTACCACAAGGAGTGACATTATCTAATTGGCTGGCATATACTGCGGCCAGCCCATCTTCAGATCCTGAATCAGTTTGGCTGGGTCGTATTGGCATGAAAACAAATGAAATTACGAACTATAAAGCAGGAAAGACAATTAACTGGATGGATAAAACCTATCAAACCGGATTAACACAGGATTATAATCTTTCAGTTTCAGGAGCAACACCTGTAATATCCTATTACTGGGGACTTGGTTATGCCAAAAATGAAGGAGTTATTATAAATGACCGCTTTAAAACACTGAGATCTCGTTTAAATCTTGAAGCAAAGGTAAATAAATCTATAAAATTTGGTTTAAATACGCAATTTTCTGATCAGGACCAAAGTTCCCAACCTGTAGATAATTGGCCAAACCGATTTTCACCGTATTCCGATTTTTATAAAGCGGATGGAATATCTATCAACCCAACTCCCACGGAAGGAGGAGACTGGCACCCCTGGTTGAATTACACCTATATGAAACCATTTGTTAAAACTAAAAATTTGCTGTCCAAGTTGTATGGCGATTTTAATCTACCTTTTGGAATTACATTTTCCTCAAACTGGACTAATCGGCTTCTATTCAATCAGAATTATTATAGTCAATCATCGCAGGATCCAAGATTATCTTACTCCAAAGCTGCAAGGTCTGAATATGCAGAATATCAATGGTTTATGGATAATATACTTAAGTGGAACAGAACGTTTAAGGATAAACATAATTTGGATGTTACTTTATTACAAAATGCCGAGAAATATCAAAGTTGGTATAGCCAGATGTATGGTCAGCAGTTTGAACCCAGTGATGTACTGGGGTTCCACAATATGGGTGGTGCTGCATCGCATACGATTTCATCAAACGATGAATCAAGCACGGCCGATGCGCTAATGGGACGTGTGAATTATAGCTATGCCTCAAAATATATGGTTTCAGGCTCGTGGAGACGTGATGGCTACTCTGCATTTGGACAGAAGAATCCGAGGGCAAACTTTGGATCAGTAGCTGCCGGCTGGGTCTTGTCAGAAGAGAATTTTTACCATAGTAAATGGGCCCAATATCTCAAGTTAAGATTATCCTATGGAACAAATGGAAACAGGGAAGTCGGCAGGTATGCCGCCCTGGCAAAAATGGGTGCAAATAAGCTTGTTATTAGTGAAAACGGAACCCTTAGATATTCAACCACACTGGATGTCAATCAGATGGAAAATTCAGATCTTAAATGGGAAAGTACGGCTTCGCTTAATCTAGGCCTTGATTTTAAATTATTTAATGTTTTAAGTGGTAATATTGATGTATATTCCAAAAATACATCGGATCTTCTAATCCCGAGATCACTTCCAAATGTAACAGGATACACAAAAGTCATGGCAAATCTTGGAGAGATTCAAAACAAAGGGATTGAAATGTCGTTAAATGCTTCATTAATCAATAAAACAAACTTTAAATGGGAAGCTAATGGAACCATCTCCTTAAACAGAAATAAGATTTTGTCATTGTATGGTGATATTGATCCTGTTACAGGGAAGGAGCTGGATGATATTACCAATGGTTGGTATATTGGAGAATCTCTATACCGAATTTATGGCTATCAAGCCATTGGTGTCTGGCAGGAGAGCGATAAAGAGATGGCAAGTAAATATGGCAGGCGTCCCGGAGATATTAGGATTGACGATGTTAATAATGATGGAATCTTAAATAGTAAAGATTATAAGGCTCAGGGATTTTCAGATCCCAGATTCAGGTGGAGTTTAAGAAACAGTTTTAACCTTTTCAGAAATTTTGATATTTCTTGTCTTATTTACTCCTATTGGGGCCACAGGGGTGGCGATGAATCTACAAACCTTGGGGCTAGCGCTTATTACAAAAACAGTGCATGGAAGTCGCCATATTGGACACCGGAAAATCAGCTCAATGATCATGCAAGAATCAATTCAGGAGGATCTGGTTATTTTCTTGTTGATAAAACGTTTGTCAGATTAGACAACATAACGCTA
>CANJNY010000309.1 GCA_947475715.1 Prolixibacteraceae bacterium
CCTGGAGTGTTTACCAAGCGTATGGCGACACCAGAATTCTTGAAGATCAATATAAAAGCATGAAAGCCTGGGTCGAATATATGCACGGACGTGCCGGAGAGGATAACCTTTGGACCGGAGACGAACAACTGGGTGACTGGCTCGCCTTTGCCTCCACAGATTCTGACTATCCCGGTGCAACAACAGAAAAAGATCTGATAGCAAATGCATATTATGCCTGGTCTACTAACCTGCTAGCTCAAACCTCAACTATTCTTGGAAAACATGACGATGCTGAAAAATATTCCGAATTAGTAAAGAATATCAAAGTGGCCTTCGTAGATGAATTTGTAACTCCCGCAGGACGATTGGTTTCAAACACCCAAACGGCCTATTCTCTCGCATTGTCTTTTGGTCTTATGCCTGAAAAACTGATTCAAAAAGCTGCCGATTACTTAGCTGAGGATGTCAAAAAAATGGAACATCTGACGACCGGATTCGTAGGAACACCGCTGCTCTGCAAAGCCCTTTCAGACAATGGATATGCTGATCTTGCCTTTATGCTGCTGATGAACAAGGAATATCCGTCATGGCTTTATCCCGTAACTCAAGGTGCTACAACCATCTGGGAACGGTGGGATGGGCAAAAACCCGATGGGTCGTTTCAGGATGAGACAATGAACAGCTTTAATCATTATGCTTATGGTGCTATCGGAAACTGGCTTTATCAGTATGTGGCAGGAATTCAGAATGATCCGAAAGCGCCGGGATATAAACATTTTGTGCTTCAACCACATGCGGGCGGAGGGTTAACCTCTGCATCAGGTTCGCTAAAAACATCCTATGGCACGATCAAATCGGATTGGAAACTTAAAAACGAGTTGATGACCTATTGCTGCTCTATTCCACCAAATAGTTCTGCAACTGTTAATTTTGACAACTCAAAGATAAAAGATATCATAATGAATAATCATCCTCTCTTAAAATCTGAAGTGGCAAAGATTTCTGAAAATAATCAAAAGGTAAAAATTGAACTTGGCAGCGGAAATTATATATTCGTGCTTCCATTTAAATAAAAAATGCCGCTAAAACATCAAAAAGGCACCAAAAAACTACCTTTAAGATTTTGGTGGGATTTGATGTTTTGGTCCGTCAGTTGACGGAAAGTCTTTCAGACTTAAAAAAGGAATTAAAACCCAAAAGGGCTGGATTTAAAATGCTATCATAATTCAAGTATTTTAGTCTTTTAAAGTATTAAAACCCGGAAAGGGTTTAATTTGAATAACCGTGGATGCTGCCTACAAATAGGAAACATCTTCAATAACAACCCTAAAGGGTTTAATTTGAATAACCGTGGGTGCAACCTACAAATAGGAAACATCTTCAATAACAACCCTGAAGGGGTATAATATGAATAACCGTGGGTGCTTGCCTACAAATAGGAAACATCTTCAATAACAACCCTGAAGGAGTATAATATGAATAACCGTGGGTGTTTGCCTACAAATAGGAAACATCTTCAATAACAACCCTGAAGGTGTATAATATGAATAACCGTGGGTGCAGCCCACGGCATGAGAACAATCTCATAGAACAGCCCTGAAGGGGCTGAATAGAAATACGATAATACTAAAATAAACTTATTAATTCAAAAACACTAACTAAAGATGGCAATTTCTACTCAAAAAAAATGGATCACCCTACTGCTTATTCTCTTAGCAGGCAGTCTGAGTGCTCAGGTAAAGCTCTCGCCAATCTTCTCGAATAATATGGTTCTCCAACAGGGAATGGAAATTCCGGTCTGGGGGTGGGCCTTGCCGGGCGAGAAGGTTACTGTTACCCTCGAAAAAGGAAAAGCCTCAGTAAAGGCAAATAAAGAGGGAAAATGGAGCCTAAAACTACCTGCCATGAATTATGGCGGCCCCTTCACGATGACCATCACGGGGAAAAACAGACTGACCATCGAAAACATTATGATCGGAGAAGTATGGGTCTGTTCCGGACAGTCCAACATGGAATTTTATCTTGTAAACAGTAATAATGGTGATGCGGCAGTAGCAGCCGCTGAGTATCCCCAGATACGGCTCTTTTCTGTCAAAAAAAGAATATCACAAAAACCTCAGGAGCAGCTCGAAGAGGGAGAATGGCTTCCATGCTCACCTGGTTCTTCTCCCCGTTTTTCTGCTGTAGGCTATTTCTTTGGAAAGGCACTCTATGAAAAATTGAAAGTCCCAATCGGACTAATCAATACCTCCTGGGGTGGCACGATAGCAGAGACCTGGATCAGTACTGAAATGATCTCTGAAAATCCGGATTTTGCCAAACAAATGGATCAACTGAAAAAAATCGACCTGGATGATTATGCACGCACCATTGAGCAAGAGGTTAAGGCCAGAGTTGGGTCTACCTCAACAGTCGACCTGGGGATGGAAGGTGGAGTACCGGTTTGGGCTGCACCTGAGTTTGATGATACCTCGTGGAAAACAATGAAGCTGCCAGGTTATATCGAGAACAACGGATTGGAAGGGGTTGACGGTATCATCTGGTTTCGTAAAGAGGTAGAGGTATCGGATGCCGAAGCAGGTAAACCGGCTACGCTAAGCCTGGCAAAAATTAACGACTCCGATAATACCTATCTTAACGGCACACTGATCGGCAGCAATAAACTAATTGCAGAAAGATCACGGGTCTATAAGGTCGCGGCGGGTTTACTCAAATCTGGCAAAAACATAATTACAGTTCAGGTGGAGGATATTGGTGGAATGGGGGGCATCTATGGCGATTCAACGGCTCTTAAATTAGAGTGCAGTGACCGCACTATTTCGCTGAGCAGTAAGTGGAAATACAAAGTGGGCCTTGTAAAATACAACGCAGTTTTGAGTCCAAACTCCTATCCTACTCTCCTTTACAACGGGATGATTCAGGCACTCATTCCTTATGGTATCAGGGGAGCCATCTGGTATCAGGGGGAAGGGAATTCAGGAAGGGCAAAACAATATCAGCGCGTATTCCCCGATCTGATTAAAGACTGGCGGAATCATTGGAAACAGGGTGATTTCCCATTCCTTTTTGTCCAGCTGGCCAGTTTTATGAGGGTCGATTCAGTACCCCAGGAGAGTACCTGGGCCGA
>CANJNY010000310.1 GCA_947475715.1 Prolixibacteraceae bacterium
ATGGTTCCTGGAATACACACCCATTAATCATTAATAATAGGTTTAATTTAAAAAACGGGTTTAACTATTCGAAAAAACATACATTAAGCAAAGATTATTTACTGATTTCTGTTTGGGATGATAAAATCAGTCAGTCTATTGTTAAATTGGTGCGAATTAATGATGGTAAGGAGCTCTACCGATGGGTCCCTGATATCTATGAGTTAATCAGTCTTTTTGAATCAATAAATATTTACGGAACTGATAATCCTCTTTCAAAACATTACCTCCAATTAAGGCATCCTTTTTTAACCAATGATGGTTCCTTAATTATAACTATTGCAGAAAGAGGTATATTCAAAATCAATAACCGTTCAAAATTATGCTGGACAAATGCAACTCCTTCGCACCATTCGATTGAAGCGGATACAGATGGGAATTATTGGATTTGTAGCTATAATTCAGTGAAAACAAATTCGGAGAAATACCAGATTAGAGACGATGCGATTCAAAAAATATCTGCAGTTGACGGAAAAATCGTGTATGAAAAATCAGTTTTCGAGATCCTCATGGAAAACGGATATGGAAGAGGCGACTTGTTTAAAAATCCTAATCTATCCATTAACGACACTTATTTAGATTATATGCATCTCAATGATGTACAGCCCGTCTTCACCGATTCTAAATACTGGAAAAAGGGAGATCTATTCTTAAGTTTACGTCGTCAAAACCTCATTCTGTTATACCGGCCGTCAACCAATAAGATTATCTGGTCACAGACTGGTCCATGGGTTCATCAACACAATGTGGACGTGCTCGATTCAACACGGATCGGTATTTTTGGTAATAATGCGATTGACGCCAAATTCCAAAACGAAAATGATCGCCTCCTTGATGGCCATAACACAGAATACGTGATTGATTTTGCAAAAAATGAATGTTCAAAACCTTATGATGACTTCTTTAAATCGGCAAAAATAGGTACCTACACTGAAGGGCGATCAAGAATACTGAGTAACGGAGATATTTTTGTTGAAGAAACCAATCACGGCAGAATCATCTACGGTTCGCAGCATGGAGAAATTTGGTCTTACGTTGAGAAGAATGACGAAAATAAACTAAGTATGTTTAGCTGGAGCAGATATATTACGGAAGAGGAATTTAATAAGTTTACATTTTTAAATCAAACCAGTAAATAGTGATGTTATTCCTATTAATTACTCATATTATCACATACATCGGCCCGGGAATGGGCGGAGGTATCATTGCTGCTATTCTTGGCATTTTAACCGCATTTGTACTCTCATTGATCGCGATCTTCTGGTATCCGATAAAAAAAATTATTCGCTTCTTAAAATCTAAATTGGGGAAATAATCAATGATTCTGATCCTAATTGGAATAGCAAGCTTGCTCTGCGCGCTAATTTTTGATGCTCTGCAGATCGTGAAAATCGGCAGATTTGTTTTAAATCTGCAAAAAGAATCATTGAAGGTAATTATTGGTTCAGAATTCACAGACGATGAAAAACAAAAAATACTGTTAACAATTTCCGGTAAAATTTTAATTGCCACCATTAAATTGATTTTTTTATTTGTACTTGTTACCTTGCCAATGGTAAGTTTGCCGGTTATTGGCCTGTGGATGACAGACTCGATAAACGTCTTTGATATCCTAATTTCTATTAAAGGGATCTGTATTTCCACACTTGCTTTTATCGTATACTATTATATTAAAAAGAGCTATGCCAGGTTCCGGTTATAATTTATTATTGCGGGTATTTCATCGGCTGAGTGTCGGTTCAAAGGCTATCTCAGCACTAAGTTTTGATATTGAGAAGCAATTATTTTTGAGAAAAGATAACTCTTGTTTAACCAACGGCAACCATGTTTTTATTAGTGGCCTGGCAAGAAGTGGTACTACGGCATTAATAAATTACCTGAATGAGCATAGTGAATTTGTGTCATTGACTTACAAGGATATGCCATTTATCCTTGCACCAAATCTGTGGAACAAGATAGCATTCAATCTAAAAAAGACCCCATTAAAGGAGCGGGCACATAACGACAGTATCTTTATAAACAGTGAAAGCCCGGAAGCCTTTGATGAAATATTTTGGAAAATCAATGCGAATGAAAAGTATATCCTCAAAGATCGCTTGTTAATCAATAAATTGTCTTCAGATATTTTAGAGCAATACAAACTTTATATTGATCTTATTCTACAGAAGAATTATCAGGGTAAAAGGCTGAGGTATCTATCAAAAAATAATAATAATGTTCTTAGGTTCGATTCAATTCTTCAGAAATTTCCTGATTCGCAACTTATTATCCCTTTTCGAGATCCATTACAACATGCGTTATCACTGTTAAATCAGCATAACCATTTTTGTATTATCCAGCAACAGGATCGCTTTTTGCTAAATTACATGGATTGGATTGGCCATTATGAATTTGGACTGGGCCAAAAACCATTTTACCTGAATAATACGGAGATCTTTGAGCAAATGTTAGGTTACGATAAGCAGGACATCAATTATTGGTTATTAACGTGGTTGAATTATTACGCTTATGTACTCAAAAATTATTCGGAGAAATGGAATCTATTTTCTCATGAGCGTTTTTGTAATGACCCAAATAGTATGATGAGTGAGATCCTAACTAAGCTCAATATGGAAAAATCAACGTTAGTATTTACGCCATTTAATTTGAAGTTCCGAACGTGTAATAATGTAAACGAGCAAATTATCGATAAATGCATGGATGTTTATAATAGTTTGCTGGAATTGTCTTAGCTGCAGTTTATTACATCAAACTAAGCGGGGGAAATAGCGGAATTAAATACGCATATCCTCCATGCAACATTAAAGAGTCACTTATCCTTCTTTCAATAATCGATTCACCCAACTCTAACAATTGCAAATTGACCCTTTTAAGGATTTTAAAGAGTCATTATTAGTTTACCTAGTTTCATAATTTTAATTTTAAACAAAAAATGCAGAAGATATTAAATCTTTGCCCTACTGGAACACAGTCTACTAAAGCCAATTCGAGGGCACCCATTTATGCGAATGAAATTATAGATGATGTATTATCGTGTGCCGAAACAGGAATCACACTA
>CANJNY010000311.1 GCA_947475715.1 Prolixibacteraceae bacterium
AGCTGAGCAGGCAAAGGCTTATATTAATACCCCATTCATGAGTGAATCCGAAATTGCTATTGAGAATTTAAAAATTAATGGCGCAGGATATACATTCTCAAGGTCTGAATTTAATCCTCAAATGGAGGTTGATTTTGGATTTTTAAAGGCAAATTTAGCTAGCCTAGCCTTTGAAAAAACGGGCGATAGTTGGATTGTGTCAGGCGAAGGTGGTTTATCTGCTGGGGGATCGAAATTTTTAGGGTATTCACTTCCGTCGATCTCGGGGTCCGGAATTTTATCCTATGATTTCGGAGCGAAAAAAACCGAGAAAGAACTAAAAGAGGTGTCCGTCACTTTGCCGGGTATTGAATTTCCTAAAGCCATAGGTTTACCTAATGAGATGGGAGTTAGCACCGAAATTCCTGTTTTACCAGGCTTGAATGTGGTTGCAAAAGCAGGAATAAGAGGCAATGTAACAATTCCTGGTTTAAAATTAAGTTTAAATAAAAAAGCAGACCAAGTATACCAAATTTCAGCAGGAACGCCAGATGGTACAAAAGCTACTGGAGAATTCTTTGTGTTTATTGCGGCTGGAGTTGGAACTGGTATTCCGCTCATTGCTTCGGTTTCGGTGACCCTCGGTGCTGAAGGGGGGATTTCTGTTGGACTAAGCTTTAATGTATCAAAGGATATAGGGCTTGATTCAGCAGGCAATATTGACTTGAATTCAGAATCTATGAAAACCGAATATCAATTATCGGGAGATCTTTCCTTAGCGGCATTTATAGAATTAACGGGTTCTGCTTTTTTCTTTAGCAAATCATTTAGAAAAGAGTTGGCTAAAACGAGTTTAGGTTCTTTTGAGAAATCGAATGACCAAGACTTCAAATGGATTAAACGTGAAGAACCTTTACAAGGTGAAAATGAAACCCTAGGCGATATCAAGAAAAACTTAAAAGTAGATTTGACCTCTGCGGAGAGCAAAATTTGGACTGCGGAAGAGTTTAAAACTGCGTCAAAAAAGTGGTACGAAATCAGTGATAGTAGTAGGGTTCGAATTGTGGCTGTTGATGAGAGCCTGAAAGCCTATGACGCTATCCGAGACCAAGGTATCGATTCTGACATAAAAGTGAAAGCTTTAAATAAACTCAAAGTTTTTATAGAAAAATATCTTGCCGACACAAAGGGAACTTCTAGTAGAACTGAATCGGTAGAGACATTGTGGTCACAAATTCAAGAGGCTTTACAAGAGCTTGAAAAGATCCCTAGTAAATTATTAGAGTAGCTATTTTACTGATTTAAAATATAAGGAATTATGGATTTAGAAGATAATCAGTTAATGAATAAGGGTTCATTATTCTTAAGTTACTCAAATTTCTATGCTAACCCATTTTATTTAAGGACGATTTCAAAACTTGTGGGCATTGATGCAGCCCCTTTGGAATCGGCAAAAATATTGGAACTCGGATGTGCAGCAGGGGGAAATATTATACCTTTCGCAGTAAGATTTCCTAATTCACAAATAGTAGGAATTGATTCTTCTGAAGAATATATTCAAAAGGGAATTGAACTCAAAAACCAATTGAACCTTACTAATATTGATTTGATTGCCACCGATATTCTGGAGGTGGATTTATCTATTGGTAAATTTGATTATATCATTGTTCACGATGTGTATTCCTGGGTAACTGATGAAGTTCGAAAGAAGATTTTATCTATTTGCCGTGAAAATTTGAATCCCAATGGATTGGTGTTTTTAAGTTATCATACTTTCCCTGGTTGGAATAATTTGTCAACTGTTCGAGATTTTGCTCTTTATCATGCCCAAAATTTTGAAACCATTCCGGAAAAAATAAATCAAGTCAGATTATTATTTGATTATGTCAGTGAGGTGGTTCAGAATTCCGATAGCGCCTATGCAAAATTGATGATGGAAACAGCTGAAATGCTGAAGAATAAACCTGATTTTAGTATTGAGCATGATTTTTTAGACCCCAAAAGTAAGGCTTTTTATTTTTCTCAATTTATTCAGGTTGCCAAGGAAAATGGCTTACAATATGTGGTGGATGCAGATATTTCAAAGTTATACATAAATAATTATCCTAAAATAATAAAGGATAAAATTGGGAAAATTGATGATCCAATTAGAATGGAACAATTCTTAGATTTCCTGACAAATAGAGCCTTTCGTCAAACCATTTTATGCCATGAAGACCAGGTAATAAACAAAACATTATCCCTAGACCTTTTACCAGATTTTTACTTTAAAATGAATTTATTTTTCGATAGTAAAATAGAGGAGGGAGAAATGAAATTTTATATTAATAATAATCGAGAAGATTTTATTTCAACCCGAAATTCAATTCTAAAGTCCATATTTATGACATTGAGTGAAAATCCTCAATATATATCATTTAACGATGTAGTTTCTATATCAGGAAATAGGTTAAATGCTGTTGATTTTTCAGAAATAGAGGCACAGGCAAAAATAAGTTTAATGGATCTGTTTTTAAGAGGCAAATTGGATGCAAGAGCTGACTTAATTATAGCCAACACAGAAACTGTTGAATTTCCCAGAATTTGGGAATATGCCGTTATGCAATCTAAGTTTCAAAATCAAAGCACGGTCACTAATCTATATTTTGAATCTGTTGAACTAAACCTTTTTGAATATTACCTGATTAGATATTTAGATGGAAAAAATTCGAAGGAAAAGATAATAAATAAAATGTTGAAGCATTTTAAAAATGGAGAATTAGAGACAAATTATCAGGGAAATACAGTTACCTCAGATGAAAAATTAATGGCTATTATTTCTTTAGCTATGATAGATGCAATGGTGAAATTTAAAGCAGCGGCATTATTAGTTTAATACTAGCTATTGCAATGGATGCTTTTCAAAACAGTTATGAAAAGGAATCGAATTAGTCGACCCTCAAAAAGTTTGTTAAGGCGATTTGTCAAAGTAGGTGTTTTGTGCCCTTGAATAAAAAGTGCTTGAAATGGTCAACATCGGCCGTTAAAAAATCAAGGCTGTTTGAGCCAGCACAACCTATAAAGTAACTTACTCTTCCGGCGAGTTCCTTGATTTTAGGCTGA
>CANJNY010000312.1 GCA_947475715.1 Prolixibacteraceae bacterium
AGCCCCAGCTCGCTTCGCAGCACGAATGGTTTCCTTTGCTGTTGCTAAACTACCATTATGATTTGCAGATAATTCTGCAATGATAAACACCGGGGATTGTTCATCTATTTCGAAAAAATCAATCTTCATTTTATAATGTTTTAATAAATTTGGGAGTCAGCTCTTTTAATGAAGATATGATATACTCTGCTTCATATTTCGCCTGCAGCTTTACATCTTTGTATGCCCCAGTTAAAACACGAATCGTCTTATATCTCTTACTCTTTAGATTAACGAAATCTTTTTGGGGATTATCTCCCACATACACCAACTTAGAGCAATCTTCAAGTGCCTCATATTTTCGAATCAAATCAAAACAAAATGTTGACGGCTTGGCATTCAAAATACCATATTGATAAGTTGGTATGGTCTTAATGAAATATTTATTAATTTCCAATGCCTTTATCTTACTTCTTTGCACAAGAATATTTCCATCTGTAACTAAATATTTTCTATAATCAATCAGCTTATCTAAGCACTCTATGGCTTCTTTATAAGGTTTAATTACAGGAGTGTGCTTTCGATAAACAGACAAACACCTTTGGACATATTTTTTTTGCGGAAATCCATTTTCTCTTAAAATAAAATCAAAAATACCTTCGCGGCCATTTCTTTTGTAGAATTTCAACATTTCTCGCTCTATTAATGAATAATCTAGTTTTAATTCATTTGAAAGAAATTCAGCTACAGAATGAAGGCCACTTTCAAAAAATGTTTTTTCAGGATAAAGTGTATCATCTAAATCAAAAACTACAATCATATATATATGTCCTTAGAAAATCTAATTTGCTTTAAATTTATACTTGATTTTACAAAAGGATAAGATCTTAAATCGATTCCCTTCGATTCTAGATATGCCCAATAAAATGAATCTAACCCAACTTTCACTGCTAAGGTTGATGCACCGCCAAATCTAGTATTGCATTCAATAATATGAATTTCATTTTGCTCATCACAAATAATCTGTAATACAATATGTCCATAAAAATTAAGCTCAGATAATATGAACCTTAACTTATCCTCTATCAATGCATTTTCAATAGTAGTGGTAATTACAGACTCCCCATTTAAAACAAATGTTCTTGTTCGAAGTACCATCCCTTTAATTATGCGATTTGAATCTACGTAACAGTCTACACTGATCTCTTCTCCTTTAATAAATCGTTGGAAAATTGGACTTTTTAGATTTTTGCTATGAGCCAAGGCTTGGTCTTTTGTAAGATCAATCCCTACATAATAAGCTCCAGATCCATAACGTTCTTTAACAACATATCGATCAAATTTGACTTCATTAATATCAAGGTAGGCAGGGATAAAAACACTATTTCCAATTTGCAAATTAGAGAAAGACAGCTTGTCTATGCATTCACGAACAGTGTTGATATCAGAAACCATTACATGTATTCCCGAAGCCTTAAATCTTAGTTTATTTATAGCAAAAAACTCCAACTCTCCATCCCTAGTAGGTATTATTAATGATATATTTCTGAATAAACATTCATCTATAAAATAATCTATTCTTATCTCCTCTATCTTTGGCAATAACCAAAACTCATCAACAAAATATTTACCTACACATTCTGGATTAATATCTGCTCCAACAACTTTAACATCTTCACTAACTTTTTTAACAGCATTTTTAACTGCAGTGATTAAAGGCACCTTTGCAGAAATACTCGAGATCAAAACATTCCCATTATGGCTAAACGAATAGTTAGATGACAAATTTTTATTGGTGTTTATTTCCACTATTATATATTAGTTTACCACTTGACTACAAAATTTAATGCATTAATAATTAAGGCATTAACAATAATTTTTTTACAAAAATTTGTAAAAAAGATTCAAATCAATTAGAGATTTTACGGTAAATAACTACATCCCTAAATGTATTTTCTATAAAGCAGTGATCTTTTAGTCGTGCATCCTGAACGAATCCACATTCAAGTAATGATTGGTAAAGTTTTGGCCTCAAGTCAAATGCATAAGTAAATATCTTGTGGAGCATTATGTCAAAAAACGCAACTTCTTCAATTAAGGATAAAAATATATTCCAATGTTTATTGAAATTTTCTTTCTCTAAACTTGTGTTCATAATAAATGAAATTTCTGCATTAGCATCTTGCCAATTTATATGCACCAATCCACCATACCCTATACATGAATCCTTTTCTAGGTATGAAAATAATAGTTGTGGTGGAGTTTGTTCATCAAATTGCGGTAAAACAACATGCTTAAAATAGTCATCTTGCTGGTCTGCCGTTAACAGGTTCTTCTGCCTCAAATGATAAAGCTGCTCATTGCGCCATTTCATTATGTTCATCCTATCCATCATTCGAATAGGAACAATAGAATAATCTCCACTAGTAAAAACCTGTTTGCTTAATGCCTTATACTGCAAATTGGCAGGAAATGAAAAATCAGTCATTTAGGCGTTATTCAATAATTTATACTTCATCTCTGCCAACTTCCAATCAGATAGGTTGTCGATATCTTGACATTCCATTTCTGATAGTTTTACAACCCCCGCACCTTCCAATGACAATTCACAACCTTCACTTACATTAATCCAGTACCACTGACCTGCATCATGGTAAATCGGTTGAAGGTCTTGCGATCTAGCATTTTTATATTCTGGCCATGCAAAATTTGAGATTCCCTCTTCATTTAGTTTAAGTCCCCGCCAAATAGGGTAACTAAATTCAACTGCTGGAAAAACTGTTGGGTAATTATTATTAACGATGAGGTCAAACCCCTTTTTCAGATGATTTATATTTATTAGCGGAGCAGTTGGGTAGATGCAGCATACGTAATCAAACTTCTTTCGTTGAACTTCTTGATATTGATCGAGTACTTCTTCAATCACATTAGCTGTTGTGGCAAAATCATCTGAATTTTTTGCACTTCGTAAAAAAGGAACTGATGCACCACATGAGATAGCCACTGAAGCAATTTCAGCACCATCAGTAGATACCATAACTTCATCAAACAAGCCGGATCGAATCGCTGCTGAAATTGAATAGCTAATGA
>CANJNY010000313.1 GCA_947475715.1 Prolixibacteraceae bacterium
CCTCAAGTTGCTCCTGTTGTGTTCCGGAGATGCGTCTTTTAACCGTAAACAGACGGATATCGGGGAAATTGGCGGCTGCAATTTCGGCTTCGCTGTTTTTGACGCCTAACATGCCGACTTCCATATTCGATTGGCCCGAGCAGACCCAAACTTCGCCAATGAGGATATTATCGAGGGTCTGAAGATTTTTTCCCTTGATGGTCATCGTGAAGGGGCCGCCATAATTCATTAAAGGTAGTTTGAGTGTCCATTTACCCTCCTTATTGGCTTTGGCAGTGGCTTTCCCATTTTCGAGGGTTACGGTAACCTTCTCGCCCGGGGATGCCCAACCCCAGACCGGGATCTCCATTCCCTGCTGGAGAACCATGTTATTTGAGAAGATCGGTGAGAGTTTTACCTGAGCTGTCAGGCTTCCTGCTAAAAGGATAAGCAGCAGGGTGATCCATTTTTTTGTTTTAAGAATCATGTTGTTGGTTTTGTTAATTAATTAAGTTTTAAGTAATAATTATTCAGTTATACCCTTCCATTTATCGGTTCTGAACGGGGATGAGGGAAGATCGGCACTATTGTAGAGGTTGGCATCGTCGGGATTGTTTGCCCAGGCAAAACGGACTGCTACGGGTAGGAGGACTTCAGGACTTGAAACTTCGAGCGTATTCTTTCCTGTCACTTTACCACTTGCCCAGTGGAATTTATGATCTTCTCCTGCAATCGTAAAACCTTTTACATAGCCATATTTATCCTTAATCTTCAAACCATCACCCGTCTGATCAAAAGTAAGCGTTATTTTATTACCGCTTATGCTCATGGCTTTGTAGATGGGGCCGCTAAACAGGACATCTTGTTTATAGGCAGTTTTCAGGGCAGACAAGGCGAGCCTTTTACCAACTGTCTGCTTATCGGTGGGATGAATATTGACCGGATCTCCAACATCAGTGGTGACGGCCATCCCTGTATTTGGCAGGGCAAGTGTCATACTTTGCGCTTCCCGAAGTTCAGCCCAGCTACTCTCCTTAGGCAGTGAATCAGCCTTCATAAAGCTTGCAAGCTGGACAAAGAAGAATGGAAATTCTCCCTGATTCCAATGGTTGCGCCAGTCCTTGATCAGATCGGGAAATACCCGCTGATATTGTTTAGCTCTCTCTGCATTGCTCTCTCCCTGGTACCAGATGGCACCCCTTATTCCGTAGGGGATCAAAGGATTAATCATTCCGTTAAACAGCAGGGTAGGGTAGGAATTAGGGCTCAAAACTGCATTGTATTTTACCACGCCAACTTTGTATTTCCAATAGGTGCTCAGAGAAATAGTTCGGTCACTGCACTCTAATTTAAGAGCTGTTGAATCGCCATAAATGCCCCCCATTCCACCAATATCTTCGACCTGAACCGTGATTATATTTTTTCCCGATTTCAGTAAACCGGCCGGGACCTTATAAACACGTGATCGCTCTGCAATTAGTTTATTGCTTCCAATCAGGGTGCCGTTAAGATAGGTATTGTCGGAGTCGTTGATTTTGGCCAGGCTTAGCGTTGCCGGTTTACCTGCTTCGGCATCCGAAACTTCCACCTCTTTGCGAAACCAGATGATTCCGTCAACCCCTGCCAATCCGTTGTTCTCGATATATCCGGGCAGTTTCATCGTTTTCCACGAGGTGTCATCAAACTCAGGTGCTGCCCAAACCGGCAATCCACCTTCCATACCCATGTCAACAGTGGAGGTAGAACCAACTCTGGCTTTGACCTCATTCTCAAGAGTTCGCGCATAATCATTCAGATCGATCTTTTTCAGTTGATCCATTTGTTTGGCAAAATCGGGATTTTCAGCGATCATTTCATTACTCATCCAGGTCTCAGCTATCGTGCCACCCCAGGAGGTATTGATTAGTCCGATCGGGACTTTTAATTTTTCATAGAGAGCCTTTCCAAAGAAATACCCTACGGCAGAAAAACGGGGAGATGAACCAGGTGAGCATGGAAGCCACTCTCCTTCTCCGAGTTGCTCCTGAGGTTTTTGTGAGATTCTTTTTTTGACCGAAAAGAGTCGTATTTGGGGATACTCCGCGGCTGCTACTTCAGCATCTCCATTATTACTGTTTATAAGATAAAATTCCATGTTGGATTGTCCCGAACAGACCCATACTTCACCGATCATAATATTTTCGATGGCCAGCATATTTTTTCCCTTGATGGTCATCGTGAAGGGACCCCCGTAATTCATGGCAGGTAGTTTAAGTGTCCATTTTCCGTCCTTATTGGCTTTGGCAGTGACTTTCCCTTTTTCGAGGGTTACGGTAACCTTCTCGCCCGGGGAGGCCCATCCCCAGACCGGGATTTCCATTCCCTGCTGGAGTACCATATTATTCGAGAATATGGGCGAGAGCTTTACCTGAGCCGTCAGGCTTCCCGCTATAAGGAAAAGCAGCAGGGTGATCCATTTTTTTTGTGTAGTGATTGTCATCATTAGTTGGCGTTGTTGAAGTGATTTATTTATTAATTATTATCGTATTGACAATCAACCCCTTCAGGGCTGCAAGGTATACATTATCTCCATCCGTGGGTTTTACTCACGGTTATTCAAATTAAACCCTTTTCAGAGTTTTAAATACTTAAAAAGTCTGAAAGACCGGAATATTGATAGCCTTTCAAATTACACCCTTCATCAGGGTTTTTCTTTCATAAGTCTGAAAGACATAAATATTAATGGCCTTCGGTGCAACCGGAGGTTGATGAACGAGCAATTTTTGGAACCCCAAAGCGGGTTCAATATTTTTTTATTTATATGGAAGCACGAATATATAATTTCCGCTGCCAAGTTCAATTTTTACCTTTTGATTATTTTCAGAAAACTTTTCCAATCCATATTTTGAGAGTGGAAGATTATTGATTGTGATATCCTTTGCCTCTGAATGTTCGAGATTAACGGTGGCTGAACTGTTTGGCGGGATCGAGCAGGAATAGGTCAACCTTTGGTTTTCCAGTTTCCAATCCGATTTGATTGTTCCAAATAATGTTTTCAATGAACCTGTAGCCGAGGTTAACCCTC
>CANJNY010000314.1 GCA_947475715.1 Prolixibacteraceae bacterium
AAATTATGGGATGCTGACCCTGATTGTGTCGTACTTGCCAACGATACTGTTTTCAGCGGCAAAAAGGCCATCGAACCCAACGAATGGATGTTCAATGCCACTTCGGCACATGCCGTTGGCGGGCTGATGCTTAGCGGTGATAAAGCTTCCCTTCTGAAGGAGAAAGAGTTGGCCATCCTGAAAAAATTACTAAAACCAACCGGCAAAGGAGCGCGGTTTTCAGACGCTAAGATGGAAACCGCCGTAACCGACATGGGAGACATACAATACTATTATTTCTTTAACTGGAGCGAAACAGAAACCATAAATTTGTCTGTAACCCTTAAAAACAAGTCTAAACTAACAGATTTCTGGACCGACGAAAAGCTGGGTGAATTTGAAGGTAATTATACCCTGTCCAAATTAGAGCCCCATTCTGCCAAACTGATTCTGGCAAAAAACTAACTAAAAAAACTATATGCCTCTCATTTGCTTTAATATACCCATGCTGGGAATATAGGTGAGAAATATTCCTTAATTCGATAGATTGAAATATTTAAATTAATCATAAAAGCAATGTCAAACAAACACAGTCTTACCACCAAAGAGTATCTGATACCCTTTATTTTTATCTCATTTCTGTTTTTTCTTTGGGGAATTGCCCATGGAATGATTGACACACTCGATAAACATTTTCAGCAGATCCTGCATTTAACCAAATCTCAATCCAGTCTGATTCAGTTTTCCCTTTATGGAGCCTATTTCGGAATGGCGCTTCCTGCCGGATTCTTTATGCGCAGATACGGGTATAAAAAGGGGATAGTTCTGGGGTTGTCACTCTTTGCCGCAGGGGCCTTTCTGATTGCAGCGACAACCTCGTTTGAGTCTTTCTGGATTTTTCTCTCTTGTCTTTTTATCCTTGGATGCGGTCTGGCAACCCTTGAAACTGCTGCAAATCCTTATGCGACCAAACTGGGAACCAAAGAGTCTGCGGCACAGCGAATTAATTTTTCACAGTCATTTAATGGCCTGGCATGGGTCATCGGTCCCCTTATCGGGCTTTATATCTATGGCAACCAGGGCGCTGCTCCGGGCGAGAAACTGACCTCCATGATCCTCCCTTTTGCCTCCATCGGACTAGTTGTGCTAATTGTCGCGCTAATTTTCCTGCGTCTTCCATTACCTGAAATATCTGAGGAAGAAACTGGTCACGGACATGGAATCCGTGAGACATCTGTTGGCAAAAAACCGTCCTTTCATAAGCCGCTAATAAAACAGTCCCATTTTGTAACGGGTGTAATCGCTCAGTTCTGCTATGTCGCCGCCCAAACAGGAATCTTCAGTTACCTGATCAATTTTGTAACGGATAAAAACCAATATCCCCGTTTTGACGTGCAAAATGGCCCCTATTTTCTCTCTATCGGATTCGCCCTTTTTATGATCGGCCGAATGTCAGGAAGTTACATTATGAGCAGGGTAAAACCGGCCAGGATTCTGGCAATTAATGCCGGATTGAGCATTTTGCTGTTACCCATTGTGAGTATGAATTTGGGTTGGGTATCGCTTATCGCACTTTATACTGTGTTTTTGCTAATGTCAATAATGTTCCCCACCATTTTTGCTTTGGGAATAAAAGATCTGGGACCACAGACAAAAAAAGGGGCTTCGGTAATTGTTATGGCCGTAGTAGGTGGTGCCGTATTTCCACCGCTGATGGGGCATATTTCAGATCTCTATTCAATGTCTATTGGATTTCTGACCCCAATTCCGTTGTTTATGTTTATACTTTATTATGCAATGAAGGGGCATCATGTAAGACCATGAATTTTAAAGATTATCTCACTCAAGTGACACTCTTACAGCCTCAACGAATTAGAAACATCCATCACCTCACGTTCCGGTATTCCGGGATATCGTTTGGTCGTTCCGGGTGATCCGTTGTTGAAAAGTGTCATCAACAGGATTACAAACTCTTCCGAATAGTTATTCAATCGAAGAACCCGGTTGCCAGAATCTCACAGAACAGGTGTGAAGAAACGTTTCCTTGTTTTAGTTTAGGCTCGTTTTTTTCCAATTTTCAGTGGATTTATGTTGTGTTTGCATATTGGCTGCATCCAGGTTTAAAACTTGAATGTTTCAACCAATACCCTGCAAAGCAACATTGAAACCTCATCTTCCAAAGTTCCTAGTTTTTTAATAAGCCTGGTTTTATCGACACTCCTTATCTGATCAATTGCCAACTGACCAGCTTTTTCCTCAAAAAAACAATTCACGCGAGTTGGATAGTTTTTAATTGTACTTGCTAAAGGAACAATTGTAACGGTATTGAGAAATTGGTTTGCTTCATCAGGTGAGACAACAAGACAGGGCCTGTTTTTGCTTATCTCTGAACCGAGTGTCGGATTTAAGCCTACCAACCAGAAATCGAACCTTTTCACTGCTGCCATTTCCATTCCTCCTCGTCAAATTTATTAGCTAAGCCCTCAAATAGATCACCTTCTGAATTGCTTGTTTCTGTTGCTAATGCAAATAATTTTTTCCAGCCCATTCGCGGCTTTGGCTTAATTACGATGGCATTATTATCAATATAAATGTCAACTTCATCCTTTGAAACAATATTTAATTTTTTCAAAATAGCAGATGGTAAAATTATCCCCTGACTATTACCGATATTAATAATACTTGCTTTCATTTGTTATAACAATTAATTTAAACATGCTTTTATTTGCTGCAAATTTATTAATAAATGTTACAACATAAGGATATTTAGATTAAAAACTACACCTATTAAAGTTCACAGGTGGTCAAGTTTTCTCCAAATTGTTTTTTTGCTTCCTTTGCAGGAAACGGCGAGATGGTTTTTGTCATGGTAGTTTTGGGTGAGTTTCCAGAACATGGTCAATTTAAAAAGGCAATCAAAAATCAATTTTACTGTTTTTCAATAGTAATAAAGAAAAAAACCTGCCATTGAAATAGTATTACGTCGGTTTTAAAGCTCGCTTTAGAATCGTAGACGCTCAGGGGTGAGATTGGAGTCTTTTTTCTCTGCGTTTGACTTG
>CANJNY010000315.1 GCA_947475715.1 Prolixibacteraceae bacterium
TTAGTGGGTATTGGTAAGAAATCAGGGTCAGACAAACTACACCGAACAGACGGGTTGTGGTGAACAGTAGTGAAATCGAACTGATGGTGAGTAAAGTTAAAGTGAACATAGGTTTTTCCTTTCAGGGTTATTCTGGATAAGATACTCATTTTTCCGCGTTCAACTTGATCAGAGAGAGTTTCGTAAATTTAGAAATGAAAGAATCGATCGGCTGAGTTTCTTAGTTTTAGATTGTATTCGTGGCTATTTACTGAAAATAACATTTAAGTTGAGTGGACTTTGACGGAAAAATCGGCACACATGGACAAAAGCTCTGAATCGACACCGGTCTTGGGGATGAATATTTCAATGGCCTCTTCACCGTCACCGAGAATGAACAGCATTTCGTAACAGTCTCCGTGATCTTCGAGGGCTTCACAGAAAGGTATGAAGTCAGGATCGGGGTAACTTATGTCGTCGAAAAGGTTGGTCAGGATGGGGAAGCCGATTTCTTTTTCGATGTCCGATAGGCTGTCGCCATGTTCCATGATGATCATTGGAGATGGATGGATTGAATCCAGTTGGGAAAGTCTTAAGGTGACCAGTTTGTGTATGTCGGGATCGGTTATGTGGTGGAGTTGGGAGCGGTTATGTATTTTCAGCATGGGTTTTCTTCCTATATTTTGGGCATAAAAAAGGCCCGATCAGTTTGAGTGATCAGGCCGGGGGTTTTCTTTCGGACATAAAAAAGCCCTACATCTTCATGTAAGGCTTGTTGTTTTCTTGATTTAAAAAGATATTATCGGTTATTCAATTCTTTTTAAAATGTGAGTAAGAATGAAATTCATCGGTTATTTTATTAGCTACTAATACATACTGGAATCCGAAAAGTGCCTAATATTTGATAGCTATCGTGCCGTAAGCACCATGATATCCGCTAAAAACATTACCATTGTTTTTATTTATCCACCGCTCAAGTTGGTAGCCGGTTTTTAAATCGATATCGGTTGAATTGGTTTTTATGGTGTAACCAAAACCACTGCCTGCATCTAACATACCAATAGTGTCGGTATGTCTTTCGCTCTCAGAATAATGGGAATTGGAATAGGTATCATTTCGTTGCCCCATCAGAAAGCTGCCCGACACACTGCCGAAAACCCGAAAATTATTGCCGAAGGGTTTCCAAGTTGGGTCGGCCGTAATTCGTGGACCGATTCCCCAGAAATTAGCCCCCTCAGAGTAAAAATTCGAATAGTAGGTGGAGTTATAATTGTAAGTATTGTGGTGATTATTTTTTTCATTAATAATTGCTGAGCGGAGGCCACCTGATATTCTTAAGGAAGTGTTATCCGACAAGGTTATTTGCTTGCCGATTTCTAAATCCAATACATTGTAATTGAGGGTATAAGGAGAATAAGAATAAGAAGAATAAATATTAGTTGTAGATTGAAATCGTTTAAATTTTAAAGCATAGTCCCAATTATTTTTAGCCTGATAATCGGTCGAAACCTGAAATCCAGGGTCGTAATTAACTTCATCTTCTAAATAATCATCAGTAATCGGCTTAACATAGAGAGCGCCTGCTGAAACAGAGAAACCCTCTTTAATATTTGGTATCTTTGGTGGTTCATCTTTTTTAATCTCATCCAGTTGCTTCACCGCAGTTACTATCAGTTCGGTTTTTGGCAATGCACCCAATTGTTTTTTTGCCGCCCCTAATTCTGCATTTGCTTTATCGAGGTTTGCATGGAGATCTTTTTCTCTCGTTTTTGACTCTGATACTTCTTTTTTTAAATCTAATATCATTCCATATAGTTCTTCATTTGTCGGTGTAGCTTTTACATTGGCTGTTATAGCTAATAAGGAAGTTAACGCTACTATCTGTTTATATTTCATAATCAAAGTATTCATTGTTTGTAAGTGTTGAGGTGTAGCTTTATGCGCTTCGCAATATGCCTGTTTACTTTCCTAGTCAGACATAACCACTTTAGCGATAAATTATATAAATCACTTTCAACATGACTAAATTCATAGTCTTTTAAACATAAATTAAAAGGCTGTAAGTCGAATAGAGCCAATTTCCGATTATTGAAGAAATTAAAGAAATTGAAGAAATTGAAGAAATTACTATCTCATATGGTCCCAGTAAATACAACACATAATTACCTCACGCTATATATTGTTTAGTCTAAACTTACAGATCACTTGAAAATGGTGGCAACTATATAGCCCAGCTATGCCGATATAGCTTTTCATCTCTCGTAACTTTCCTTGAGTATCGGGGCATATCCTAAATCCACGTAGGTCACAAAAGACAGTAATAAGACCTTACCTCCAGCACATCAAGCATAAAAAAAGCCCCGATCAGATCGAAGCCTTCAGGATGCATGTTGACCGGCGTAATAACAGAATTTACGACATGAGGATTTTCAGTCCTCTGCTCGCACGACCGAGCAAACACGGGGCCTTGAGAGGTTGCTGTTTTTGTGTGGACAATCAGATCAGCGAAGGATTGGAGAGGCAAGGACTATCAGTCCTCGACTCCGAAGAAAGCTCCGGTAAAGGATCAGTGAATGCTATTACGAATGTGATGCAAAAAAAATGTGCATCGGTGACTCAATGGACAGGGCAGTGACCGGAGTGGATTTACATAAAAAATCAGGATGATTCGCAGAAGCTTTTATTAGTTAAATTCGATTTTTGGATTATTAGATTTTCAAGACCGGAAATAGACCGGAGGGTGCATAGAGGTGTTTAAATAATTAGAAGCAATGAATTAATGGTTATTGATTATGCTGGATAATTTATTTAACGCTATGATTCATGATATCTTTTTTGTGATTCCGGTTGTCGCGGGTTCGAGCCCCGTCGTTCACCCCAGTAATATCAAGCAGTTAGAGTTAATCTAATTAGTTAATCTCATCAAAATTTGCTACTTGTCCTTCTCCTGTCCTTTTGGAGACTGATTATGGCATCATTTCGTAAGCGTTCTGGCAGTTGGCAAGCACGCATTCAGCAAAA